>JBGCDD010000141.1:0-5549 GCA_045105075.1 Sedimentitalea sp. | reverse complement strand
CAGATCGTCCAGCACGATACCGGGGCGCACCACGCAACGTTGATTTTCCACGTCCAGCTCGAGGATATCGTTGAAATACAGCGTGTTATCCAGAACCAAGGCTTCGTTGACGGTCTGGCCACATTGTGACGTCCCACCACCACGCGCCAGGATTGGAACGTTTTGCGTGCCTGCGATATCGATCGCCGCGCGGATGTCGTCTTCGGATTTGGGTGCCAAAACGCCCAACGGCATCATCTGATAAAGCGAGGCATCGGTGGCATAGCGCCCGCGCGAAAAACGATCAAACATCACGTCGCCATGAACGCGTTTAGAAAGGATTTCGGACAGCTCAGACATGGTTGATCCAATGCAGTGCGCAAGGGCGGTGAAACTATTTTGGTTGACTAAATTATGAATTCAAAATTACGTTTGGGCAACCAAAAAGTCCGCCATCACGTTGCGGGCACACCACATCGGTCTGGGGAGGGACTGGAGTGTCATGAGAAAAGCGGGTCGTCATTTTTTGCAGATTCCCGGGCCAAGTGCAGTGCCCGACCGGGTGCTCAGCGCCATTTCACAACAGACCATCGACCATCGCGGTCCGGATTTCGCCAAGGTCGGATTGCGCGCGCTTGAGGGGTTGAAAACGATTTTCAAAACCGATCAGCACGTGTTCATCTATCCGGCCTCGGGGACGGGCGCGTGGGAGGCCGCGCTGGTCAACACGCTGTCGCCCGGCGACCGTGTTTTGATGTTTGAGACCGGCCATTTTGCGACAATGTGGAAGAAGTTGGCCGACAAGCTGGGGTTGAACGCAGAATTCATCGAAGGCGATTGGCGCGGCGGGGCCGACCCTGACCAGATCGAGGCCTATCTGGCGGAAGACAAAGGCCATGAGATCAAAGCGGTTTGCGTGGTGCACAACGAAACCTCGACCGGGTCAATGTCGCCGATTGCAGCCGTGCGCAAGGCCATCGATGCGGCGGGTCATCCAGCCTTGTTCATGGTTGATACGATTTCAGGCCTCGCCTCGATTGACTATCAACATGATGCCTGGGGCGTAGATGTCACGGTGTCGGGTTCGCAAAAGGGGCTGATGTTGCCGCCGGGGTTGTCGTTCAATGCGGCCAGCGCCAAGGCAATGGCGGCCAATAGCGCGGCGAAATTACAGCGCTCTTACTGGGATTGGGCGGACATGGTGGGGCCCAACAAGACCGGGTATTTCCCTTATACCCCCGGCACCAATCTGCTTTATGGGCTGAACGAAGCCATTGATATGCTGCACGAAGAGGGCCTGGACGAGGTCTTTGCCCGCCACGCCCGGCATGGCCAAGCCGCCCGCGCGGCGGTGCGGGCTTGGGGGCTTGAGGTGCTGTGTTCCAGCCAAGGGCAAGAAAGTGGTGTGCTGACGGCGGTGAAAATGCCTGACGGTCACAGCGCCGATGGCTTTCGCGCCAGCACGTTAGAACATTTTGATATTTCTTTGGGCAACGGATTGTCTAAGGTGGCCGACAAGGTGTTCCGCATTGGCCATCTGGGCGACTTCAACGATCTGATGTTGGTGGGCACGTTGGCCGGTGTCGAAATGGGCCTAAAAAAAGCGAATATCCCCCACCGGGAGGGTGGGGTGCAGGCGGCAATGAGCGCGCTTGCCTAAAACCAGCGCCCCAAAACGGGCGATACGCAAAAAACCACTCTCTGGGAGGAGAAAATCATGAAGATCGTCGCAAAACTGCTGGCAGCAACCGCGTTTTTTGGCATGGCATCCGGTGCGTCAGCTGCAGATTTGACCATGAAGTTTGGCCACGTCGGCAAGCCCGGTTCGCTGTTTGAAGCCTCGGTGAACAACTTTGCGGAATGCGTGAATTCCGGGATGGCGGGCAAGGTCGACGTGCAGACCTTTGGCTCGTCCCAGCTGGGCAAAGACAAGGAACTGCTGCAAAAGCTGAAGCTGAACCAGGTGCAATTCTCGCTGCCATCCTCGGTGATGTCCTCGGTGGATGACGCATTTGGTATCTTTGAGATGCCCTACATCATTTCAGATCGCGACCACATGCGCCGCGTTCAGGGCGAGATGATGGACACGTTCCAGGCCGCCGCGCATGCCAACGGCTATCACATCGTCGGATTGGCCGAGAACGGCTTTCGCAACATCACCAACAATGTGCGCCCGGTGAATGTGCCCGGCGATCTTAAAGGTATCAAGCTGCGCACGCCCAACGGTGTCTGGCGGCTGAAAATGTTCCGCGAATACGGCGCCAACCCAACGCCGATGGCATTTTCCGATGTGTTCACTGCGCTGCAA
The DNA here is from genome assembly GCA_045105075.1 of Sedimentitalea sp. Lineage (GTDB taxonomy): Bacteria > Pseudomonadota > Alphaproteobacteria > Rhodobacterales > Rhodobacteraceae > JBGCDD01. The sequence goes on along the minus strand of JBGCDD010000141.1, from coordinate 3,262 downwards.
ACCGGTGTGATGGACGGACAGGAAAACCCCTACGCGCAGATTGCATCAGCCAAGTTTCAGGAAGTGCAGAAGTACCTTTCGATCACCGGGCATGTGTACACGCCGGCCTATATTCTGGCGTCCAAAAAGCAGTTCGACAAGTTGCCCGCCGATGTGCAGGCCGGTTTGACCGATTGCGCCAACCAGACCCAGGACTTTACCTATGAAAAGGCCGCCGAGCTGGAAGCCAGCCTTTTGAAAGTCATTGAAGACGCCGGAGTGGCCGTGAACACGGCTGACAAAGCGGCATTCATCGAAGCCTCCAAGCCGATCTACAAGCAGTTCGCCGACGAGGTTGAAGGCGGTCAGCAAATGATCGACACGGTTCTTGGCCTGGGCAAATCCGGCTGATCCAAGCACCGGCGCCAAACCAAATCTGGCGTCGGGTCTTCCTTTAAAAACACACCCTTGAAGCATCCCGCGTCCGCCAAATGGACGCGGGGTTTTTGCCCGACACGCAACAGGTCATCACTGCTATGGAAAACGACGCCTTTCCCACGCTGTCGCGGCTCAATCGGCTGATCAGCTGGGTTCTGGAATGGATCACGATCAGCCTGATGGTGCTGCTGACCGTGATTGTCACATTGGCTGTGATTGCCCGCCTGATGGGGCAGAGCTTTTCGTGGTATGACGAGGTGGCGGCCATCATGCTGGCCTGGATCACCTATTACGGATCGGCCTTGGCCGCGCTGCACCGCCGCCATATAGGCTTTGACACCGTGCTGCTGACGATGCCGCAGAAATTCCGGGTTGCCGCTTTGGTGGTTGGCGAACTTATCGTGCTGACATTCTTCTTTTTGATGGCGCGTGCCGGCCTGCAGGTGCTGGAAGTGCTGGAAGGCGACACGTTGATTTCCCTGACCTGGGTGCCCGTGCAACTGACCCAATCGGTGATCCCAATTGGCGCTATTTTGTTTATGGCTTGCCAATTGCTCAGCCTGCCTGCCTATCTAAAAATCACCGCTGCAGGTGTGTCGCTTGAACACGCCGAGATCGAAGAAGAGGTCGAAAGCGAGCTCGAAAAGAACAAGGACCGCGTCTGATGCTGATCGCCGCTATTTTCGCCGCTTTGCTGTTGATGATTTGCATCAACGTGCCCATCGCTGTGGCCTTGGCCATGTGCGGTGTGATTGGCTTGCTGGTCACCGAAGGCGCCGACAGCCTGGTGACCATCGCGCTGGATATGTATGACGGATCGACCAAGTTTTCACTCATCGCGATCCCGATGTTTGTGCTGGCCGGTGCGATCATGAATGCCGGGGGCATCACCGACCGTCTGATCAATTTCGTCAGCGCGATCATCGGTTTCATCCGGGGCGGGCTGGCCATGGTCAACATCGGCGTGTCGCTGTTCTTCGCCGAAATCTCGGGCTCTGCGGTGGCAGATGTGGCGGCGATGGGCTCGATCCTGATCCCGCAGATGAAGAAACGCGGCTACAGCAAGGAATTTTCCGCAGCGGTCACATCATCGTCTGCGTCGCTGGCCATTATTATCCCACCGTCGATCCCGATGATCCTTTACGCGGCCTCGGCCAACACGTCGGTCGAACAGTTGTTTGTCGCCGGTATCGTGCCTGGGCTGCTTGGTGCGACAGGTTTGATGGTCGTCGCCTATCTCTTTGCAAAACGCTATAATTTCCCAACCGAGGCCGCGTTCAATCTGGCCCGTCTGCGCGAAACATTTGTCGATGCGTTGCCAGCTTTCACCCTGCCGGTGATCATTCTGGGCGGCATTTTCGGCGGCTTTGTCACCGCCACCGAAGCGGCGGGTCTTGCGGTTCTGGCCGCCTTGGTCGTGTCAGCGTTTTACAAAAACCTCGACATCAGCCATCTGCGCCGCGCGATGCTGGACGGTGGCATTCAAACAGCCGTGGTGATGTTGCTGGTCGCCGCCTCCGTGCTGATGGGCGGTTTTCTGACCCGCGCCCAGATCCCGCAGCAACTGGCCGAAAGCATTCTGTCGATCACCACTCAGCAATGGGCCATTCTGTTGATCCTGAATTTCTTTTTCCTGGTCATCGGGTTCTTTTTGCATTCCGCAGCTGCGATTATTCTGGTGATCCCGATTGTCATTCCGCTGATCACAGCGGCCGGAATTGACCCGGTGCATTTTGGCTTGGTGGTCACGCTGAACCTGGCCATCGGACAACAAACACCGCCAGTTGCCTCGGTGCTGATCACCGCCTGTTCGGTGGCGCGCGCCAACATCTGGGAGGTGTCCAAGGTCAACATCTGGTTCGTTGCCGTGTTGCTGGCGGTACTCATGCTGTGTACATATGTGCCGTCCGTTCCGATGTTCCTGGTGGAGTATTTTTACCGATGAGCGAGCCCGAAATCACCGACGCGTTGCGCGACGGCACGCTGTGGATCACCTTCAACCGGCCCGCCGCGCGCAATGCGCTGACCTTTGACATGTATAACCGCCTGGCCGAGCTGTGCCGCACCGTGCCCACCGATGGCAGCGTGCGCGCGGTGGTGATTTCGGGGGCAGGGGGCAAGGCCTTTGCGGCGGGCACCGATATGACCCAGTTCCGCGCTTTTGATACCGAGGCCGACGCGCTGGAGTATGAACGCAACATCGACGTGGTGCTGGACGCGGTTGAACGCTGCCCGCTGCCCACCATCGCGGCGATCCATGGCGCCTGTACCGGCGGCGGCGGGTCGATCGCGGCGGCCTGTGACATCCGTATCGCCTCGGCCCGGCTGAAGTATGGCTTTCCCATCGCGCGCACCTTGGGCAACTGTCTGGCGGCGGCCAATCTGGCGCGCTTGTCCGAGCTGATCGGGGCAGGGCGCGTGCGCCAGCTAATCTTCACCGCCCGCTTGATCGAAGCCGAGGAAGCGCTGGCCATTGGCCTGATCAGCGAAGTGCTGGAAGACGAGATCACTTTGCTGGCGCGCGCCGGCGAACTGGCCTCTCATGTTGGATCGATGGCGCCACTCACCTTGCGTGCCACCAAAGAGGCGATGCGGCGCACGCGCGCGGCCAACGCAGTGGACGATTCGGATCTGATCTTGTCTTGCTACATGAGTGATGACTTTAAGATCGGGATGGAAGCCTTTCTATCCAAACAGAAACCTGTTTGGTCAGGGAATTGACCAATAAGACCCCGACGTTTTCCAGACACCTTGATGATCAAGCCAACGCACATCAGGGTCGGGCCATTCAGTAGCCCAATGTTTGCCGACATCGGCGCCGATGGGAAAAGATGCGAATACCAGC
>JBGCDD010000140.1:0-14862 GCA_045105075.1 Sedimentitalea sp. | reverse complement strand
AGCTGATCATCATCTGCGCCCAAGTTGGCAAACAGGTCAAAACATTCGTCCAGTGCGCGGTCTGGTTCGGCGTCGGGTTTGTCGACTTTGTTCAGCACCACAATCGGACGCAACCCCAGCGCAAGCGCCTTGGAGGTCACGGATTTGGTCTGCGGCATCGTCCCTTCGGCGGCATCCACCAACAGCACGACACCCTCGACCATGGACAGAATGCGTTCAACCTCACCACCGAAATCGGCGTGGCCGGGGGTGTCGACGATGTTGATGCGAATACCGTTCCATTCCACGCTGGTGGCTTTGGCCAGGATCGTGATGCCGCGCTCGCGTTCCAGATCGTTGCTGTCCATCGCGCGTTCGGTGGTTGCTTGGTTTTCGCGGTAGGTGCCCGATTGCTTGAGCAATTCGTCCACCAACGTGGTCTTGCCGTGGTCAACGTGAGCGATAATTGCGATGTTGCGCAGGTCCATGAGGTCAGCCTTTGTGCGGGAGTTGCCGCGCGCATAGCGTGCTGCGGCGCAGAAAGCCAGAGGAAATGCAAAATGAAAATGGGTCAGCGCTGGCGCTGACCCGATGTTGACTTACCCGGCCAGTGCGGCGTTCAGGTTCTCGTCAATCTTTTCTAGAAAGCCTTCGGTGGTCAACCAGCGCTGATTTGGCCCGACGAGCAGCGCGAGGTCTTTGGTCATGAACCCGGCCTCAACCGTGTCGACGATCACCTTGTCCAACGTTTCGGCAAATTCGGCCAGTTTGGCGTTGTCATCCAGCTTGGCGCGATGTTTCAGCCCGCCGGTCCAGGCATAGATCGACGCGATCGAGTTGGTGCTGGTCGCCTCGCCCTTTTGATGCTGGCGATAGTGTCGTGTGACAGTGCCATGGGCTGCCTCTGCCTCGACCGTCTGGCCATCGGGTGTCATCAGCACCGATGTCATCAGCCCGAGCGAGCCGAACCCCTGGGCCACCGTATCTGATTGCACATCGCCGTCATAATTCTTGCAGGCCCAGACATAACCGCCGTTCCACTTCATCGCGCAGGCGACCATGTCGTCAATCAGCCGGTGTTCGTATTGAATGCCGGCTTTCTTGAGTTTGTCCTCAAACTCGGTCTCGTAAATGTGCTGAAACAACTCGAGGAACCGCCCGTCATATTGTTTCAGGATGGTGTTCTTGGTGCTCAGGTACACCGGCCAACCCAGGTTCAGACCATAATTCAGCGACGCGCGCGCGAAATCGATGATCGACTTGTCCAGATTGTACATCGCCATCACGACGCCCGCATCTGGGGCATCAAACACCTCGTGTTCGATCACCTGACCGTCTTCGCCGGTGAACTTCAGGCTCAGCTTGCCGGCACCGGGGAATTTGAAATCGGTGGCGCGGTACTGATCGCCGTAAGCATGACGGCCCACCACAATCGGGCGTGTCCAACCGGGCACCAGGCGCGGGACGTTTTTGCAGATGATCGGCTGGCGGAAAATCACCCCGCCCAGAATATTGCGGATGGTGCCATTGGGGCTGCGCCACATCTTCTTTAGGCCAAACTCCTCAACCCGCGCCTCGTCCGGGGTGATCGTGGCGCATTTCACGCCAACGCCAAACTCTTTGATCGCATGGGCGGCATCAATTGTGATCTGATCGTCGGTGTCGTCTCGCGCCTGCATGCCCAGATCGTAATATTTCAGATCAATGTCGAGATAGGGCAGGATCAGCTTTTTCTTGATGAAATCCCATATGATGCGGGTCATTTCATCGCCGTCGAGTTCGACAACGGGGTTGTCCACCTTGATCTTGGTCATGAGAGCGGGGCCTTTTGATACAACAAATTGGTCTTGGCGCGGTTTAGCGCAGTTAAGGCATGCAATAAAGTGCAGTATACAAATGTATACCACATGTCGCACCCCAGCTTGCGCCCCTGTCTAGACGCTGTATCCTAAGAAAAGGTTTTACAGGACAGCTCAATGGCGCGCCAACAGACATTAGACATCACTGTCACCGCATCAGATTGCGATGCGCTGGGGCATATGAATGTGGCGCGTTACATCAGCCTCAGCAACGAAAACGGTTTTGCGATGCAAACCACGATGGGTTGGCCGCCCGGAGAGACGCGCGATGGCGTGCGGCTGTCTTTTGCGGTGGTGCAGATGGAAAGCAGCTTTCTGGCCGAAGTTCTGCTGGGCGAAACCCTGTCTGTGCGCACGGATGTCGCGCGCATTGGCACCAAGTCGGCGGTGTTTCGCAATGAAATCTGGCGCGGTGGCGACCAGCTTGTGTTCCGCTCGCTGTGGCAATCGGTGTGTCTCGATCTGGACACCCGCAAGGGCGCGGTGATCCCGCCAAGCCTGCGCGCGGTGCTGGAAGATTTTTTGACACCCGAGCCTGCGCCCTAAGGCTTGACTTGCCCGCATGATCCGCTCATAAGCCGCGCACCCGGCAGGTGTGATCCTGTTTCGGGCTATTATTCATGACGTCCCAAACGGGGCGCGCTGTCCGAGGTGGCCCAAGGGCCGATGAACTCCCGAAACGGGGACCACAGGGCGCGGTAAAACAAAGGAAGACACGATGTTTGCGGTCCTCAAGACCGGTGGCAAGCAGTACAAAGTTCAATCGGGCGATATGCTCCGTGTTGAAAAACTGGCTGCAGATGCTGGCGAAACAATCCAATTCAACGACGTTCTGATGCTGGGTGGCGATAGCCCCGTTGTCGGCGCGCCTTTCATCGAAGGTGCCGGCGTTCAGGCCGAAGTGGTCGATCAGATCAAAGGCGAAAAGGTCATCCATTTCGTCAAACGCCGTCGTAAGCACTCCTCCAAGCGCACCAAAGGTCACCGTCAGAAGCTGACATTGATCAAAGTGACCGAGATTCTGGCCTCGGGCGCAGATGCAAGCGGGATCAAAGCCGCTGTTGGCGCCGGATCGGTCAGCGCCGTTGCTGTGGCCGCTGCTGCCGCAACCAAGCCTGCCGCCAAAGCCAAAGCAAAGCCAGCCCCGAAAGCCAAAGCCGAGCCAAAAGCAGAAGCCAAAACCGAAGCAGCGCCCGCAGGCGACGGCACCAAGCCCGCCAACCTGCTGAGCGAAGCGCGCGGCGGACAGCCAGACGATCTCAAGCGGATTTCCGGCGTTGGCCCCAAACTGGAAGGGCTGTTGCATGACAACGGCGTGTTCCACTTTGATCAGGTCGCCGCATGGAACGCCGACGAGATCGCCTATATGGACAATCAATTGTCCTTCAAAGGCCGTATCGAACGTGATAACTGGCTGGAACAGGCGGCAGGGTTCGCCGCAGAACAGGAGTAAGATCCAATGGCACATAAAAAAGCAGGCGGTTCCTCCCGTAACGGTCGCGACTCCGCAGGACGCCGTCTTGGCGTTAAACTGTACGGCGGTCAGGTTGCCATTCCAGGCAATATCATCGTTCGTCAGCGCGGCACCAAGTTTTGGCCGGGCGAGGGCGTTGGCCTGGGCAAGGATCACACGATCTTTGCCACCGAAGAGGGCCACGTGACCTTCCACAAAGGCCTGAAGGGCCGCACCTTTATTTCGGTCCTGCCGGCGGCGGAGGCCGCAGAGTAAGCCGTTCCCGAAGGTTAAGACAAAATTCAGGGGGATCGGCGATACCGCCGGTCCCTTTTTTCGTTTCACGCATCCGAGGTTTTTGATGAGTGTTGCCGTCGCCAGCTTTGCGGTTTTTGCCGCCTCTCAGATCGGCACTCCGGGGCCGGCCAATATGGCGTTGCTGGCCACTGGTGCGCGTTATGGGTTCCGCAATGCTTTGCCGTTCATGCTGGGTGTCGCGCTTGGCAAACAGCTGGTGATCTGGCCGGTGGGATTCGGGCTGATGGAACTGGCCGCGCGCGCGCCGTGGGTGTTTGAAACACTGAAATGGGTTTCGGCGGCTTATATTTGCTGGTTGGCCTGGAAAGTCGCGAATTTGCGGCTGAACGTTGAAGGCGGCGGCGGCAATGCGCCGGGCTTTATGGCCGGGCTGATTGTTCACCCGCTCAATCCCAAGGCCTGGGCGATGATTGTGGCCGGGTTCACCGGTTTTGTCGCCTTGGGCACCTCGACCATCGAAGCCACCGCAACCATCGCGGCGATCTTGCTGGTGTGCCAGCTTTTGCTGCATCCGGTCTGGACCTTTGCAGGCGACCGGATTGCGCGCACCGTTGCAGGAACCCCGGCCGAGGCTTACCTGATGGGAACATTGGCCGCACTCACCGTGCTGTCGGTGCTTTTTGTGCTGTTCGCAGGAGGGACACACACATGAAACTGGATGCGATTATTAATCAGCCTGTGGTTGAAACTGACCGGTTTGATCTGCGCCCGTTGCGCCGCTCGGACATGGGGCTGATCGAGCTTTATGCCAGTGACGCGCGCGTGGCCAAAATGACCATATCGATCCCGCACCCTCTGCCGCCCGGCGCGACCGAAAGTTTTGTGTCTCGCTCCATGTCCGAAGATCGCGATTATGACGCGTGGGCGATGGATGCCACCAAATCCGGCGGCTCTGAAATGATGGGGCTGATCAGCCTGCAACGGATGGACCGCAACCAGTCCGAAGTCGGCTATTGGGTGGCGCCGATCTATTGGAACACGGGCCTGGCCTCGCAGGCGGTCAAAGCGCTGGTGGAGGCCAATCCGCTGGGCCACGCCAACATGTTCGCCTCCGTTTTTCAGGACAATCCGGCCTCGGCGCGTGTTCTCATTCACTGCGGTTTCGAATATCTGGGGGATGCAGAGAGCTATTCTCTGGCCCGGGATGCCACGGTGCCCACCTGGACGTACAGCCGAAAACACTAACGGGCGATAGCCCACCTTTGCACGAGGGACTGCACATGAAATTTCTCGATCTCGCAAAGGTCTATATCCGCTCGGGCGGGGGTGGCGGTGGTTGTGTCAGCTTCCGGCGCGAAAAATACATCGAATATGGTGGCCCCGATGGCGGTGATGGGGGCAATGGCGGTTCGGTCTGGGCCGAGGCCGTCGACGGGCTGAACACGCTGATCGATTTCCGCTATCAGCAGCATTTCTTTGCCAAATCCGGCCAGCCGGGCATGGGCAAACAGCGCACCGGCAAGGATGGCGCTGATATCATTCTGCGTGTCCCCGTGGGGACAGAAATTCTGGACGAAGATCAGGAAACCGTGATTGCCGATATCACCGAAGTCGGTCAGCGCGTGGAACTGGCCCATGGTGGCAATGGCGGATTTGGCAACCTGCATTTCAAATCCTCGACCAACCAGGCCCCGCGCCGCGCCAATCCCGGGCAGGAAGGGGTCGAAAGAACCCTGTGGCTGCGCCTCAAGCTGATTGCGGATGTGGGCTTGCTGGGGCTGCCCAATGCGGGCAAATCCACGTTTCTGGCCGCCACATCCAACGCGCGCCCCAAGATCGCCGATTACCCGTTCACCACGTTGCACCCCAATCTGGGCGTGGTCGGCGTGGACGAGGTGGAATTTGTCATCGCTGATATCCCCGGCCTGATTGCGGGCGCCCATGAAGGGCGCGGCATTGGCGATCGGTTCTTGGGCCATGTGGAACGGTGCGCGGTGTTGTTGCATCTGGTTGATTGCACATCGGAAACGGTGGCCGAGGATTACCAGACCATCATCACTGAACTCGAAGCTTACGGCGGCGCGCTGGCCGACAAACCCCGCGTCACTGTTTTGAACAAAATCGACGCACTGGACGCGGAAGAACTGGCCGAAGCAACCTCTGCATTGGAACAGGCCAGCGGCGGGCCGGTTATGACGATGTCGGGCGTCAGCAAGGCCGGCGTAACAGAGGTTTTGCGCACGTTGCGGCGCAACATTGATGATGACCGCGTGCGTCAGGCTCCCGCCCAACAGGTGGACGCATGGCGTCCCTGATCCAGGCCAAACGGCTGGTCGTCAAGATCGGTTCGGCGTTGTTGGTTGATCGTAGCACGGGGGCGTTGCGTCAGGAATGGTTGTTGTCTTTGGCGGCGGATGTGGCGTGGTTGAAATCACATGGGATCGACGTGATTTTGGTGTCGTCGGGCTCGATTGCGCTGGGGCGAGGAGTGTTGTCGCTGCCCACATGTGAGTTGGCGCTCGAGCAATCCCAGGCCGCCGCCGCCGTTGGGCAAATCCGCCTGGCGCGTGCTTACGAAGAGGCGCTGGCGCCCCATGCCATCACCACCGCGCAGGTGCTTGTCACTCTCGAGGACAGCGCGGACCGGCGCCGTTACCTGAATTCGCGCGCCACGCTTGAGATGCTGCTGTCGCTGGGTGTGGTGCCGATTGTGAACGAAAACGACACCATCGCGACGGATGAAATCCGCTATGGCGACAATGACCGTCTGGCCGCACAGGTGGCGGTGACGGTGGGTGCTGATCAGTTGATTTTGTTGTCGGATGTGGATGGGTTTTACAGCGCCAATCCGGCCAATGATGCCACCGCACAACGGTATGACCAGATCGATGACATCACGCCCCAGATTGAGGCGATGGCGGGCGATGCCGGATCGGGGCTGTCCAAAGGCGGGATGAAAACCAAGGTGATGGCGGCCAAAACCGCAACGGCGGCGGGCTGTGCTATGGCGATCACCCACGGTGCGCGCCTGAACCCATTGCAAGGGCTGGAAAACGGTGCGCCCAGCACCTGGTTTGGCGCCCAGCTTGATCCACAGGCCGCGCGCAAACGCTGGATTTCGGCGATGAAACCGCGGGGGCGCATCTCCATCGACGCTGGCGCGGCGCGCGCGCTGAGCAATGGCAAAAGCCTGCTGCCTGCGGGTATTGTGGCGGTGTCGGGCGCTTTCGGGCGCGGTGATCCAGTTGCGATTGTCGATCAGGACGGGCACGCGCTGGGGCAGGGTCTAAGCCGATACACCGCTGTTGAAGCGGAGAAAATCAAAGGCCATAAATCATCGCAGATCGAACCGCTGCTGGGCTATCCCGGTCGCGCGGCTTTTATTCACCGCGATGATATGGCGTTATAGGCACGGGCAAGAGGGCAATTGGAGGCTGTGATGAAAGATTTCGACTCGATTGATGCGATGATGGATGATCTGGGCCAGCGCGCCAAAGCCGCTTCGCAGGTGCTCGGCTTTGCCAGTGCGGCGCAAAAGACCCGCGCGCTTGAGGCCGCGGCTGATGCGATGTGGGACACGCGCGCGGATATCATTGCGGCCAACGCCAAGGATCTCGAGTTTGGCCGCGCCAAAGGCCTGAGCGACGCGATGATGGACCGGTTGATGCTGGACGAGCCGCGCATTGCGGCCATGGTTGCGGGCGTGCGCGCTGTTGCGGCGCAAAACGATCCGGTGGGCGAAGTGCTGGCCGATTGGGAGCAACCTTCGGGGCTGCACATCCAGCGCGTGCGCACGCCGCTGGGGGTGATCGGAGGGATCTACGCAAGCCGCCCCAATGTGACGGCGGATGCTGGCGCGCTGTGCTTGAAATCCGGCAATGCGGTGATCTTGCGGGGCGGGTCCGAAAGTTTCCACTCGGCAGGTGCGATCCACGCAGCTTTGGTGGCAGGGCTGCGCGCCGGCGATCTGCCGCCGGACGCGATCCAACGTGTGCCCACCCGCGACCGGGCGGCGGTGTCGCGGCTTTTGACGATGACCGACACTGTGGACGTGATTGTGCCACGCGGCGGCAAAGGGCTGGTTGGGTTGGTGCAGTCCGAGGCGCGCGTGCCGGTCTTTGCCCATCTGGAAGGCATCGTTCACATCTATGTGGACCGCGCCGCTGACTTGCAAAAGACGTTGGATGTGGTGTTGAACGCCAAGACCCGGCGCACCGGGATTTGCGGGGCGGCTGAATGTTTGCTGATCCACCGCGATGTCGCGGACACAATTGGGCGCGACGTGATTGCGGCGTTGCTGGCCGCCGGGGTCGAGGTGCGCGCAGATGCTGATTTGGCGCAGAACGGCACCACGCAAGCGGGTGAGGCAGATTGGGGGCAAGAGTTTCTTGATATGATCATCGCCGCCAAAACCGTGGCCTCAACCGAAGATGCGATTGCCCATATCCGCCGCTATGGTTCGAACCACACCGATTGCATTCTGAGCGAAGACGCCGAGCAGGCCGCCTTGTTCTTTCAGCAATTGGACAGCGCGATCTTGATGCACAATGCCTCGACCCAGTTTGCCGATGGTGGTGAGTTTGGCATGGGCGCCGAGATCGGCATCGCCACGGGCAAAATGCATGCGCGTGGTCCAGTGGGCGCGGCGCAACTGACCAGTTTCAAATACCTGGTCCGCGGTGAAGGATCTGTGCGCGGCTAAAACCGGATGCTCACGCTTTCGCTGGTATGGGATGTTTGCACGCTACGGCCCAGCTCGGATGCGATATGGGGCAACAGGGCAAATTGCACCTGTGCCGGTGTGACATCGTCATTGTGCCCTGGCTTGGACAGATTGGCCCAAAGCGCGTCGTCGTGGTTGATTTTGCTGGCCATGCCATCAACATACCAACCGTTGTCTTCGCTGATCGTAATGGTGCCACCATAGGGCAGGGCGGTTTCACAGCATTGAATCGCAAGAAAGGCCAGACGCACCTCGGCACGCTGGTGCATGGCGTCACTGTCCCAGATCAGGTTCAGTCGCCCACCGCGGCTGATGTCGGCCATCAGGGCGCGGATCTCGGCCGGGCCCATCATCTGATCGCCGGCGGCACCGTAGGCGACGCGAAAAAACCGGATGCGCGCACCGGCATTGCCCACGCTGTCGGAAATCAGATCCATTTCAGGACCTTGCAGGCTGCCCGACAGATCCAGCAGCTCAAGCCCATTGGTGATGGCGCCGATCGGGCTGATCAGATCATGGCATATGCGCGAGCCTATCAGTGCGGCCAGATTGGCGCTATTGTCTCCCAAAATCTCACTCCTCAGCGGATGTCCGACCTCATGTCAGATCTAAATTCCATTCTTGCGCCCGGTATGATCGTGCGTCACCCCGACTTCCCCGATTGGGGCCTTGGTCAAGTGCAATCCAACAGCGCCGGCAAGATCACTGTCAACTTTCGCGAAGAAGGTAAAGTTGTGATCGACGGGGCGCAGATCGCGTTGATCCCCGTCTTTGATCCCTGAAACAGGTTTATGAAAGGTTAACAACGCGCCACCGCTTTAAGCCGTGTTGCCTCCATGAGCGCTTTTGCGCTATCACGCGGAACCTGTTCACCGCCAGCAAAGACGGAGTGCGATGCCTGCCACCGGGCCTTCTTTTCGCGTGAAAATGGCCGAGACCGAGGCCGAACGCACCGCTGCTCAGGCGTTGCGATATGAGGTTTTTGTGCGCGAACTGGGCGCCAAGGGCGGGTCGGTCGATCATGAACGCGGGCTGGAAAGTGACCGCTTTGACCGCTTTTTTGACCACCTTCTGGTTTATGACACGGCGACGGAACAGGCCGTGGGCGGATATCGATTGTTGCGCAGCGATCAGGCGCGTGCGGCGGGGCAGTTTTATTCAGAAGATGAATACGATCTGGGCCCGCTCAAGGCATCGGGCAAACGGTTGCTGGAATTGGGCCGGTCGTGCCTGCACCGCGACTATCGCGGCGGCATGGCGATGTTTCATCTGTGGAACGGTTTGGCGCAATATGTCGACACGCATCAGATCGATGTGCTGTTTGGCGTCGCCAGTTTTCATGGCACCGATGTGGGCAAGTTGGCGCTGCCACTGTCGTTCCTGCATCATCACCACCTGGCGCCGCCTGAATTGCGGGTGCGTGCGCTGCCCGAACAGTTTCAGGCGATGGATCTGATTGCCGAAGGGCGTCTGGATCGCAAGGCCGCGATGGTGCAGACGCCGGCGTTGATCAAGGCCTATTTGCGTCTGGGGGGATATGTCGGGCTGGGCGCCTGCATCGACCACGCGTTCAACACCACCGATGTTTGTCTGGTCATTGACACGGCGCGAATGAACCAACGCCAGCGTCGCCTTTACAGCACCGAGCGTGCCGGATGAGCCAGACCTGGAGCAGCGACGACCCGGCCGACCCGGTTGTGATCACCCCGTTGGGCTGGGTCCGGGTTGTGGTGCGCGGGCTGATCCTGGGCACGTTGGTGTTTGGCTGTCTGGCGCTGTTGCTTTTGGTGCGCGTGCTGGAACGCCCGATCTTTGGGTTGGGCCGCCCGCTCACGCCCTACATCACGCAATTTGTGTGCCGGGCGGCGTTTTTTGTGCTTGGCATGGGCTTTTCCAGCCGCGGTGAGGCGATGCGCCATCCCGGGGCTTTGGTGGCCAATCACGGCTCGTGGCTGGATATTTTCACGCTGAACGCGCGGGCGCGGCTGTATTTCGTCTCTAAATCCGAAGTGTCAAGTTGGCCGGGCATTGGCTGGCTGGCCCGCGCCACGGGCACGGTTTTCATCGAACGCAACCCGGCCAAGGCGCGCCAGCAAACCGCACTGTTCCAAACTCGGCTGTTGGCCGGGCACAGGTTGTTGTTCTTTCCCGAGGGCACCTCGACCGATGGGTTGCGGGTGTTGCCGTTCAAGACCACGTTGTTTGCGGCCTTTTTTGCGCCCGAGCTGCGCGAGACAGTGTGGGTGCAGCCCGTCACTGTGCGGTACCGAGCGCCCAAGGGTCAAAGCGCGCGGTTCTATGGCTGGTGGGGCGAGATGGACTTTGCGCCGCATCTGTTGAAAACGCTGGCAGCGGCGCGTCAGGGGTCGGTCGAGGTGGTTTACCACCCGCCGGTGCGCGTTGCGGACTTTGACAACCGCAAGGCGCTGGCGGCGCATCTGGAAATTCAAGTGCGCCGCGGGCTTGAAAAGCTGGACTGACGGATCAGGGGCGCGCGTGCTTTTGGCTGGTCAAAGCCATCGGCCAGAACCCTGACGACATGTGTCGCCCGCCCGCCATCACCGAATGACGCGCTGTGCGCCCGGACAGCAAAGGCATCGGCCAGAACAGGCGCGATGACCCGCCGCCATTAGAACTGGCAGAGTTGCGCTTTTTGCGCTGCGACACCAGCTTGAGACCTAACCCTTGGGTTGTGCGCGCATGAGACACCTGACCGCGCGGAAGATCCGAGCTGAGGAACCGGGGATGATCAGACATAACTGTCTTGCCGGCCTCGCGGGTTGGGGTGGCCTTTTGGCGCAGATAGACGTTTTCATTGGCCAGACCCAACGCCATCGGCGCTTGATCATCCATCATTTCGATAACACGGCGCGCCGCGCCCATCGGCATCAGGCCAACGCGGGCCACCACAACGGCCTTTGCGCCGCTCAGAGCGTCATCATAGACCGCGGCGTTGTCATTGCTGATCAGGGCGGTTTTCATCGTCTGCGCGGCGTCGCCACCGGGCAGGATGAGGTCAACGTCGCCGTCAGGCAACCCTGCCTGTGTCAACGCCGCGAGCACGCCCTTGGCGGTGTCGGCTGAGGCATAGAGCCGGGAGATTACAGTTGTCATGGATCCTCCATTGGTTGAAACCCGCGCTGTGCACGGGGTGCGCCCCAACAGGTCGGGACAGCGGGTTTAGGTTTTGCTGTTGGCGAAAACGTCTGGCGAGGGCGTTTGCGCGGTTTTTTTCAGCATCGGGTAAAGAGCCGCCATGGCCGCGAGCAAGAACAGCGCCTCGGCGCCAAACACGGGGACATAGGGCAATTCGGGGTTGTTGGCACCGCTCGCACCGGACAGCAGGATCAGATCGCGTGCCACGCCGCCCAGAGCAACACCAAGACCCGCGGCTGTGGCCTGTACTGCGCCCCAGGCGCCAAGGGCCAGACCGATCTGGTCGCGTGGCGCGGCGCGCATTGTGGCCGTCAGGGTGCCGTGGCCGAACAGCCCGGCGCCGACGCCGGTGAACACAGTGGCCCCGGCAAAGACCAGCGGCGCATTCAGATAGGCCGAGGCGATGATGGCACAAAACGCTGGCACGCCGACAAGCGCGCCGTACCATGACATGGCCACCGGATTGCCGCCGGCACCCAGCACATGCGAGGCCAGACCAAAGCCAAACAAACTGCCCAGCGCCAACAGCGCGGTCAGCTTGGTGGTTTGCGCCACCGACAGATCCAGGACTTGGCCGCCATAAGGCTCCAGCAGCACATCCGCCATGCCAAAGCCAAAGGTGCCAAGCGCGATCACCACCAGCAAGCGCACCGCACCAGCATGGCGCATCAGGCGGGCAAACGAGGCGCGAAATTGTTGTTTGGGCATCGGCGTTGTGGCGCGGGTGCGGTTGCGGGCCTCTTGCTTCCACAAGGCGCAGCCGTTCAGCACAATGGTCAAAACAGCGGCGGCCTGGATCACCTGGATCAGCCGGCCGGGGCTGTAATTTTCAAGCAGCGCACCAAAGACAAAGGCGCTGACGATCATACCCAAAAGCAGCATGACATACATCAGGCCAACCACCTTGGGCTGGTCTTCTTCTTCGACCAGATCAGTGGCCAGCACCAGCCCGACGGTTTGCACCATATGCACGCCCGCACCCACCAGCAAAAAGGCCAGCGCTGCAGAACAATGGCCAATCCACAGCGGCGCATCAACCGCGTCGCCGTAACCCGACAGCACGAGCAGTGCAAAAGGCATCACCGCAAAGCCGCCAAATTGCAGCATCGTGCCTTTCCAGATGTAAGGGATACGGCGCCATCCAAGGGCCGAGCGGTGCGTGTCAGAGCGAAAGCCGATGACAGCGCGAAACGGGGCAAAGACAAGGGGCAGGGCGATCATGATCCCGACCAGCGAGGCCGACACATTCAGTTCCACGATCATCACGCGGTTGAGCGTGCCCACCAGCAGGACCAGAGCCATACCAACCGTGACTTGAAACAGCGACAGGCGCAGCAGCCGTGACAGCGGCACCTCATCTGATGCGACATCCGCAAACGGCAAATAGCGCGGTCCCATTTGGGCCAACCGAGCGATCAACGCTTTGCGGTAGTTCAACATCCTAACACACCTTTTTTTATGCAGCAGCCGAGCGTGTGACACGGCCTTTTGCGGCAGTCTGGCAAGGACCACTGCTTTGGTCGGCGGCCCGGTGCATACCGTGGCGAAGCCGTCGTCTTGGAGGAGCCGGAGCGATGGCCAGGAACTCGCACTTCAAGTCATGCGCCCCGACACCGGTTCCAATGGGTTGTGCTATTGCCCTGGCGAGAGCGAGCTTCCCACTTCGAGTGCGGCCAATGTTGTGGCTGCAGGCAGAGGCGGATCCGTCACGAATGTCGCCTGTTGCGTTGTCGTCTGGTTGTCCAAGTTCAGCGCGGCGGATGCACCGCTGCCCAGCTCGTTGCCCGACAGGAAATCCGACACCCAGGTGGTGTTGGACAGCACTGCCACATGGACCGCGAAGGATCCAACGGCCACAGCCGAGAGAAACAGAGGAACACCGACTGTGGGATTAACCACCAGCCACATTTTGGAATTGTTCATCTCTTACTCCCTTCAGCCCAGCCAGGGCGTGGAAATGGCCACCAAGACGTGTGCCAGCAGAGCGATTGCTCCGAAAACACGTGTGCCGTCGATCAGGTAGCTGTGGATTTCTTCAGCTTCGCCGAGTGTAAGCCCGGTTGGCCAAACTTTGTCTGGGTCGTCTGTCATGTACAGTCCTCCTCAGATGGTTTCGTTTACGTCTGGAACGGAAGGTCGCAAAACCCCCCAACGTTCCGTGAACAGCGCAGCCCAAAGATCTTTTTCAAGGCTCGGAGGCACCACACTGTCTAAACTATGTAATTTCAAGCTGACATTAGCAACTGTCATTTTGACTTTACATTTCCCCTTTGCGGGCACCGCTGCGGTTGTTTTGAATTAAAGTGCATGTTTTCGGGCGCTTAGAGGGCCTCAGCGGGGTGAAGAATTACGCACAATAATGCTCATAACGTCGGTGCGGTGTGTTTTGGGGTGCGTCAATACGTCGATTAGACAATTTGCAGCACAGCATTTGGGGCAAAAGACTCACCCAGGTTGACAGCGGCAAGGCCAAACCTGGGATTGCTTTTGACCTGCCGTGCCAAGACCCCTTGCAAAGCCTGCGCGCTTGTCCTATCAGGCGCGCACTTAAACCCGCAGGTGGGGTTTGGGCTGATGGGAGAGACATCCCCAAAGGTCCGCCGGTTGGCGCACATGCGTCATGACCCCCACCGAGGCTAAACCGGAAAGGAAAACGGCATGGCTCTTCCTGAGTTCTCCATGCGCCAGCTGCTTGAGGCAGGCGTTCACTTTGGTCACCAGACGCAGCGTTGGAACCCCCGTATGGGTCCGTTCATCTATGGCGCTCGCAACGGCATTCACATTATGGATCTGACGCAAACGGTTCCGATGCTGGACCTCGCGCTTCAGGCCATTCGCGACACTGTTGCCAAGGGCGGACGCATTCTGTTCGTCGGCACCAAGCGTCAGGCGGCACAGCCCGTGGCCGACGCCGCCGAGCGGTGCGCACAATATTATATGAACCACCGTTGGCTGGGTGGCACGCTGACCAACTGGCAGACCGTGTCCAAGTCGATCCAGCGTCTCAAGCAGATTGATGAAGCCATGGAAGGCGGCATCGAGGGTCTGACCAAGAAAGAGCGTTTGGGCATGCAGCGCGACCAGGGCAAGCTTGAAGCTTCGCTGGGCGGCATTCGCGAAATGGGCGGCACGCCTGACCTGATCTTTGTGATCGACGTGCGCAAAGAAGCGCTGGCGATTGCAGAGGCGAACAAGCTGGGCATTCCCGTGGTTGCGATTGTTGACACCAACTGTTCGCCAGATGGTGTGGATTACATCATTCCGGGCAACGATGACGCGGCGCGCGCGATTTCGCTCTATTGCGATCTGGCCAGCCGCGCGGCGTTGGATGGCATGAGCGCACAACTGGGTGCTGCCGGTGTTGATCTGGGCGCTATGGAAGAAGCCCCGGTGGAAGAGGCCGTTGCAGAAGCACCTGCCGAAGCTCCGGCTGC
>JBGCDD010000139.1:0-31395 GCA_045105075.1 Sedimentitalea sp. | reverse complement strand
GAAGCACGCGAGCGCGAGGCCGCCGGCGTGCCCCCCTATGGCCGCATGGCCGGCATCATCCTGTCAGGCAGCGATGTGGCGCAAGTGTTCGATCTGGGCAACGCGCTGGCCCGCCAGGACGCCCCTTTGCGCGCGGTGGGTGCGCAGGTCTTTGGCCCCGCCGCCGCGCCCATCGCGCGGATCCGGGGTCGCCACCGGGTGCGTTTGCTGGTCAAAGCCGATAAAACCGCGCCCTTGCAGGATGCGCTGGCCCGCTGGATCGCACCGTTCCGCCTGAAGGGCGATCTGCGTCTCAGCGTCGATATCGACCCACAAAGCTTTTACTGACCACTGGCGTCCTGATTGTTTCCACAATTGGTTGCGAATTTTTCTTAATTGGAAACCATTTTTGACAAATTTGCCCGGCACAACCGGTCTCAGACGGGGAATCCCGCATTTTAAGCCCATCGGACCTGCATTCGGCAGGGTCGGTTGGCAAAATATTGAGACAGGTCAAATACAATGAGCATCTATGCCTTCCTGAGCCTTCACAGCGAAACGCAATTTTTCAGAAGCTTCGTGGACGACGCGCTGACCTATCTCAGCACAAATTTTCCCAACAGCGGCTTGGCCGACGATGTGTTTGCCGCCTACCACCTGTCATCGGGCACCGCCTTCGCGCCCAGCCAGTTCGCCATTCTCAGCTTTGCGCAAGCAGCCGGTTACATCGGCGTCGACTCAAGCGGCGCGCATCAGGCGATCTTTGCGGTGGTGCAACAGGACTCGGTTCCCGGTTCGGGGCAGGCGCTGGCAGACTTCATGACGGGCTTTCTGGTGCCCGGCGCCAAACCCCTGGCCATGGTCGATGGGCAGGTTTTCCTCAACATCAACGCCACGCCCGGGCTTACAGTGAATGGAACCATGGTCAGCGACGGCGACGCCGAAACCCCCGACGCGGTTGTGCTCAGCCAGAATGTCGGCGTGAACGAAGCTTATTATCTGACCAGTCAGGTGACCAGCACCTTGCCGCTCAGCTTTAACGCGCCGCCGCCGCTGCAAGGCTCGTCTGGCGATGATCACCTGAACGGCACCGACGGCGATGAATCGATTCAGCTGAATGACGGCAACGATTTTTTCAACGGCAAGCGCGGCAATGACACCATCGAAGGCCAGGACGGCGAGGACCGTTTGCGCGGCGGCGGCGGCCATGATGAGGTCAGCGGCGGCTCGGGCGAGGACCGGATTTGGGGTGACAACGGCGATGATATTCTCAAAGGCAATGCCGGCAACGACATTCTGGACGGCGGCAAACACGACGATCTGTTGTATGGCGGCTCGGGCGATGACCTGCTCAAAGGCAGCGAAGGCGATGATGTGGTGCGTGGCGGCAACGGCAATGACCAACTGCACGGCAACAAGGGCGACGACCGGCTGGTTGGCGGCTCTGGCGATGACCGGCTGATCGACGCGCAGGGCGATTCGACGCTGATTGGTGGCGCGGGCGATGATTTCCTGAAAGGCGGGGTCGGCAGCGACACCTTTGTGTTCAGGCTCGGCGGTGGCACCGATTTTGTGAAGGATTTTGTCAGCGGCGTTGATACGCTGCACATGGCCAACTTCGGGCTGAGCGGCATTGCCGATCTGACGCTGAGCCAACAGGGCGACGCAACCCGCATTGATCTGGGCACCGGCGAAGTGATCGTGCTGGACGACACCCTGTCCGCCACACTGAGCGCGTCTGACTTTATCTTCTAGCACCACACGCCTCACATTGGACGACCGACGCGCACTGTTGTCACTGGCAACGGTGCGTTTTTGCGTGCGCTGCGGAACATTGAGGCAGAATCAACCGAAAGCAAAAGCGCCGTCATAGAGTCTTCACAATTCGTTAACAAATTATCTCAATTGAAAACTAATTTCGCCCGATTTGAGGCTCACACTGTGTGCAGTCGGGGCCAAAAGCCCTTCAACTTGTCCGATGCACCGCGCGCCGGGCCACACAAATAATAGGCAGCACCACATGTCCGTATATAACGCCCTCGCTAGCACCTCTACCTCGCCCTTGTTCAAGCATTTGATCGATCTGTCGCTCACCTTTGTGAATGGTTTGGGTCTGAGCGCGGCAACGCAAACGATCCACCAGTCCTATACATCGGCTAACACAACAGCGTTTGCGCCGACCGATGCGGCGTTGATGTTGTTTGCCCAATCTGCGGGATATGTGGGTGCGAACCAATCGTCCGCGATGAGCTTTTTGCTCACCGAAGCGCACCAGAATTCGGGTCCGGGCAACGGTGATGGCGTTGTCGAATTCATGCTCAGCTTCCTGACCCAGGGTACGTTGCCTCTTGGCGCCATCAATGGGGCCACACTCAATGACTTGAACGCATCTGGCCCGGGTTTCAGCATCAACGGATTTGTGATTTCAGATGCCGACGCAGAAACGCCAGATGCCACTGTCGTGGGCGAAGCCGCTTCCAACGGTGCGCACCTCATCATCATCGACCAGGTGGCACTGGGCACAGAGGCCAATTTCAACGACCCCGTAGTGATTCCCCCAACGGCGACCCAAGGCACGTCTGGTATTGACACCATCACCGGCGACTCAAGCGACGAACATTACCAGTTGCTCGACGGCAACGACTTCATGAATGGCAAACAGGGCAACGACATCCTCGAAGGCGACGGCGGCAATGACCGGCTGCGCGGTGGGCAGGGCGAAGACGAAGTCTACGGCGGCGCCGACAATGACCGTCTCTGGGGCGGCAAGGGCGATGATATCGTCGAAGGCGGCGCTGGCATCGACACGCTCGACGGTGGCAAGGACAACGACATCATGGATGGTGGCGCCAACAACGATCTGGTCAAAGGCGGCGAAGGCAATGACATCGTGCGCGGTGGCTCTGGCGCGGATCTGCTGCATGGCAACAAAGGCGATGACCAGCTGTTCGGTGACGCAGGCGATGACATTCTCGTTGACGCGCAGGGCAATTCAACCCTGACCGGCGGCACCGGCAATGACTTTCTCAAGGGCGGTGTCGGCAATGACACCTTCGTCTTTGAAACCGGCGGCGGCGCTGATCGGGTGCGCGACTTTTCCCAAGGCGATGACCTGCTGGACGTCTCGGACTTCGGCCTTTCCGGTATTGGCGACATGTTTCTGTCCCAACAGGGCAGCTCGGCGCGGATCGATTTCCTGGGCGGCGAAGTTGTAATTTTGGACGACAACCTGGCGCTCGGTCTGAACGCATCAGACTTCATCTTCTGATCCCCAAGTCCAAACAACGGACAAGAGGCGGCATCCCTGCGCGGGGTGTCGCCTTTTGCCATGGCGTTTGCCAGCGCCCTTTTGTGCAGTCATGCAAAGGCGCTGTGCGCGGGTCGGTTTTGCCTCGTCAAATCCGCGCAACAGGCGTATGCCAAAACAATGGTGCAGATTGTTCCCCTGGAAGACGCATATAAGTTGCCGCTCTGGCGCCGTCCGGTGTCACTGCTTTTTATGATGGCCATGTCGATGCCGGTCGCGTTTTACGCCTGGTACGCGCTTCTCAACAACTTTGTCATCGAAGCGGCGGCCTTTGACGGCGCCGATATTGGCCTGCTGCACACCGTGCGCGAAATTCCCGGCTTTCTGGCCGTGGGGGTGATTGCGATCATCATCTTTGTGCGCGAACAGATGCTGGGGCTGATTTCGCTGTTCATGCTGGGCGTGGCGACTGCGTTTACCGCTTGGTTTCCCTCGCTGGGCGGGATTTTGTTCCTGACATTGCTCAGCTCGATCGGCTTTCACTATTATGAAACGGTGAACCAGTCGCTGCAGCTGCAATGGCTGCCCAAAGACCGCGCGCCGCAAATGCTGGGTTGGCTGATGGGCGCGGGCTCGGCGGTGACGCTGGTGGTGTTCATCCTGATCGTCATCATGTGGGAGCCTCTTGGCCTGTCCTACAACCTTGTGTTCATGGCGGCGGGCGGTGTGACGGCGGCGATGGCGGTGTTTTGCTTTTTCGCCTATCCGCAGTTCGAGGCGCCCCATCCCCAGGTCAAAAAGATGATCCTGCGGCGGCGCTATTGGCTGTATTATGCGCTGCAATTCATGTCGGGTGCGCGGCGTCAGATCTTTATGGTCTTTGCCGGCTTTATGATGGTCGAAAAGTTCGGCTTTGAGGTCCACGAGGTCACCGGGCTGTATCTGATCAATCTGATGATCAACATGGTTGCCGCCCCGTTTCTGGGTCAGGCGGTTGGCTATTTCGGCGAACGCCGCACGCTGATCGTGGAATATATCGGGCTGGCGGTGGTGTTTTTGCTCTATGGCGGGGTCTATTGGTTTGGCTGGGGCGTCGCGCTGGCTGCCACGCTTTATGTCATTGACCACATCCTGTTCGGCCTGGCGCTGGCGCTAAAAACCTATTTCCAAAAGATCGCCGATCCCGGTGACATCGCGCCCACAGCCGCCGTGGCCTTTACCATCAATCACATCGCAGCGGTGTTCTTGCCGGTGTTGCTGGGCTTGCTTTGGGTGATTTCACCTGCGGCTGTGTTCCTATTGGCCGCTGGCATGGCGCTGGTGTCGCTGTCACTGGCCATGCTGATCCCGCGCCACCCCGAACCCGGCCACGAGACGATCTTTGCGCGCGCGTTGCCCGCGCCGGCCGAGTAACCCGTGGCCGAACCCGGACGGTTCCTGACCGGCTCGACCATGGGCCATGTGGCGCGTATGACCATGACCGGCGCCATGGGCATCACTTTCGTGTTTCTCGTGGATGCCGCCAATCTGTTCTGGATCTCGCAACTGGGCGACCCCCGGCTGGTCGCGGCCATCGGTTTTGCCTTCGCGATCCAATATTTCTCGGTCTCTGCCGGGATCGGGCTGATGATGGCTGCCACCGCGCTGATTTCGCGCGGGATTGGTGCCGGCACCCGCGATCTGGCGCGCCGTCATGCCACCAGCGCGGCGTTGATCGCGTTTCTGGTGCAATCGGTGATGGCCGCGTTCATCATCACCTTCCGCCATGACATCGTCGCCACCGCAGGCGCAACCGGCGAAACCGCAGCTCTGGCGGCGCGCTACCTGGCCATTTCGGTGCCCTCGTTGGGCGTGATGGCGCTGGCGATGATCGCCAATGGCGCGCTCAGGGCCGAAGGCGACGGGCGGCGCTCGATGTTTGTGACGTTGACCTCGGGCGGTGTGGCGATGGTGATCGACCCGATCCTGATTGTGACCTTCGCGATGGGGCTCGATGGAGCTGCCATCGGTCTGGTGCTGTCGCGTTGTGTGATGCTGGTGATGGCGCTGCACTTTTCCACCCGCGTGTACGATCTGTTGGCCTGGCCGCGCTGGGGCGACATCAAACTGACCCTGCGCCCCTACCTTTATATCGCCATCCCCGCGATTCTGACGCAAATGGCCACGCCGGTGGGCAACTACTTGATGACCACGGTGATGGCGCGTTTTGGCGACGATGCAGTGGCGGGCTGGGCCGTTGTGGGCCGCCTGACGGTCGTGGCCTTTGGCGGGATCTTTTCGCTGTCGGGCGCGATCGGCGGCATCTTTGGGCAGAACTACGGCGCGGGCCAAATGGACCGTCTGCAATCGATCTACCGCGATGCGATCCTGTTTGGGCTGATGTACACAGTTGTCACCTGGGCGCTGTTGGTGCTGGCGGGGCCCCTGGTGATCGACGCTTTTGCGCTGTCTGAACTGGGCGGCGATGTGGTCACCGCCTTCACTTGGGTCGGGGCCGGCGGCTTTGTCTTTGCCGCAGCCTTGTTTGTATCCAACTCGGCCTTCAACGCGCTGGGGCGCCCGGCCTGGTCCACCCTGACCAACTGGGTGCGCGATGGTTTGTTAACCTTGCCCGCCGCGTTGTGGCTGGCCGGGGTCTTTGGCGCGGTCGGGGTGATTTACGCCCAAGCGTTGGTGTCGGTTGTGGTCGGCGCCATCGCAGCCTGGTGGGGGTGGCGTTACGTTCAAAGCCTTTCGGTTCAGGCTCCGCTTGACCTTGATCCGGCGCGCCCCTACGCCCATGCCGACCGCTTTCGGAGACGCTGATGCCCACTTTTACCGCCCTCACCACATTGCCTGGCCGCGCGCCCGCCGAACGGCTTGGCGAAGCGATGGAGGCCTTGAGCCCCGAACCCACAGGTGTCGGCGTGTTCGAGGTCGAAGACGGCTCGGGGTTGTGGGAGGTTGGCGGCTATTTCACCGAGGCCCCGGATCAGGCCGCCTTAGCACTGCTGGCCGCCGCGTTTTCGGCCGCTGAATTTACCGTGTCCGAACTGCCCGAAACCGACTGGGTCGCCCATGTGCGGCGCGAATTGTCGCCAGTGCGGGCCGGGCGCTTTTTTGTCTATGGCAGTCACGACGCCGATCAGGTGCCGGACGATTGCGTGCCTTTGCTGATCGAGGCGGCGATGGCCTTTGGCACTGGTCATCACGGCACCACGCTGGGTTGCTTGAAAGCACTCGACCGTTTGGCCACCGCAGGTGTGGCGCTGGACCGGGTGGCCGATATCGGCTGCGGCACCGCCGTGCTGGCCATGGCCGCCGCGCGCATTGGCTCGCGCCATGTGCTGGCCAGCGACATTGATCAGGTCGCGGTTGACGTGGCACGCGCCAATCTGGCGGCCAATGGCATGCGCGATGCGGTCACCTGTCTTGAGGCTGCGGGCTTTGACAACCCGGACCTCAGCGCCGCTGCGCCCTTTGATCTGATCTTTGCAAACATCCTGAAGGGGCCGCTGATTGCACTGGCGCCGGACATGGCGCGCCATCTTGCGCCCGGTGGATTTCTGATTTTATCGGGGATTCTGAACGAGCAAGCCGAAGAGGTGCAAAAAGTTTATTCTCAATTTGGGTTCAATTTATACGAAACCGAGCAGATTGGTGACTGGACGACGCTTGTTAACCAAAACAAGGCATGAAAAAGGCGCGATATGTTCGATTTGAACCGATTGCCCAATTCCTGCCACAATTCAAACCTAGTTTTTCTATATCCGCTGGTGGGGGCCAGTTTTAGGAGAGTGTTATGGTTCTGGGCCACGATGATTTTCAAGTACGGTTGAACGGTTTGATGCGCAAGCATCGCGCGATGAGCCGGGGTTACTCGGCACGTTTGCGCCATGATGGCTTGATTATTACCAAACCAAAACGCAAAGCGTCGCCAATTTCCGGCCGCTCTGTTTTCCTGTTTCTGTTGGCTTTTATCATGTTCAAGGGCTTTGTGATCGCCAGCACCGGACCCATCACCTATTCCGAGCGCGTTGCGCAGTTGCAAGCCGGCACTGTGGTCGAGCAAGCTGGCGCCTTTGTCATGCAGATCGAACCTGTGTCTGAATTTGTCGCCATGAAGATCGGCCCGATCCTGCGTTAATCCGCGACCGAGCCAAGCCGGGTCAAAAGCGACACCGGCTCATTCGGCGGAGTGGGCCGGGCCAGCTGATTTTGTAAATTTTGTACAATTCAGCCCTGCGATTTTAGAAATTTGTACAAAAAAAGCCGCGTGAGATGATCACGCGGCTTTTTCGGTGCCGGAGTGGTGGCGCGGCTGCGGTCCTAAGCGACATGCGCCGCCAGGACCGCGCATGGCCAATCAGAAGAGATCTTTGCCATGGGCGACCAGGTCGATGTCACCGCGGATCAGGCCGATGTCTTCCAGCTCACGATCCGAAAGTCCGGAGAGCGCATTGCGGGTGGCGCGGGCGTCATTCCACGCGACAAACGCAGCGGTAACAGCTGCCAGTGTCGCGCTGATACGGCCAGTCAGGCCGTGTGCGCCGTAGGAGGTGCGGGGGGTATCAAAAGCAGCCATATCCGTATCCTTTTTGTTGGGTTGGCGTTTTCGTGTTTCGTTGTCTGAAGCGCACCTAAGACGGGCAATCCATTCCCGCAAGCCGCAAGAAATGCATATTCGATATGCATTTTAAGAATGCCTCGTGAATTCTGGAAACACGTTGAAATACGTGGTTAATTTCGGCTCCAACAGTGTCGATTTCGGGGCAGCTGCGTGTCGTGAAACGGCTTTGTGTCGTGTCTGCTCAAAGTCGCGTCGCTTTTGAAAAGCGGATCAAAAGGCTTGGACCATGTTCGCGTTTCGTGCTAGTGCATCAAAAAAGCAACAAAACGGGCAGGCCAGGCAGATTATGCGGATTTTGGGCATTGATCCGGGGCTTCGAACCCTGGGGTGGGGCGTGATCGAGTCGCGCGGAACACGGCTGAGCCATGTGGCCAATGGGCTGTGCAAGTCCAGCGGTGATGATTTGGCGGCGCGATTGTTGTCACTGTTTCATCAGCTCAGCGACGTGGTGCGCGACTTTGCGCCCGAACAGGCGGCGGTTGAGCAGACTTTTGTGAACAAAGACGGTGCGGGCACGTTGAAGTTGGGTCAGGCGCGCGGGATCGCGATGCTGGTGCCGGCGCTGGCGGGGTTAAGCGTTGGTGAATATGCGCCCAACCGGGTTAAGAAGACGGTTGTGGGAGTCGGGCATGCGGATAAGGCGCAAGTGATGCATATGGTGAAGTTGCAATTGCCCGGCTGCGCGCCGGCGGGGCCCGATGCGGCGGACGCGCTGGCGATTGCGATTTGTCACGCGTATTTTGGCGGCGCCACGCGCAGCCCGATGGTCGAGGTGCGGGCATGATCGGGCGGCTAACGGGACGTTTGGATCACAAGGCGCTGGATCACGTGCTGATTGATGTGCGCGGTGTTGGCTATCTGGTTTATTGCTCGGACCGTACTCTGGCGACGCTGCCGGCGGTGGGTTCGCCTGTGTCGTTGTTCACCGATTTGGTGGTGCGCGAGGATCTGTTGCAGTTGTTTGGGTTTCCAACGCTGATGGAAAAAGAGTGGCATCGTTTGCTGACAAGCGTGCAGGGCGTCGGCGCCAAGGTGGCGTTGGCGATCATGGGCACTCTTGGGGCGGACGGTGTGAGCCGGGCGATCACGTAGGGGGATTGGGCGATGGTCAAGGCGGCCAAAGGGGTTGGGCCAAAGACGGCGCAGCGCATTGTGCTGGACCTGAAGGACAAGGCCGCAGTGGTGATGGCATTGGGCGGGCAGGATGGTGGGCTGGGGGGCGGCGCGCTCTCGGCTGAGATGGCGGTTCTGGAGGATATGCCCGCCACAGGGGGCACGCCCGCGACCGCCCCGGCGCCGGTTGCGATCGCGCGCGATGTGTCGGCGGCGGCGCAGGCGGATGCGTTGTCGGCACTGTCGAACCTGGGCTATGGGCCATCGGAGGCGGCGGCGGCGGTGATGGAAGCGGCGGGCGAGATACCGGAGGCGGATGAGGCGGCGTTGATCCGGGCGGCGTTGAAACGTCTGGCGCCGAAGGGATAGCGGTGGTGGAGAGTGATCCGACGTTGCGCCCGGAAGAGTTGGCCGAGGATGGCGACCGGGCTTTGCGCCCGCAGGTTCTGGATGAGTTCATTGGTCAGGCCGAGGCGCGGGCCAATCTGAAGATTTTCATTCAATCGGCGCGGATGCGTGGCGAGGCGATGGATCATACCTTGTTTCACGGGCCTCCCGGGTTGGGCAAAACCACCTTGGCGCAGATCATGGCGCGCGAGTTGGGGGTTGGGTTCCGTATGACCTCGGGGCCGGTGTTGGCCAAGGCGGGGGATCTGGCGGCGATCCTGACCAATCTGGAAGCGCGGGATGTGTTGTTTATCGACGAGATCCATCGGCTGAATCCGGCGGTGGAGGAGGTGCTTTATCCGGCGCTGGAAGATTATGAGCTGGATCTGGTGATTGGCGAAGGACCTGCGGCGCGCACGGTGCGCATTGAGTTGCAGCCTTTCACGCTGGTGGGGGCGACCACGCGGATGGGGTTGTTGACCACGCCGTTGGGCGACCGGTTTGGGATTCCGACGCGGTTGCAGTTTTACACGGTGGATGAGTTGCATGAGATTGTGACACGCAATGCGCGGCTGTTGGGGGCGCCTGCGGACAGTGACGGGGCGCGCGAGATTGCGCGCCGGGCGCGGGGCACGCCGCGCATTGCCGGGCGGTTGTTGCGCCGGGTGGTGGACTTTGCGGTGGTTGAGGGTGATGGCACCATTGGGCGTGATCTGGCGGATGGGGCGCTGACGCGGCTTGGGGTGGATCATCTGGGGCTGGACGGGGCGGATCGGCGGTATTTGCGGTTGATTGCGGAGAATTATCAAGGTGGGCCGGTGGGCATTGAGACCTTGTCGGCGGCGCTGAGCGAGAGCCGGGATTCGCTGGAGGATGTGATTGAGCCGTTTTTGTTGCAGCAGGGGTTGATCCAGCGCACGCCGCGGGGACGGATGTTGGCGCACAAAGCCTGGGATCATTTGGGGATGGCGGCGCCCAAAGGGCAGAGCGATCTGTTTGAGTGAGATGTGGGATTTGAGTTTATTTGGAAAGATGAAGCTGTGACGGTGGACGAGATTGAAGCGTTGTTCACGCGTGAAAGCGGCGATTTTGTTTTTGCGCGCTGGGGGCGGGAGATTGCGCCTGTGGTGATTGGTGTGGATGATGCGACCTTGCCGGTGATCAAGGGGGCGTTTGAGGCGGTTGCGGCGTTGTGTGGGCGCGGGTTGGCGGAGACGGATCCTGAGCTTGGCAGCAATGCAATGGTGTTCTTCTTTCGCGACTGGGGCGAGTTGCTGGAGGTGCCCAATCTGGACCGTTTGGTTGTTGATCTGGCGCCGCTGGTGGCACGGCTGAAGGCGGAGCAGGCCAATCAGTACCGGGTGTTTCGTTTTGACGATGCGGGCGGGATCAAGGCGTGTTTCACTTTTGTGAGGATGGATGCGCATCTGGAGGCCGTTTCGGCGCAGACTTTGGCGTTGAGCCTTGTGGTGCAATCGGTCTTGTTGTGGTCGGATGCGGCGTTCCGTGAACAGTCGCCTTTGGCTGTGGCGGGCGACACGGTGGTTTTGCGCCCCGAGATCGGTGATTTGATCCGCGCGGCGTATGATCCGGTGTTGCCTGATGTGGCCAGTGATGCCTCGCATGCGCTGCGATTGTCTGCGCGGATGGGGGCGGCGCAATGAGGTGGGTGGCGTGGACATGAGGGGATGAGCATGCATCGCTACCGGGTTCAGGTGTTTTATGAAGACACAGACATGGGCGGCGTGGTTTACCATGCCAACTATCTGAAGTTCATTGAGCGTGCGCGCAGTGATTGGGTGCGCAATCTGGGCAATGATCAAAACGCCATGCGCGAGGCGGGTGTTGTTTGGGTGGTGCGCCGGATCGAGGCGGATTATGTCGCGGCGGCGCGGTTTGAGGATGTGTTGGACATTGAAACCAGCATCAAACATGTGACGCCGGCGCGGTTGGTCATGGATCAGCGGGTGGTGCGCGGGGATCAGGTTGTGTTCACGGCTGTGGTTACGGCGGTGTGCATGAGCGCTGCGGGCCGGCCAGTGCGGTTGCCGGCAGAGATTCGCGCATTGATCGGGGCCACAAAACCGTGAGCGTGGATGTGTTGGCAATTGTGTCTTTTTTGAGATAAGTTGTTTGCAACAAGGTTCCGCCAAAAGGGACCACTATAAAAGAGCAGTCAAATGGAAGCAGAGACACTGGCCCTGGCGCAGGAGATTGATTTCTCTATGTGGGGGTTGTTTGCGCGCGCGACGCTGACGGTCAAGTTGGTGATTGTGCTGCTTATTTTGTCCTCGGTCTGGTCCTGGGCAATCATTATTCAGAAGACCCTGATGTATCGCACATCGCGGCGCGAGGCAGATGCGTTTGACCGGGCGTTCTGGTCGGGCGAGCCGCTGGATGCGTTGTTTGAGCAGATCGGGCCGCAACCGGGTGGCCCGTCGGAAAAGATCTTTGCCGCCGGGATGACCGAGTGGCGCCGCTCGCATCGCAATGATGGCGGGCTGATCGCCGGGGCGCAGGCGCGGATTGACCGCAGCATGGATGTGGCGATCAATAAAGAGGCGGAAGGGTTGCAAAAAGGGTTGCCGGTGCTGGCCACGATTGGCTCGACCGCGCCGTTTGTGGGTTTGTTTGGCACTGTTTGGGGCATCATGAATGCGTTTATCGAAATTGCCGAGCAGCAAAACACCAATCTGGCCGTGGTCGCACCCGGCATTGCCGAGGCTTTGATGGCGACGGGACTGGGGCTGTTGGCGGCGATTCCGGCGGTGATTTTTTACAACAAGCTCAGCTCTGACAGTGACCGGATTGTCGCCGGTTATGAGGCGTTCGCGGATGAGTTTGCGACCATCCTGTCGCGCCAGCTGGACGCCTGAGAGATGGGCGCGACGGTGCAACCCTCGGGCGGACGGGCGCGGCGGCGGGGGCGGTCGCGTACGCGTCCGATGGCGGAAATCAACGTCACGCCTTTTGTGGATGTGATGCTGGTTTTGTTGATCATTTTCATGGTGGCGGCGCCGTTGCTGACGGTTGGGGTCGAAGTTGAATTGCCCAAATCCGCCGCCGGGGCCTTGGCCGGGGAAAACGAAGAACCGCTGACTGTGACTTTGACTGCAACGGGCGAGGTGCAAATCCAGTCAACCGTGACGCCGCGCGCGGAACTGGTGGCAAAATTGCGTGCGATCGCGGCTGAGCGCGACTCGCCCCGGGTGTTTTTGCGCGCGGACGGCGCCATTGCATATGCCGAGGTGATGGCGGTGATGGGGGCGCTGAATGCAGGTGGTTTTACAGATGTGGGTCTGGTGACGGATACGGGCGGTCCGACGCTGGACCGCGCCGCCGAATAGGCGCGCGATGCAAATCGGCACAGCAGTTTCCGGGCTGGCGCATATGGCGCTGATCGGCTGGGCTGTGTTGGCCGGCAAGTTCACCTCGGAGCCACCGCCGCCATCGGTGCAGGCGGTTTCGGTGATCACGTCCGAGCAGTTCGCCGCCCTTGCGGCGCCGCGCCAGACGCCCGAGGTGTCAACAGCGCTGCAGGCGCCCGACCTGCCCGAAACACAAAACCAGCCCGAGATCGAGCGTCCCGAAGACCCAGCGCCCGAGCGTGCGGTGCCAGAGACCACGCCTGTTCCCGAGGCCGATGCAACGCCTGAAATCGCGCCCGCGCCGCCGGAGGCCGAGGTCAGCGACAGCGTTGATGCGCCAACGCCTCCTGCGCCGCAAATCGCAGCGCTGCCCGAACCGACGACCCGCCCGGAACCGCCCAAAGTGGACCGGGTCGCGCCGGTTCCTGTGGCGCCGCCGCCGCCAGAGGCGCGCCCGGACGAGCTGACAACGCCCGAGGTCACACCAGAAGACGGCGCCGAGACGCCCCAACCCGAGGCCGAAGCCACCGCGCCGCCCGAAGCCACAGACCGGATTGTGCCCGAAACCGGATCGACGCTGGCGCCCACCGCGTCGCTGCGTCCGCCGTCCACGCGCCCGTCGCGCCCTGCAGTTGCGCCCGCGCGGCCTGAACCTGCGCCCGATACGGCCCCAGACACGGCCCCAGACACGGCTGACACCAATGCGGCGGTGGCCAACGCGCTGGCCGAAGCTTTGGGTGCGCCTGCGGCGGATGTGGCCGAGGTGGGCGCGCCGTCCGGGCCACCTTTGTCGGCCGGCGAAAAGGATGCGTTGCGGGTGGCGGTGCAAGCCTGCTGGAACGTGGGGTCGTTGTCTTCGGCGGCGTTGGCCACGTCGGTTGTTGTGGCCGTGTCGCTGACCGAGTCTGGCACGCCTGTGCCTGGCACCATTCGCATGTTGTCCCATTCCGGGGGCACGCAAGAGGCCGCAAAACAGGCTTACGAGGCGGCGCGGCGGGCGATTTTGCGCTGTGGTGCGAAGGGTTTTGACCTTCCGAGCGAAAAATATGCACAGTGGCAAGAGATCGAAATGACCTTCAATCCCGAAAGGATGCGCATCCGATGAGACGGCTTGCTTATGGCCTCATGGCTTTGATGATGATGGGTGTGCAGGCGGGGGTGGCGCTGGCGCAGTCTGGCCCTTTGCGCATTGAAATTACCGAAGGCGTGATCGAACCCTTGCCCTTTGCGGTGCCTGATTTTGTCCCGGCCAACGGCGCGGCAGGCGATGTGGCGGGCCAATTGGCGCGGGTGATTGCCGCTGATCTGTCGGGCACCGGGTTGTTTCGCGAAGTTCCGGCCACGGCGTTTATCTCGAAGGTCAGCGATTTTGCAGCCCCCGTGGCCTATTCCGATTGGAAGGCGATCAATGCGCAGGCGCTGATCACCGGCTCGGTTTCGGTGTCGGGCGACCGGCTGACGGTGCAATTCCGGGTGTATGACGTGTTTTCCAGCGCTGAGTTGGGCAATGGGCTGCAATTTGTCGGCTCGGCCAAGGGCTGGCGGCGCATGGCGCATAAGGTGGCCGATGCGGTTTACAGCCGGATCACCGGCGAGGGCGGGTATTTTGACAGCCGCGTGGTTTACGTCAGCGAAAGCGGGCCCAAGAATGCCCGGCGCAAGCGCTTGGCGATCATGGATTATGACGGCGCCAATGTGCAGTATCTGACCGACAGCCGTGCGATTGTGCTGGCGCCGCGGTTTTCGCCCACGGGCGACCGGGTGCTTTATACCAGCTACGAGAGCGGGTTTCCGCGGATTTATGTGCTGGATATCGGTCAGGTCAAACGCCGGGTGCTGGAACAACAAGACGGCACCATGAGCTTTGCGCCGCGCTTTTCGCCCAACGGCGAAACCGTGGTGTTTTCGTTATCTGAAGGCGGCAACACCGATATTTACACGCTGGCGGTGAGCACCGGCAAACGCACCCGTCTGACCTCGGCGCCGTCGATTGAAACCGCGCCGAGTTTTTCGCCCGATGGCCGCCAGATCGTGTTTGAAAGCGACCGTTCGGGCACCCAGCAGCTTTATGTGATGGGCACAAATGGCGGCGAGGCACGTCGGATCAGCTTTGGTCAGGGGCGGTATGGCACGCCGGTCTGGTCGCCGCGCGGTGATCTGGTGGCGTTCACCAAGCAGAGCAAGGGACGGTTTCACATCGGTGTGATGCGGTTGGATGGCAGCGAAGAGCGCTTGCTGACCGCCTCGTTTCTGGATGAGGGGCCGACCTGGGCGCCAAACGGGCGGGTGATCATGTTTGCGCGCGAAACCCAAGGGGCGCAGGGGCGGTCTTCGCTGTATTCGGTTGATATTACGGGGCGCAATCTGCGCCCGGTGCGCACGCCTGATGGCGGGTCGGATCCGTCCTGGTCGCCGTTGCAGCAATAGCGCGAATGCTTTCAAAACACATTCAGACTGTGCTATAAGGCGCGAAAACAACAAGCCCAGAGGCGAGGCAAGAGATGATACGTAATTTTGGAAAGATGGCTCTGTTATGTGGGGCGCTGGCGGTTTCGGCCTGTACCGATGCGGGCCGTTTTGGTGGCACGGATGGCAGCGATCCGGTGGCCAGCACGGCGGATACAATTGTACCGGGATCGGCCAATGACCCAACTTCGCCGGCCTATTTTGCTCAGGCCATCGGCGACCGGG
The DNA here is from genome assembly GCA_045105075.1 of Sedimentitalea sp. Lineage (GTDB taxonomy): Bacteria > Pseudomonadota > Alphaproteobacteria > Rhodobacterales > Rhodobacteraceae > JBGCDD01. The sequence goes on along the minus strand of JBGCDD010000139.1, from coordinate 16,001 downwards.
TGCTGTATGAAGTTGATCAGGCCACGGTCACAGCGGCGGGCCAGTCGATCTTGGATGCGCAGGCCACGTGGTTGTTAACAAATTCTGACTACACAGCTGTTATAGAGGGTCATGCCGACGAACAGGGCACGCGGGAATACAACCTTGCGCTGGGCGCGCGGCGGGCAAATGCGGCGCGCGAGTATCTGGTTTTGCGCGGTGTTCCGGGCAACCGTTTGAAAGTATTGAGCTATGGCAAAGAACGGCCAATCGAGATTTGCAGCCAAGAGGCGTGTTATGCGCAAAATCGCCGTGCAGTCACGGTTTTGGCCAGTGGTTTGACGGGGTAACAAAATGCGGATGGCAGCTGTGGCGTTGATGGCGCTGATGGGATTTGGCGGGCCGACCTGGGCACAGGACAGTCAGACTTTGGCGGATATCCGCCAAGAACTGACAGTGCTTTATGTTGAGGTGCAGCGGCTGAACCGCGAACTTTCGACCACGGGCGCGCCCACGGTCAATCTGTCGGGAACGGGTGTGCTGGACCGGGTCGGTGCGATCGAGGCCGAGTTGCAACGCCTGACCGCGCAGACCGAACAGCTGGATTTCCGCGTCACGCAAATCGTGCGCGATGGCACCAACCGGATCGGCGATCTTGAATTCCGGCTGGTCGAACTGGAAGGCGGCGATGTCAGCCAATTGGGCGAAACCTCGACTCTGGGCGGTGCTCAGGCGGCGGCGGCACCCGCGCCGGCCGAAACCGGTACTGAGCTGGCCGTTGGCGAGCGTTCGGATTACGATCTGGCCCAGGCCGCGCTGAGCGAAGGGGCCTATGCCAAAGCGGCCACGTTGTTTGCGGATTTCAACACGTCTTATCCGGGCAGTCCGCTGGCGCCGCAGGCGGAGTTGAACCGGGGCAAGGCCTTGGACAATCTGGGTGACACACGCGAAGCGGCGCGGGCCTATCTGGCCAGTTTCACCGCCAATGCCCCGGGTCCGACGGCGCCGGCCGCGCTGTTTGAACTGGGATCGGCTTTGGGTCGGTTGCAGCAGGTCAGCCAGGCTTGTGTGACGTTGGGCGAAGTTGGCGCGCGGTTCCCAAGCGCGCAGGCCGCAGGGGCGGCGCGCACGGAAATGGCGAAACTGGGCTGCTCATGACCGACGCTGACGCGCATATCCTTGCCACGGTGCGCAAGCAGTTTCGCGCGGCTCCGCCGACGCGTTTGGGCGTTGCGGTATCGGGGGGCGGCGATTCGGTGGCCTTGCTGCACATCCTGTCGCGCTGTTTCGAACCCGGTACGGTTGAGGTGATTGCCGCCACTGTTGATCACGGTCTGCGCGACACAAAGCAAGAGCTGGCGCAGGTGCGCGACTTCGCCGAAAGTCTGAACATTCAACACACTGTGCTGCGCTGGCGGGGCTGGCAAGGTGCGGGCAATCTGCAAAATGAGGCCCGCAAGGCGCGTTATGAGCTGCTGGCGGATTGGGCCAAATCGCAGGACTTGTGTCTGTTGGCGCTCGGGCACACAACAGATGATCAGGCTGAAACCGTTTTAATGCGGCTGGCGCGGTCGTCCGGGGTCGATGGAATTGCCGCGATGCAACCGCGGCGCACGCAATTTGGCATGACCTTTGTGCGCCCTGTCATGGGTCTCGGCCGGGATGAGCTGCGCGCCTATTTGCAACGCAACAATCTGGACTGGAGCGAAGACCCCAGCAATCACGATATGCGCTTTGACCGGATCAAGGCGCGCCGCGCGATGGGGGTGCTGCAGGATATGGGCATCACGGCGCAAACCCTGACGGATGTGGCGCACAACATGAGCAAAGCGCGTCAGGCCTTGGAATGGTACAGTTTTCTGGCCGCGCGCGATGTGGCTTCGATCAACGGCGGCGACGTTTGCATCGATGTGCGTCAGTTCCGCATCCTGCCCGAAGAGATCGCGCGGCGTGTGCTGGTGCGGGCAGTGCAGTGGATCGGGGGCCATGACTATCCGCCTCGCCGGGGGGCGGTGGATATCGCGCTGCGGGCGGTGCGTGGTGGCACGTCTTCAACCTTGGGCGGCTGTCGGATCGTGTTTCACAACCAGCATGCCTGGATTTGTCGCGAATATCAGGCGGTGCGCGGCGAAATCTCGTCTCCCGGCGACACGTGGGACACGCGCTGGCGCATCCATGGTCATGTTGCTGTTGGGGACGAAGTGCGTGCGGTCGGGCGCGCGGGCCTTGGGCAGTGTGAGGATTGGCGCGCCACGGGGCGTCCGCAGGCCGGTTTGGTCGCCTCGCCTGCGGTGTGGCGCGGGCAGGAATTGGTGGCAGCCCCGCTGGCCGGAATGACCAACGGGTTCACCGCAGAATTACTGGGCGGAGGCGAAGAGTTCTTCGCATCTTTATTATCGCATTGAAGAAGATCATTTGATCTCTATCTTAAGGTGCAACCGGACGGCAGTCGTGCCGTTTGTTATTTTTTAGGAGAAAACGCTTGGGCAATGCACGCAATATCGCGTTTTGGGTGGTTCTGTTCCTGCTGATCCTGGCGCTGTTCAATTTGTTCAGCGGCTCGGGCGGCACCTTGCAGAACCGCGAAATCACGTACACGGACTTTGTGCGCGCAGTTGAGGGCGGCGAAGTGACGCAGGCCACACTGGACGGCGAACAGATCCGGTTCCGCGGTGCCGACGGTCAGGACTATGTGACCATCAAACCCGAAGACGCCGAGATCACCAACCTGTTGATCGAAAACGACATTCCGATCCGAGCCGAGAAACAACAGCAATCCGGGTTTCAATCGTTCCTGATCACGCTGTTGCCGTTCCTGCTGCTGATCGGTGTGTGGGTTTATTTCATGAACCGGATGCAGGGCGGCGGCAAAGGCGGCGCGATGGGCTTTGGAAAATCCAAGGCCAAGATGCTGACCGAAAAGCATGGGCGCGTCACATTTGATGATGTTGCGGGCATCGATGAGGCCAAGGAAGAGCTGGAAGAGATCGTGGAATTCTTGCGCAATCCGCAGAAATTCTCGCGCCTTGGCGGCAAGATTCCCAAGGGCGCGCTGCTGGTGGGCCCTCCCGGAACCGGTAAAACGCTGCTGGCGCGGGCCATTGCGGGCGAAGCCGGCGTGCCATTTTTCACGATTTCCGGTTCAGATTTTGTCGAAATGTTCGTCGGTGTGGGCGCCTCACGCGTTCGTGACATGTTCGAGCAGGCCAAAAAGAATGCGCCCTGTATCGTGTTTATCGACGAAATTGACGCGGTCGGACGCCATCGTGGCGCTGGTTACGGCGGCGGGAATGACGAGCGTGAACAGACGTTGAACCAGCTGCTGGTCGAGATGGACGGCTTTGAGGCCAACGAGGGTGTGATCATTCTGGCGGCGACAAACCGCAAGGATGTGCTTGACCCTGCGTTGCTGCGTCCGGGTCGTTTTGACCGTCAGGTGACCGTGTCCAATCCCGATATTCGGGGTCGCGAAAAGATTTTGGGCGTGCATGCGCGCAAAACGCCGCTGGGTCCTGATGTTGATTTGCGCATCATCGCGCGCGGCACACCGGGCTTTTCAGGTGCGGATCTGGCCAATCTGGTGAACGAAGCGGCCTTGATGGCGGCGCGTGTGGGCCGGCGTTTTGTCACCATGGAGGATTTTGAATCCGCCAAGGACAAGGTGATGATGGGCGCCGAACGCCGCTCGATGGTGCTGACGCAGGACCAGAAGGAAAAGACCGCCTATCACGAGGCTGGCCACGCGATTGTGGGCCTGATGCTGACCAAAACCGATCCGGTCTATAAGGCCACGATCATCCCGCGCGGTGGTGCGTTGGGTATGGTGGTGTCGCTGCCGGAAATGGACAAGTTGCAGATGTTCCGCGACGAGGCGCTGGAAAAGATCACCATGACCATGGCTGGTAAGGCCGCGGAGATCTTTAAGTACGGACCAGATTCCGTCTCGAGCGGTCCGGTCGGCGACATTCAGCAGGCCAGTGGTCTGGCGCGTGCCATGGTGATGCGCTGGGGTATGTCGGACAAGGTCGGCAACATCGACTATTCCGAAGCGCACGAGGGCTATCAGGGCAACACCGCCGGATTCTCGGTGTCGGCCAACACCAAAGAGCTCATCGAGTCAGAGGTGAAAACCTTTATCGATAACGGCTATACCGATGCCTACAAGATCATCGAGGACAATGCGGTTGAGTTCGAACGGCTGGCTCAAGGCCTTTTGGAATACGAAACGCTGACCGGTGAAGAGATCAAACGCGTGATGAAAGGCGAGCCTCCCCATGTGGATGACGACACCGATGACACGCCCGATCAGGGCAATGCGCCAAGCGTGACGGCGATTCCCAAGACTAAGACCAAGAAGTCGCCGCCCGAAGGCGGGCTGGAGCCTGAACCCACCACCTGAGGCGATCCTCAGCTGAGCAAAAGAACCCGGACGCGCTGCGTTCGGGTTTTTTCTTGTGATGGGGGCGGTTCGGGGTAAATTGGCGGCGCGGATCAAAGGGTGAGTGCGATGCCAACATTGAAGAAAACCGAATTTATTGGCCAAATCACGTGGTTGGGGCATGTTCCGGGGGACGGTGGTTCGCTGCGGGCGGGGGCGTCCGAGCAACTGGACTTGATCTTTGATGGCACCAAGGGCGAGCGTCACACCGGGCGCGAGCGGCTGTCCTGTGTGCGGGTGAACAACCTCTACCGCGAGGGCACGACCATTCGAAATGTCCGCCAACTGTCGATCCTGTCGGCCGAAGAACTGGCGGGCATTGCCGCGGATATCGGGCTTGAGACGCTTGATCCTGGATTGCTGGGGGCGTCGATGGTGGTGCAGGGCTTGCCCGATTTCAGTCATGTGCCGCCGTCGTCACGGTTGCAGATGCCATCGGGCGCGACGGTGACGGTGGATATGGAAAACCGCCCTTGCGTTTTTCCCGGTCAGGAAATCGAGGCCGAAAACCAGGGCCATGGCAAAGCGTTTCTGGGCGCGGCCAAGGGACGGCGCGGGGTGACGGCCTGGGTTGAAAAGCCGGGGCCTGTTCAGGTGGGCGATGCGGTGGTTTTGTTTGTTCCTGATCAACGCGCTTGGACCGGTTGAGGCGCAGGCGTTTCCGATCTGAAACCGTGGCGTCTGTTCACGCCGTTTCAAAGCGCGAAAATGTCGGATTCCCTGTGTGGAAAACGCAATCGCGGCGCTAAGGCTGACGCGACGAAGCGGGCGCGTGTTGTGCCCGAGGGACACATATGAGGGACGGGGCAAATGGCATATAAGAGTGATATCGAAATTGCGCGGGGAGCTGTGAAGCGCCCTATTCAGGAGATCGGTGCAAAGCTGAACATCGGTTCGGACGATCTTTTGCCCTATGGCCATGACAAGGCGAAGGTCAGCCAGAGTTTTATTGACGGCGTGCAGGGCAATGCCGATGGCAAGCTGATCCTGGTGACGGCGATCAATCCAACGCCTGCGGGTGAAGGTAAGACGACCACCACCGTGGGTCTGGGCGACGGGCTGAACCGCATCGGCAAGAAGGCGGCGATCTGCATTCGCGAAGCCTCATTGGGGCCGTGTTTTGGCATGAAGGGCGGGGCTGCGGGCGGCGGTTACGCGCAAGTTGTGCCGATGGAAGAAATGAACCTGCATTTCACCGGTGATTTCCATGCGATCACAAGCGCGCATAACCTGCTGAGCGCGATGATCGACAACCACATTTACTGGGGCAACGATCTGGAGATCGACACCCGCCGTGTGGTGTGGCGCCGTGTTGTCGACATGAATGACCGCGCGCTGCGCCAGATCACCGCGTCTTTGGGCGGGGTCAGCAATGGGTTTCCGCGTGAGGCCGGGTTTGACATCACGGTCGCCTCGGAAGTGATGGCCTGCTTGTGTCTGGCGCTGAACCTGAAGGATCTGCAAAAGCGGCTGGGCGATATCATCGTGGCCTACCGGCGCGATCGCAGTCCGGTTTATGCCCGCGATATCAAGGCTGATGGGGCGATGACGGTGTTGTTGAAGGACGCGATGCAGCCCAATCTGGTGCAAACGCTGGAGAACAACCCGGCCTTTGTGCATGGCGGCCCGTTTGCAAACATCGCCCATGGCTGCAACTCGGTGACGGCGACGACAACGGCGCTGAAGCTGGCGGATTATGTGGTGACGGAAGCCGGGTTTGGTGCCGATCTGGGCGCTGAAAAGTTCATGAACATCAAGTGTCGCAAAGCCGGGATTGCACCGGATTGCGTGGTTTTGGTGGCCACTGTGCGCGCCATGAAAATGAATGGCGGCGTGGCCAAGGCCGATCTGGGCGATGAAAACGTGGATGCGGTGAACGAGGGCTGTTCGAATTTGGGCCGCCACATCGCCAACCTGAAAAGCTTTGGTGTGCCGGTTGTGGTGGCGATCAACCATTTTGTCACCGACACGGACGCGGAAGTAGCGGCGGTGAAGGCCTATGTGGACACGCAAGGATCGGAGGCGATTTTGTGCCGTCACTGGGAGCTTGGCGGCGAGGGCACCGAAGAGCTGGCCACGCGCGTGGCCGAGATTGCCGACAGCGGAAAGGCACAGTTTGCGCCGCTTTACGGGGATGAGCTGAGCCTGATGGACAAGATCGAAACCGTTGCCAAGCGGATTTACCATGCGGATGAAGTGCTGGCGGATAAGAAAATCCGCGATCAGTTGCGCCAGTGGGAAGAGCAGGGATACGGGCATCTGCCGGTGTGTATGGCGAAGACGCAATATTCGTTCTCGACCGATCCGAACCTGCGCGGCGCGCCGGTGGGCCATTCGTTGCCCGTGCGCGAAGTGCGTCTGAGCGCAGGGGCCGGGTTCGTGGTGGTGATCTGTGGAGAAATCATGACCATGCCGGGCTTGCCACGGGTGCCTTCGGCGGAAGCGATCATGTTGAATGAGGCTGGGCAGATCGAAGGTCTGTTTTAACGGCGCCGCCCGTGCCGGGGCATCGAGCCCCGGCACAACGCGACCCGGCCCTTTGGGCCTGGCCTGCCTCCGGCGGGAGTTTTTTTTGGAAAGATGAAGGGGATTTGGCGATGGCGGCTTCGGTGATTGATGGCAAGGCTTTTGCAGCAACTGTGCGCGGCAAGGTGGCAGCCCATGTGGCGCATTTGAAGGAGGCGCATGATGTGGTGCCGGGGCTGGCTGTGGTGTTGGTGGGTGAAGATCCGGCGAGCCAGGTTTACGTGCGCTCAAAAGGCAAGATGACGCTTGAGGTTGGCATGCGCTCGGTTGAGCACAAGCTGGCGGCGGACACATCAGAGGCAGATTTGCTGGCGGTTGTGGCGGCGTTGAATGCGGACCCTGAGATTCACGGGATTATGGTGCAGCTGCCGTTGCCCGGCCATTTGAACGAGGATCTGGTGATCAACAGCATTGATCCGGCCAAGGATGTGGACGGGTTTCATATTTCGAATGTCGGGCTGTTGGGGACCGGGCAAAAGAGCATGGTGCCGTGTACGCCGCTGGGTTGTTTGATGATGTTGCGCGAACATCATGGCAGCTTGTCGGGGTTGGATGCGGTGGTGATTGGGCGCTCCAACATTGTCGGCAAACCCATGGCGCAGCTGCTGCTGGGCGACAGTTGCACGGTCACAATTGCGCATTCGCGCACCAAGGATTTGCCCGACGTGGTGCGGCGCGCGGATATTGTGGTGGCGGCCGTGGGGCGCGCACAGATGGTGCCGGGAGAGTGGATCAAGCCGGGCGCGACGGTTGTGGACGTGGGCATCAACCGGATCGACAAACCCGACGGGGGCACCCGGTTGGTGGGCGATGTGGATTATGACAGCTGTGCGGCGGTGGCCGGGGCGATCACGCCAGTGCCGGGCGGGGTCGGGCCCATGACGATTGCCTGTTTGCTTGCCAATACGGTGACGGCCTGTTGTCGGGCCGGAGGGTTTGACGAGCCCGTGGGATTGGTCGCCTGACGGGGAAATTTGCTTTTAGTGTGACCGTGACGAAATTCGCCCTATGGTATTGAGTTAACTGAATATGACTTGACGACAAAAGGCGCGCTGTTCGGGCAATGTGGCACTTTATTCTCGAGACCAAACGCGAGGCGCTGACTCGCACCAACATCAGCGTTTGGGCTTTGTTTTCCTGTCTTGTGGCGATCGCGGGGCCTTTTGGCACCTATGAGGCGCTCAGTTTTCCGGTTCGGTTGGTGTATTGGCCGCTGGTTATTGGTGCGTCGGCGATCATTGGCACTGCGGTCTATCGGTTTGTGGCGCTGCAGCTGGAGTCGGATCGGATTTACCTGCATTCGGTGTTGATGGTGGGCGCCATGACGTTGGTTTTTACACCAATGTTGTGGGCCATGACCCATGCGTTTTTGCCACCTGAGGCGGGCGACACGCCAACGATGTTTTTGCTGGCCGGATACGTGGCGGCTGTGAGCGGGGTGGTTTGTGGTATTCGTCATTTCCTGTTTGGACACAAGGCGCTGGTGGCCCCCTACAAGCGCGAGGAGGTGCCAGCTCCGGTCACGGATGTGCAGCCGCGGCTGCTGCGCCGGTTGCCACAGGATTTCAAGGCGCCGATCCTGCGGCTGAGTGTGCAGGACCATTTCGTTGAGGTGGTGTCTTCGCAGACGGCGCACACGGTGCGGATGCGGTTTGGCGATGCCATTGAGGAGATGGAAGGGTGCGAGGGCTATTGCACGCATCGCTCGCACTGGGTGGCGGCGGATGCTGTGGCCGGGGTGGAACGCGAGGGTGGGCGTGTGCAATTGCGTTTGTCCAACGGAGATAAGGTGCCGGTCAGTCGCACCTATCGCACTGATTTGCAGGCCGCAGGCGTGATTTGAGGGTCAGCGTGGCATCGCCACAGCATGTACACGTGGGCCGGTCAACAAGGCCAGCGCATCTGCGTGCATCAACGTGCTGAGTGCTGGGTCATGGCTGAACAAGCCACCAGTATAGGTGCCGTAAGCGGGCAGGATAATGCGGTCACGGTCGACCAGAAACGCGGCGCGTGACAAGGTGCGCGCGCGGGTGCGTATTTTGGCTTTGGGATGGTAGTGGCCTGAAACTTCGCCGCTGGCACCGGGACGCGCGATGTGGCGAAAGGTCAGCGGCGACAGGGGCAGTTCTGCCAGATGTGTGCCGCCCAGTGTCAGCGGACCGGGGTCGTGATTGCCCTCGATCCAGACCCAGCGCCGCCCGGCCTGCAATTTTGCAATCCACATCCGTTCGGGTTCGGGCAGGGCGTTGGCGGCGTCCAGATCATCAAAACTATCGCCCAGACAAATCACCGTGCGCGCCTCGCTGAGCGCCAGATCGGCGGCCAGCCGGGTCAGCGTGTCGCGGGTGTCATAGGGCGGCAAGGGCGCGCCACCGCGCCGGGCAATGCGTTCGGATTTGCCAAGATGCAGGTCGGAGACACATAAAAGCCGTTGATCCTGCCACCACAGCGCACCTGACCCAAGGGCGACAAGTTGCGAACCGGCGAGGGTGAAGCTGTGTCCGTTCATGATTTGGACTGTGCCGATTGGCGCACCAAGCGCAAGGTCTTAATAGGGCACGCGCCATGTCGGTTTGACCGGCTTGGTGATGCCAGCGGTGGACAACAGGCGGTCGGCCTCTTCCGCGAGCAGCCGGTCTTCGGCGGCGCCTTTGACCGGGACTTTGCCCATTTCCAGAAACATCGGCGCCGACAAGGGCGACAGACGCGACAGGCGCACCAGATCAATGCGGTTTTCCACCCGTGCGGCCATTTCCTCGATCCGGCCGAAATCGACCAGACCGCGCAGGGCTTCGGTGCGGGTGATTTTCATCATCACATGCTCGGGGTCGTAGTTCAGCAAGGTGTCATAGAGGATATCCGACGAAAACGTCGCCTGACGCCCGGATTTGCGCGCCGAGGGGGTGTTGCGCTGGATCAGTCCAGCGATGGTGGCGCTGGCGCGAAAGGTGCGTTTCATCACTGCGTTGCCCGCCAACCAGCGATCGAGCCCGTCGCGCAGGGCCGCCACATCAAACAGCGGCGCCGGGTCAAGCAGCGGATCAAGGCCCCAGATCATTGTGGCATAGTCGGTGGCGACAAAACCAAGCGGGTTCAGGCCCATGTCCTCCATCCGATTGGTCAGCAACAGGCCCAGCGTTTGCTGCGCATTGCGCCCGGCAAAGCCATAAACCACCGCATGTTCGCGCCCGTCTTGCGGGAAGCTTTCGATCAACAACCGTCCGTGTTGGGGCAGGCGGCTGATGTTGCGCTGCAGGGCCAGCCATTCGGAAGTGTGGGTGGGCAGGTCGGGCCAGCTGTCTTGAGCGAACATGTCCAGAATGCGGGCGCTGAGCTGGGTTGAGGTGGCGAATTTTGTGCCCATGAAGGTGGCGATCTTGGGCTTTTTATCGGCGCGCCGGGTGACTTCGACGGTCATTTCGCGCAGGCCTTCGTATCGCACAACCTGTCCGCCGATCAGAAAGGTGTCGCCAGCGGTGAGGGTGGCGGCAAAGCCTTCTTCGATCTCGCCGAGCGGTTTGCCACCCCGGCTGCGGCGCAAGCGGACTTTGAGTGTGTCGGTGTCCTGGATGGTGCCGATGTTCATGCGGATGTCACGGGTGGCGCGCGGGTCGCGCAATTGCCAGCGCCCGTCGGGGCGTTGCAGCAGGCGTTGCCAGCGGTCATAGGCGCGCAGGGCATAGCCCCCCGTGGCGCAGAAGTCGAGGCAGGCGTCAAAATCGGCGCGGGTCAGGGCGGCATAGGCGCCGGCGCTGGTGACTTCGGTGTAAAGCGCGTCGGCTTCAAAGGGGCCCGCGCAAGCGGTGATCAGGATGTGCTGGCACAACACATCCTGCGGGCCGGGGCCGCGCGGATCGCCATCAAGCGCGCCGGCTTTGACGGCTTGCAACGCGGCGACACATTCGACCACTTCAAAGCGGTTGGCGGGCACCAGCAGCGCTTTGGAGGGCGCGTTATAGCGGTGATTGGCGCGCCCGATGCGTTGGACCAGACGTTTGACGTTTTTGGGCGCGCCGATTTGGATGACCAGGTCAACATCGCCCCAGTCGATGCCCAGATCGAGGCTGCCGGTGCACACAATCGCGCGCAAATCGCCGCGCACCATCGCGGCTTCGACCTTTTCGCGCTGTGTTCGATCAAGGCTGCCGTGGTGGATGCCGATGGGCAGCGAATCGGCATTGGCCAGCCACAGATTGTGAAAGAAAATCTCGGCCTGCGCGCGGGTGTTGTGAAAGACCAGCGTGGTGTTGTGCGCTTTGATCTGATCCAGAACGGCCGGAATGGAATAGGCCGCACCGCCCCCGGCCCAGGGCGGTTTTTCACCGGTTTCCAGCATCGCAATATCGGGGGGCGGGCCCGCGTCGGCCAGCAAAATGTCGCACGGATCGGGGTGGCGGGCGAGCAGTTGGGCGATGGCGGTGGGGTCCTCGACCGTGGCCGACAGGCCGACCCGCTTCAGATCAGGACACAGCGTTTGCAGCCGTGCCAGCGCCAGAAATAGTTGATCGCCGCGTTTGCTTTCGGCCAGCGCGTGGATTTCATCAACGATGATGCGCTTGAGACCGGCGAACATGTGCGGCGCGTCTTCATAGCTGACCAGCAGGGCGAGGCTTTCGGGGGTGGTGAGCAAAATATGGGGCGGGTCGGCGCGCTGGCGTTTCTTCTGGGTCGCCGATGTGTCGCCGGTGCGGTCCTCGATGCGGATGGGCAGGTCCATTTCGTCAACCGGAGTGCGTAAATTGCGTTTGATATCAGCGGCCAAGGCCTTGAGCGGTGAGACATAGAGGGTGTGCAGACCCTGGTGTGTGCCATTGGCCAAATCGGCCAAGGTGGGCAGGAAACCGGCCATGGTTTTGCCGCCCCCCGTCGGGGCAATCAGCAAGGTCGCGGGATCTTGGGCGCGCGCCAGCATCGCGCGTTGGTGGGGGTGGATGGTCCAGCCGCGTTGGGCAAACCAGCTGTCAAAACAGGCAGGGAGTGTCGTCATGAGGTGCAGAGTAGCGCATCGGTTCGCGCAGGCCAGTCCTTAGATCTGGATTTTTGTGGGGGCCAGCCCCCACGCCCCCGGGATATTTTCGGCAAGAGGAAAAGCGCGATTTTTCAGCGGTTAGGACGGGGTATTGCAACGCGCAAGCTGGGCGCCTGACATCGGGGTGATGGTGTCAGGCGTCTGACTGGCATGTGGGTCGTTGGCGGCGACCGTTATTTAACGATTTTTTCGTCCTTTCCGAACATGTTGGCCCAAGCGCGATCAATCAAGGATGGGCTCATCTGGTAGGGGATCCCTTCGACTTCGCAGATCGCGATCATCTGATCAATCAGGAAGACCGGCTGGTAGTTGGCGTAGACATTGTCGATTGTAGGGTATTTGACTTTGAGCAAATGCACCAAGGTGGCTTCGTCCAGCGGGATGCCCTTTTTGCGGGCCACGAGGGCGAAGATTTTCAGGAAGTTCTCCTGGCTTGGCCCGTCGATTTTGATCTTGAAGAAGATCCGGCGTAGGGCGGCTTTGTCGAAAATCTCGTTCGGGTGGAAGTTAGTTGAGAAAATGACAAGGGTGTCGAAGGGAACCTCGAATTTTTCGCCTGATTGCAGGCCCAGAATGTCTTTGCTTTCTTCCAGAGGGACGATCCAACGGTTGATCAGGGCCTGAGGCGGTTCGGCCTGACGACCAAGGTCGTCGACGATGAAGATGCCGCCGGTTGATTTGAGCTGCAGTGGCGCCTGATAGGTGCGCGCGGTGGGGTTGTAGACCAGATCAAGCATGCTGAGCGAAAGTTCGCCGCCGGTGACAACTGTGGGGCGTTCACAGCACACATAACGTGTGTCAAATCGTTTGCTGCGGCGCAATTGTGTGGGGTCGTCTTTGACCTCGGTGATGGCGGTGTGCACGATGGGATCATAAACGGTGATCACCTGGCCGGCATATTCGATGGCGCGCGGCACATAAACCTTGTCGCCCAAAGCATCGCGGATGCCGTTGGAAATAGACGACTTTCCGTTTCCGGGGGGGCCGTACATCAGGATCGATCGCCCGGCGCTGACCGCGGGGCCGAGATGATCAAGCAAGCTGTCGGGAAGGATCAGGTGGCCCATTGCGTTGGTCAGCTGGTCGCGGGTGATTTGAATGTTGCGCACCGACTGGCGTTCGACCTGTTCGCGGTAAACGGCCAGGGGCACTGGCATGGCGCCGAAATATTCGGACTGGGCAAGTGCGTCTGAGGCGCGCGCTTTGCCGGCATCGGTGAGCTGATAACCCATCTCGCCACCCGAATTGGCGTTGAGCGTGCCGGTTGCCTCGAGCAGGCGTTGATCGCGCGCCATGTCGATCAGTTCCTGCGTGACAGGAATCGGCAGGCAAATGGCTTCGGCCAATTCGCTGGTTGTGTCGATGTTTTTGCGGAAAATGGTCTTGAGCAGAATGTCGCGCATCATCACGATGGGCAGCTGCATTTCGGTCAGGTTGCGCGGCGCGGGGGGCGCGGTCACCGGCGTGGCTTGCATGTTCATGAGCGCGGGGCCTTTTGTTGCGTTGCGAACAAAGATCTGATGTTGCCGGGTATTGTGCACGGATTGGCGGCAATAATGTGGCGTATATCGGGTGGATTTACGCTCAGGCGCCGCGAAATACGCCCAAGATCAGATAGGCCGCCAAGGCGCCGGCCAGGGCCAGCCCCATTGGGAACTTTTTGCCCCGGTCCCAGCTGAGCCAGTTGGGGGCGACGCGGCGCAATGCAGTGTGTTTGGCCAAGCGGTGGGTGGCCACAGCGCCGAGCAGACTGGCGGCATAGATCGCCATGACCAGCCGCACATCGCCGGGATCGATGAAAGGGGCGGCGGCGGCGATGAATTTGGAATCACCTGCGCCCATGACTCCGGCGGCGTTGAACAGGACGCCCAGCACCAAAACGACCACCAGTGTGACCAGCCGCCAGCCGTAGTCGGGCAGGGGCAAAGCAATCAGGCCGATGATCACAAACACGACCGCCAACGCGATGACGGCCTGATTGGTGATCTTCATCCGGCTCAGATCGGTGTAGGCGACGTAAAAGCAGATCGGCAGGACAAATGGCAGATACCACAGCGCCGCGAAGGCGGAGATGGCCATGGGATCAGCCGGCTTCCAAGGCGCGCAAGCTGCGCACGGCTTCTTCAAAGTGCTGTGGATGGGTGCTGATGGCTTCGCGCAACAGGCCTTTGCCGGTTTTGATGTCGCCCTGTTTCACAGCCGACAGCGCCAGCGTGTGCAGCAGTTGCGCGCGCTCTGTCTGGCCCAGCGGGATCACGGGCAGGGTATAGTTGCGCTGTGCGCCGCGGGCCAAAACCAGGTTATTTTTGGCGGTGAACATTGATTCGTCCTGGCGGATGGCTTCGCCAAACAGGCGTTCGGCATCGGCAAACGCGCCACGTGTCAGTTTGGAATAGCCCCAGTTGTTCATGACGCTGGCGGGCTTTGTAGTCAGTCCAATGGCGGTTTCATAAAAACTGTCGGATTTTTTCCACTCTTTGTTGGCGTCCGCCACCATGGCTTCAAGGCGATAGCGTTTGAAGGTTTCATAGGTCGGGGGCACGGAATCGAGCGTGGTCTTGGCGCTTTTCCAGTCGTTGTTGCGAATAAACGCATCGGCCAGTTCAACTTTGTCCGCCGACGTGGTTTGGGGCATTTTCACAACCTTGGACCAGGCCGAGACACCTTCGGTGGTGCGTTTGGCACGGATCAGCGACGTGGCCAAACCACGCTGAAGATCGATCCGGTCCGGTTGATTTTTGAGGGTGCGCTGGAAGTAGGACACCGCTTCGTTGGGGTCGGCAACCGTGAGCATCACGTCCGAAAGGTTGCTTTCGTCCACGACGTTAACGTCCTGAAAGGCGCGTTCGACGGTTTCTTCACCCTTTTCAGCGCAAGCAGACAGAAGCAGTCCGCCGGCCAGAAGGGTCGGAATCAAAATAGGGTGGCGCATTTTTGCGTCCTTTACTGCTCGTGCCTCAGTCTTGGTTTGCGCGAATCAGGAAATCACCGCTGCCCCGCTGCACCAATTTATAGTCTTCTTTTTGTCCAGTATCATTATCAGGATTTTCGGATTTTGCGAGTGCTAAGCGCAGATTATCGCGAATTGAGTCACTTTGGCCATTGTCCAGAGCAAAGGCCTGGCGAAAAACCTGCCGGGCTTCGTTGGTTTTGTCCCGTTCCATCAGCACAACGCCCAGATTGTTCCAGGCTGTTGACCACTCCGGGGCCTCGCGGACGGCGCGCCTCAGCAGCTCTTCGGCCTGACCCAATCGCCCAAGGCCCAGATTGGCGGTGCCCATGCCCGAGATGATCTCGGGGGTGAGGCCCTGGTCCAGGGCGGCGCGGGTAAAAGCGTCCATCGCCAGCTCGTATTGGGCCGCGGCCATCAGGCGGTGGCCCACCTCGAGCCCGTCAACAGCTGTGCCGCGTGGATCCACCCCAGGGGGGAAGGGGCCATTATCGAGCGAGGAAATGCGATCCGGACCGCAAGACGCCACCGCCGTGAAGACGGCGATGGCGAAAGCTGTGACCCGGAAAGGTGCGTGAAATGGCGCACCGAAGGATGTCATGGTGTTACTTGCTCATGTTGCCCAAATTGGCGATGCCGTTTGCCGAAGGACCCACAAGAATGATCAAAAGCGGCGGCACCGTAAGGCCCATTGTCGCAAGGGTCATTTTGGTTGGCAACTTATTTGCGGCTTCTTCTGCGCGCATGACGCGTTTGTCACGCATTTCACTGGCATAGACCCGCAGCGCTTCGGCGATTGATGTACCAAAAGCGGCCGATTGGATCAAAACCGTGACGAACGATGACACATCCTGCACACCGCAGCGTTCGCCCATGTCGCGCAGAACAACGGCTTTTTCTTTACCCGCCTTCATTTCGTAGGCCACGACTTCGAATTCGTCAGCCAAAGCGGGATAAGAGGCGCGCAGTTCGCGTGCGACGCGTACGATTGATTGATCCAGCGATTGTCCGGCCTCGACGCAGACCAGCATCATGTCAAGCGAGTCGGGAAAACCCTGGGTGATCGCCTCTTTTCGCGC
>JBGCDD010000138.1:0-8220 GCA_045105075.1 Sedimentitalea sp. | reverse complement strand
TGCGGTTGGGTGCGTTGGCGTTGCTCGCCGGTGGGCTGGCCGCCGCCCTGCCCGCGCGTCGTTTGGGGCGCATGCCGCCCGCTGATTTGCTGAGGGTATTTGCCAATGAACGCTAGATCGCTTGCCTTTTGCCTGATGGCTTGGCCCGGCCTCGCCACAGCCCAGGGCTTTGCTGGTCTGGGCACCCAGGTCGAAGGGTTCACAAACCCCGAACCAAGCTATGTCTTTGATTTCCCAACAGATCACGGCCCCCACCCGGATTTCCGCATTGAATGGTGGTATCTGACCGCCACCCTGCGCGGTGCGGACGGGTTGGATTACGGCATCCAGTGGACGCTGTTTCGCTCGGCCCTGGCGCCCGAAACCCGTCCCGGATGGCAAGATCCGCAACTTTGGATGGGCCACGCCGCCATCACCACACCCACCGCCCATCACGTCGCTGAACGGCTGGGGCGCGGCGGCATTGGTCAAGCCGGAGCGCAAGCCGCGCCGTTTCGCGCCTGGATCGATGACTGGACCATGCAGGGGCCGGATTTTAACATGCTTGAGCTGACCGCGCGCGGCGCCGATTTTTCCTATGATCTGGATCTGATCGCCACCGCGCCCTTGGTGTTCCACGGCCAAAACGGTTATTCGGTGAAATCCCCTGCCGGGCAGGCCAGCTACTATTATTCGCAACCCAGCTACCGCGTCACAGGCACGCTGCGCTTGCCCGACAAAGACGTTGTGGTGACCGGCAATGGCTGGCTGGATCGCGAATGGTCCTCGCAACCTTTGGCCGAGGATCAGTCGGGTTGGGATTGGTTTTCGCTCAGCTTTGACAGCGGCGCCAAGATGATGGCCTTCCGCTTGCGCGACAGTGGCCCCGGATTTACCTCGGCCACCTGGATCACCCCAGAGGGCACCAGCCAATCGCTGCCGGATGGGCAAATCACGGTGACACCGCTGGAATGGAGCGAAGTGGCCGGGCGACAAGTGCCGACCAACTGGCGCCTCACATTGCCCGCAAAAGAGGTTGATGTGACGCTAAAAGCGCTGAACCCGCAAAGCTGGATGGCCACGTCGTTTCCCTATTGGGAGGGGCCGATTTCAATCAACGGCAGCCACGCCGGGCGCGGATATCTGGAGATGACAGGCTATGAATGACACAGCCTCCGACCTTGCCGCCACATGGGCTCAGGCCTGGGATTTGATGCAGACCGGGGTGCGCGATGCGCGCCATGCTGCGCGCCGCGTGGTGCTGGCCAGCGTTGATGCCCGTGGCGCGCCGCAACAGCGCATGGTTGCCATGCGCCGCGCCGATGCACCTCAGGCCGACATCGACATCCATACTGATCTGCTATCAACCAAAATCGGCGAATATCAAGCCAATCCAGCGGCTTGCGTGCTGGTGTGGGATCCGGAAACCCAAGTACAGCTGCGCCTGAATGGCACCATCAGCATCGCATCGGGCGCACAAACCGCGCATCAATGGCCCGATATGCCCCAGCGCGTGCGCGAGAATTATGGTCACCGCCCCACCCCGGGACAACCTATAGCCACCTCGGATGGCTGGGAAAATGTGCCCCACCCGGACCGCTTTGCCGTTCTGAC
The DNA here is from genome assembly GCA_045105075.1 of Sedimentitalea sp. Lineage (GTDB taxonomy): Bacteria > Pseudomonadota > Alphaproteobacteria > Rhodobacterales > Rhodobacteraceae > JBGCDD01. Next base: position 6,627 of record JBGCDD010000138.1, on the reverse strand, counting down.
CTTGCACCTTGATCACATGGACCACGTCTGCCTTGATCCCAACGGACACCGGCGCGCGCGCTTTGAACGTCACACGGATTGGCGCGGTGTTTGGCTGTCGCCGTGACCCTGTGCGGTTAATCCAAAGGCGGGTAAATCGCCACGCCGGTCATCGTATGGTTCACATGCAGCGCGTCCAACTGCTCGCCATAGCTGTTGAAACCCAGCACGCGGTGATCCCGCAACAAAGCCGATACCGTACGGGTGGCCTGTCGGTTCTCGATCTCGATTTTGCGCCATAAACAATCACAGGCCAGAACCACATCCGGGCGCGCCGATGTGGCCAGGCGATCCAGATTGTCCGACAGGTGCTGGGTGATGTCACCGGCATCGGCCAGCGTCAGCACCACACCTTCATCAATCGCCGAGGCGAATTCCAGCGCGCCGTTGTCATGCTGTTGCAAAATGGCGCGCACGTGATGGCCCTGAGCAATGCGCACCACCAGCGGATGTGCCGCAAAATTGCTCTCGCTCAGTTGATCTGCGCGCACCCCCAGCGCCCGGGCATATTCGCCGGCGGCCGGAGCGGCGTTGATTTCCAGAACCATGCGCCGTTCCGCGTCGGCCTTGGTGACCACCAATTGGCGCGTTGTCGGCACGAAGTGATCCAGGCTGAACACTTTGACCGGGCAGCGCGTGCGGATCACCGCGATCAGCGCTGCATTTTGATGCACATCGCCATTGAAAGACACCCACGTGCGGCCAAAATCCTGCCCGTCACCGGCGGAGCCACCAAACAGCGGCATGCCCCCCAACCCGGGCGCAATGGCCAGCAAAACCGCCTCTTCGCGCAACGACAATCCGTCAATCAAGCTAAACGCGAATTCATAGCGCCAGTCAGGATGGCGCGCCGCCAATTGGTGACGCCGGGTCATGACATCGCCCACCAGATCGCGCTGGCCCAGATCATCCAACCCGGCAACAAACACGGTCTCTACGGCAAAATGCGAGGCCGGAAAGCCAACGGCCAGAATGCCGCCTTCGCCGTAGCCTTCGGGGCCGATTTCGCCAGCGGTGGTGCAGGCGCTGACCGGCACATCGCCAAAAACCTCGCGCGCCCGCGTGCTGACGGCGTCGAAATCAGCCTCAGAGCTGACAAACAGAAACACATGTTGCAACCGCTGTGGCCCTAACCGCGCGGCCAGCCAGGCCACAGCGTCCGCATCACAGCGATCAACATGCGCGCGGCGCACCAGATTGTTGCCAGCGCCAGACGGCAGCTGCGCAGCTCTTGGGTGGTTCATGTCTCACTCCCTAGCCCTAACATTAGCGCTAAATCACGCCCAAGCAACGGCTATTGCCGCGCATCAGTGCATTGCACAAACATGAAATTCAGGACCGTTAAGCGTCGTTGAATTCTATCAGACGTTTGTCGGCCAGGTTTGACAGAAACTCGGCCACATCGCTGGCAATCGCCTCAAGTGGCGCATCAAAACGCGCGGCCAGATCCGCAGACAGATCATGAATGCTGCGCACGCCGTCGACTTCGCTGAGGATCGCATGGCCGATATCGTCCAGCATCAGCGCGCGTTCGGGACCAAGCAGAACCTCGGCGCCGCGCACCGCATCGTGATGGCGCCGCACCCCGCGCGGCAGATAGGGCACGCGGGTGTTGCTCATGTGCTCAACTCCAGCCCGTCCTGCGCCACGCTCCAGCCCTGCGCCTGCGCGGCGGCGCGTTCCGGACCGTCGGGTTGCAAAATCGGGTTGGTGTTGTTGATGTGAATATAGACCTTTTTGCAGTCCTCAAGCGGCGCCAAACGCGCCAGACTGCCCTCAGGACCGCTCATCGAAATATGCCCCATCCGCGCGCCGGTTTTCTGCCCGGTGCCGGTTTGCTGCATCTCGTCATTTTCCCAGACCGTGCCGTCAAACAGCAACAAATCCGCCTCGCCAAGACGTTCAACCAGCCAATCGGGAACTTCGGCGCATCCCGGGATGTAATAGGTCACTGTGTCCGCGTCAGAGATACGCAACCCAATCGTCTGCTCGCCCATAGCCGTCAGATCAAGGGTCTCCCCCTCAAGGAACAGCGGCACCTTTCCCGGCACCGCAAAGGGTTCGATGACAAGTCCGGGCACAGGCTCAAACGCCTGATCCAAAACGATGTTTTCACGCGCAACCAGATCGGCATCCAACACGTTGAACACAGAGTTTTGCGCCAGAACGTCGTGGGTTTCCGACGTCGCCAGCACCGTAAACGGCGTCTTTTCACGCAATGTCAGCAGCCCCGCCAGATGATCGATATCACCATTGGTCAGCACCACCGCCGCAATCGGAGAGCCGCGCACCCCGCCTGGGTGCAGATGCGTGCACTGCGCCACTTGCTGGCGAATATCAGGCGATGCGTTCAGAACCACCCATGAGGTTTTATCAACAGAAACAGCCACCGATGATTGTGTCATCGATGGCAGTGATCCGTTCCTGGCGTCGGTGCAGTTGCGGCAGCCGCAATTCCATTGCGGCAAACCCCCTCCAGCCCCGGCACCCAGCACCGAGATGTACATCTGATTTAGATGACGTCGCCGCGGCGCTCGTCATCTTCTGACGGGCCATACATGTTGATTTCCATGCCGCATGCGATTTCGACTGCGTTTGGTTTTTTCCAAGCCATGGTGAAAGTCCTCCCAATTACGTTCAATGTTAAGATACGTGCGATGGGGTTGCATCGGAATTGGACAAAAGTCGCAAATCTTAATCAACACAGCCCAGCGTTGCGGCCAGCGATGCCCAGCCGGTCGCCATCTGAGGCGCAGACAATTCTGATGACATGGCAAATCCGCTTTCAAAGGCGCGGTCCCGTTCTTCGGGCAGCCCATGTTGGCTGACCATCAACGGCAGAAACCCGCTTTGACCCACCAACCCATAGAGCAGATCACGCGGCGACCTGAGCGTTTGCCCGCTTTGCTCCAGGTGCCAGACCAGAAACCCGCCCGCCAGAAAATCGGCATAAAGCTCGACACAGCGCACTGTCGTGGCTTTGCCCGGCGTTTGATCGAACCAGTCGGTTTGGTATTGAAACAGATGCGCGGTTTCATGGGCCAGCATCGCCGTGATGGTCAGCAAATCAGACCGCGCGCCATAGCGTTGCAGGAACCGCCAACCCAGCCGCAGCTCACCGGTCAGCACGTTGGCCTGGGCCAGGTTCAGCGGGCGCGACACACAAATGATGGTGAAATCAGCCTGAAAATACCGCGCGGTTTCGATCAATGTGGTGCTGATATGGTCGCGCACCATCGCACTGTCATAGTCGGCCAGCGGGCTTAAGCCCGGCTCGGACGGACAGGCGAATGGCGCGGTTGCACAGCCCGTCAGCGCCAGCGCAAGAGCGGCGCGCCTCACTCCCACTCCAGTTCCACATAGGCATTGGTGGCATTGCGCGGGTTGAACGCCTCAAACAAGGCCCAGCCCTGCCCCAACTCGGCGCCCAGATGTTTGATCGCAGTGTTCAGACTTTCGCCTTTGGCCAGCGCCGCGCGGGTGTCGGTGCGCAGGGCCAACAGGTAGTCCAGCGTCGGGCGCAGCCCATCTGGGTGACGCGCCAACTGGCGGCCATGGCCCGGAACAACCGCATCAAAGGACTGGGCAACCAACTGTTCCAGAACGGTAATCCAGCCATTGATCGACCCATCAAGCGCGGGTGTGTGCTCCATAAACGCCAAATCCCCGGTCCACAGCGTGCCCGAGGTCAGATCAAGCACGGTCAGGTCGTTGTTGGTATGTGCCGTGGGATAGATCATGGTGCGCAGCACCCGCCCCCCCAGATCAAAATCGCGCGCTTGGCCCAGCCCGACGTTGGGCAAGATCGGCACCGTGGCGTGGATCTGTTTGGGCCCCAGCAGGCGCTCCATACTGGCCATGTAAATATCGGCGCGCGCCTCAAGCGCTGGGGCCATCAGCGCGCTGGCGGCCACCTGCGCCCCGGCCTCGGCAAACACGGCTGCGCCCAACACGTGATCAGGGTGCATATGGGTCAGAAACAGCCACTCAATCGGCTTATCCGTGCGCTGACGTACCGCCAGATACAGCGCCTCGGCCACAAATCGCGTGGTGCCAGAATCAATCACCGCGACCCGGTCCTGCCCGATGACAAAGCCCGTATTGGCCACGTCGCCATTGGATCCGATGCCGATGTCTTCGATCTTGCCGAAATGCACGAAATGACCCGGCGCGGTTTCCACCACATCCGCCGCGCGCGCGCCCAGATCAGACAATGCCACACAGCGCGCATCGCGGGCGGTGTGATTGGGCGTATTTGCGCTCCAGTTTTGTGCCACGTCCCCCGCTTGGGTTTCACACGTCGCCGCATCCATCGCGCGCGGTGTGGGCAACACGTGATCGGCGCACAGCGTGCCAAAACAAACCGTCGCCAGCACTTCGAATATCATGGGACAAACACCTTTAGTCGCTTGGTCGGCCAGTCCCAAAAGGTCCAGCCCGTGGAGCCTGACGGATACCAGAACACTCTTGTATAGCCCTGTTCCAGCGCGCGTTTGGCCGCGTTCCAGGACATCCAGCAATCCTCGCGACACAAAAACACCAAGGGCGCGTCGCGGTCGCCGCCCGACGCCTGCACCAGCCCGGTTTCAAATTGCACTTGCGCGGCCAGATCCATTTCGCCAAAGCCAATCAGCGGCAACCAGATCGCCCCAGGCACCGAGCGGCGCGCCCGCCCGTGCCACACCAGATCTTCGGGCAGGCCTTTGGGGCGGGGCAAATTCGGCATCACATCGACAAAACCAACCCGCCCCGAGCGCCACAGCGCATAGGCCGCCGCGTCCTCAATCACATCGGCGCCGGTCAACCTGTCGGGCACCGGCGCATCATAGTCAGAGGTGCGGTAGCCCTGCGGCTCGGGCACGGTTTGCGCGGCCAAAGCCGTGGCCAGCATCACCACCGCAAACGCCAGAACGCGCATGCGGGCGCGTCAGGCCCCGGACCGCAGCGGGAAGGATTGGGTGAACACCGCGCCGTTGGTGTCAACCGCGCGCACGGTCATATTCGCAGCACCAGTGTCGGTATAGGTAAAGCGAAAGGCGGGGTTCTCGCTGATCGAAAAGCCGCCGGTCATGGTGAACAACACCTCGTCATCCAGCTTGACCTCGATGGTGTCGACAAAGCGCGCATCGATATAATCCAGCGTGCCCGCGTGCACCTGCATGCCGGTGAAATTCGGATGCTTGATCAGCAACTGCGCCTCGCGCTGCACGCCACTGGCTTCGGATTGCATCCCGCCCGAAGTGTCAAAATGGCGCAGTTTCATCTGCCCCATACTGGCCTCGGCCACGGCCATATCGCGCGACACAGCCGCCGAACATCCGCCCGCCGCTTGCACAAATCGCCCGACCATGAACAGCCTGCCGTCTTCGACCTGTGCAATCGCACGGATGTTGGAAAACACGTCATAGCGCACCCGGCCCTCGAACTGGACCTCGCCCATGGCCTCGCCGAATTTGAACTCGGCCGCCAGCGGCATCGGGTTTTCATCAACCACAACTTTCAAACCGGTGATGCGCAACCCTGTGTCGCTGCGTTGACGCAGCGAAAACGGCACTGTCGCGGAATCAAACGCCTGGACCGGCGCGTCCAGCGACATCAGATCATCGCCGTCAAACACCACCGCGCTGCCAACCGTTTCATCACGCAGATAATCGTCCCAGGTTTCGCTGGCGATCATCGGGTTTTGCACCTGCATATAGCTGGGCAAAAACGAAGATGAGCCCCCAGATGTGGCCAGATCAGGCACCGCCACGGCACAGGCCAAAGCAAGGGCAAAGCAAGACGTCAAAGGTCGCATCATAGATCCTCCGGTGAAGTTGCCCAAGCGTAAGAGGCACGGGCTTTGTGTCAAATCATTTCCCGTCTGAGCGCCGCGCACAGCGACCAAAGTCGCATCACATCAGCGTGTGCCCATGATATCGCGCATGCTGAGACGACGTTGCACATAGGGTTTGCGCGGCGGCGCAAAACTGTGTTTGGCCTTTTTACCCAGCTGTTCCATGCGCCCATCCGCCAACATTTCACCGATCAGCGGATCGATTTTGGTCATCAAAGCGTTGTTGCGCTTGAGCATGGCAATCGACAGATTGAACCCAATTGGATGCCGGTAATCGCCCAGCACCATGGTGCTGACAAAATTCTGTTTCTTGTGGAAATCAAAGGCGCCAACCGTCACCAGAGCGGCATCAAAATCGCCCTGCTCCATGCGCCACAGGAAATCCGGCCCCGGGGTCAGCGTCACACTGTTTTCGGTCATCGCCTCGGTGCCTTGGCGCAGGGTCAGAACCCCGGCCAATGTGCCCTGCTCAACACCAACGCGCAGACCTTCCATATCGGCCAGCACCTCAATCTCACGCACCACGCTTTCATCGCGAAACGCCACGCCCATTTCCATGCGCGCGTAGGGGTCGCTCACCGAAATTGGCTCAAGATCAACCTGCACTTCGGGGCCCAGAAAGGTCGGGCGATCATCCCAGCGCGGCAACGCACCTCGGGTTTTGTAAAACGCACCCAGCGAGGTTTCATAAAGCGCAAATCCCGGGATCACATCGCACACGCCATAAGCCAGCATGGCGTAGATCTCGCGCA
>JBGCDD010000137.1:0-15549 GCA_045105075.1 Sedimentitalea sp. | reverse complement strand
CGGCTACGTTAAGACGGGGCGACGCCCACCAAGCGGGCCATCAAAGATGGAGCCATATTACGCCCGCAAGCGCGCAGAACGAGAGGCCCGCGCAGCCAGCCAGAGCTCCGATATTTGACGTCTACACTCTGTCAGGCTGCGCTTCTCGGATTTGCTCTAAGCGGTGTACTTTTTCACACATACGGCTTGCCTCTCGGCCGACTCCCAATATTGAAAGATGTTGCGCGATCGGTTGTTCTTGTCTTAAGTAACGCAAAAAAACGCGCTGTCGCAGAATAGCGTTACAACGAAAGAGAGCAGTCGTGACCAAAACCCTCGCCATCAATGCGCGCATCCGTGCCAATGCCGAAGCCCTTTCAACCGCTCTAGAGCATCACATGCTCAAGGTATTTGCCCCTGACGCACGCAAAGACCTGCGGCTGTTCTCGGCGGGTGAAGCCGCCGAATTGCTGGGCATTTCCACCAGTTTTTTGCGCAAGCTGCACTTTGATGGCAAAATCGGCGACGTGCATACAACGCCGGGGGGGCGCCGTCATTATTCCGCGAAAAACCTGTTGGAAATCCGAGAGGCTCTTGAGGCGACAGCCAAAACCAAGGGCGCCTATCAGCGAGGCCGTCAACCAGGTGACAAACTGCAGGTCTTGTCCTTTTTGAATTTCAAAGGCGGGTCTGGCAAAACCACCAGTTCGATCCACGCGGCGCAACGTCTGGCGCTGAAAGGCTACCGGGTTTTGTGTATTGACGTGGATCCGCAAGCTTCTCTTACGACGTTGTTTGGCTATCGACCCGAGGTCGATTTTCTGGACGCGGGCACGATTTACGACGCCATTCGATATGATACCCCCCTGCCCCTGTCCGCGATCATTGAAAAGACCTTTTTCACTGGCATCGATCTGGCGCCCGGCGGTTTGATGTTGCAGGAGTTTGAACATGAAACGCCTCAGGCTTTGATAAACAACACGCCACCACCGTTTTTTGCCCGGCTGGCAACGGCCTTGCAAGAGGTCGAAGATCAATATGATGTGGTGATTTTCGATTGCCCGCCGCAGTTGGGCTACCTTACCATGTCTGCGCTTTGTGCCTCAACCGGAGTGCTGATTACGGTCGTGCCCAACATGCTTGACGTCGCCTCGATGTCGCAGTTTTTGCAAATGAGCGCCGACCTGCTTGACGTTGTTGCCGAGGCGGGCGCGACGATGGATTTTGATTTCCTGCGCTTTCTGATCAACCGCTATGAACCAAACGACGCCCCGCAACAGCAAGTTTTGGCGTTCATGCGCCAGATGTTTGGCGAAGAGGTCATGGTGGCGACAATGCTGAAGTCCACTGCGATTTCCGATGCCGGTCTGACCCACCAAACCATCTATGAGGTGGAGCGCGCGCAATTTCACCGCAACACCTATGACCGCGCTCTTGAGTCACTTAATCTTGTGAATGATGAGATTGAAACGTTGCTGCACAAAGCATGGAGACGCTGATGGCCCGCAAAGGCATTCTGACCCCTGGACCCGACACCCCTGCCCCAACGCCGCGCGCAAAGTCGCCGCCGCGTGGCGCCGTTGGTGCGCTGCAATCATCGTTAACGCGGTTGCAGGAAAGCGCGATCCAGGACATTGATGCGGCGCTGATCGATGATGCCGGATTCGAGGATCGTTTGGGCGTCGACAGCCAAGCGCAACGTCAGCTCGAACAAAGCCTGAAGATCTACGGTCAGCAAGTTCCAGTGTTGTTGCGACCGCATCCCAAATCGCCCGGACGGTTCGAAATTGTCTATGGGCGGCGACGTTTGGCGGCGTTGAAATCAATTGGGCAGCCAGTCAAAGCAATGGTGCGGCAATTGGATGATCACGCGCTGGTTATGGCGCAGGGTCAGGAAAACACCGCGCGTCAGGATTTGTCATTTGTCGAAAAGGCCAGCTTTGCGGCGCAGCTGAGCGACGCCGGTTACGAGCGTCAAACCATTGCCGACGCGTTGTCGATTGACCTGCCCATGCTGAGCCGGATGTTGAAGGTGGGCCAGGCTTTTGATCTGGATGTGCTGCGCCAGATCGGCTCGGCTCCAGGCATTGGGCGGGATCGATGGCTGGCCTTGGTCAAACTTTTTGCCGACCGGGCCGCCAAAAGCCGCGCCTTGTCTCATATGAAAACCCCCGATTTCATGCCGCTGGATTCAGATGCAAGATTCGAGGCCGTCTTTGCACGTGCCAGCCGCCAACAGGCCAAACCCACAAGCGCCAAGCCTAGGACCCTACGCGCGGGCGACGGCAAAGCGCTGGGTGATATCAAAGCCACGGGCAAAGGTGTGACGCTGACCATAGCCGCCCGCAGCGCAGACGGTTTTGATCGCTGGCTTGACGAGCACGCGGAAACTCTGCTGGTTGAAATCCATGACCGGTGGCAAAATCAGCGCGACTGAGCGGATCCAACATGGCATTGCGCTTGATATCGCACGGGATTGTCAGCTGACAACAGAAATTCATATTTGAAATGAAAGAGTTATAAGAGTGCCACTCGTGATTTTTGCATAACTCAGGTTTCAGACACTATGCGAAAGCGAACATTGTGAACACCAGATCTCTAACGCCACTTACTGCTTTTGACGTCTCCGGCGCGACCGCCAAACCGGTTGTTCAAACCTGGCCAGACCCGCAAGGTGACGCTGGGTACCGATGGCTGCATCTCGATTTGAGCGATGACATCAGCAAAGACTGGATGCGCGAACACCTGCCTGACATCGCCGCTCGCGCGCTTTGGCAGAGCGAAACCAGACCCCGTTGCGAGCGGTTGCACAACGGGTTGATCCTCAACTTGCGCGGGGTCAACCTGAACCCACAATCGGATCCGCAAGACATGGTTTCGCTCAGATTGTGGGTGACCCGCGACAGTGTGGTGTCCGCGCGCCTGCGCAAGGTTTGGGCCGTCGAGGCCATGCGTCAGGACGTCGAAGATGGAAAGGCGCCGCCAACAGTTGGCCAGTTTTTGGCACAGTTGAGCTATGGGCTGACCAGCCGGATCGAAGCGGTTTCGCTGCAGTTGCAAGAACAGACGGACGAGTTTGAAGAGGCGGTTTCGGAGGGTGAAAAATTGCCAACCGACAAGCTCGCGGGGCTCAGGCAAGCGGTCATCAAAATGCGCCGGTTCATCAACCCTCAGCGCGAGGCTATTGCGGCGCTGGCCGGGTTGGAGGGGTGGATTCTGTCGTCTGATGAGCTTGCACTGCTGCGCGAAACAGCGAACCGAACGCGGCGTGTCGTGGAAGAACTTGATGCCACGCGCGACCGTTTGTCGGCTCTACAAGATCACATCGACGCCGACGGTGCGCACGCGCTGACCAGGAACAGTTATGTGTTGTCCGTCGTCGCCGCAATCTTCCTGCCGCTGGGGTTTTTGACCGGCCTATTTGGGGTTAACGTGGCAGGCATGCCGGGCACCCAAATGCAGTCCGCGTTCTGGATACTAACGGGGGCTTCAGCGCTCAGTGGTATCGCGTTGTTTTTGATTTTCAAACTCGCCAAATGGCTGTGATTATGTGTGTTGGGTGTGATCCATGAAAAAGGTTAAAGGGTTAACGATGAAATCTTTTTGGGGAATTGCAGCACTGCGGATCACCTTCGCGATCGCTCTTTTATGGGTTTGCGCGTGGTTTGGCTTCGCTTTTCGAAGCCCTTGGGTGATCCCGTTTCTGGGGCTGGCGTTCAGCGTGCTGTATGTTTGCGGCAAATGGTATGTCTGGCGCAATCTTTGGGCGCAGGGCGGATATTGGGCGTGGGCAAAGGCGTTGCCGCTGACAGTTGTAACGCAATTCGCACTTGCTGGGTTGATCTATTCGCTGGGGTTGGGGATCGGGCGATTGTTTGCCAATCAGCCATTGGCTCAAAGTGTTTCGTCGTCTGATTTGCTCAGAATAGCGGTTTTGACAGCGGTTGGCATTGCCGTTTCAATGATCATTGATCGGCTTGAAGGGGGCAGGGGACCTCTGGAGCAATATTCGGACGCTTTGCAAAATCAGGTTCAGGAAGCAGCGAAAAACCCCAAGCCTGATAAGCGGGAGAAAGGGGCCGACTTTGTCGTTCTTGAAGAGTCGATTACCCCGCAAACCTTGTTGTCTTCCTATCGAGGATCACAGGATTATTCGAATACGGCCTTGACCCGAATAACCGCACATAGCGGGCGAAAACCGGATCGGGTGCCATTTGCGGCGAATGACCTCGCGATTTCGGAAACTGAAATGCGCACGGGATTCAAGCTGCCCAATACGCTAAAGCAGATCTACAAGTTAAAGGATGGCGGCAGCACACATAACATCAGGATTGCCAAAGTTTCAAATCCGTCGGCCACTTATGATGATTGGGAGTCGGCTTTTGGGGGTTATGATGACCTGCACAGTCTAAAATCTCTGCGCACCGTTCACGAGAGCATTTTGGATTTCGCCTCTGAAGACGAAACGGATGCCTTTCCAGAAGGTGCAAAAAGGATGCTGATCCTTGCGCAATACTATCAGCAAACCACATTTCTGGATTATCGCAACTCCGGCGAGCCGCGTGTCGGAATTGCGGATTTCGATCAAGACAATTGGGAGGAGAAAGGCCTTTGGTTTGATGGCTTTGATGCATTCTTTGCAAAATTGGCCCGCGTCGAAAGTGATTGGGAAAGGCCACAAGCGGTTCAAAAACTTAGCAGTAAGGGGCCATCGCCAGCACACGCGGATGGATTTTGGCGCTTTGGTGGTGCGGCGGATCACGGCGTTGATGACATCATTTGGAGTGAGGCCGAACAACGGTTAGGTTTGCCTCTTCCGGTTATCTTAAGACCTTTTCTGTCGGCGGCAAATGGCGGCACACCGCATTTTAATTTACTGCCAGAATTGTCAACCGAGATGGAACAAGACGATCGGTTCGAGCTTTTTCCTGGGGGTGGTCTTTTGGGGGTTCATTTATGGGTTCCGCTCAAAACGCTTTCCGATCGATTGACGTTTACTTTTGCTCATACGCCCTGGGCGGATCTTTGGCGCGACAGTGAAAAATTGATCGTTCTTTCCGCTCGTTTTGATACCGCGTTGATGCTGGATTACCGTTTCGGGGACACGCCAAAAGTTCTGTTTGTCAAAAGTTTGGATGATGTCAAAAGTGCTATAGATCTGGGGCGCGTTGATGAATTTTGCACCAGGCTTCGAGCGCCGCGTGATCCCAGTCCTTACGAGCAGCCAATCGGCGACATTCGCCTTTCGGCCCGGTCTATAAACTCGGAATCGTTTTGGCTTTCGGGTGGTAAAGCAGGTGTCAGTGAGGCTGATCTAAAAGCACATCAAGCGCGCCTTGATCATGATTTTCCCGACGCGCTGAAAAACTGGATGCAAATTCAAAACGGTGGTCAGGTGCGGTTTCGCTTTTTGCCGCCGTTAAAGGCCAACCCGCATGGGTATTTGAATCCGCAAATTTCGGCCGGGCAATGGGTTGATGTTTTTCCGGATGGCATTTTGCAAATGGAAAAATGGCAAACGCTGACCACTTGGCTGAGCTCAAATTCTGCCGACTTTGGAGAAGCGCTGCGTCAACGGGGGGCAAGCCAGTATGTGCAGGACGACTATGGCGATCCTGGCAACATCATTGTGCTCGCTGAGGGCAATAACCGACTGACTTTGCTGGATAAAAGCCGCGAGAGAAGCCAGAATAATGCGACGCTGGTGCAATTGGTCAAAGAGACTTCAGGTTGGCTTGAAACCCATCGCAGTCCGGTGATCCGCGCCACTTCTCTTTCGGCGCGAAAAGATGAATTGTCCCAATAAATCAACAATAACAAGAGTTTGAATTTTCGCGAGTCGCGTGCACAGGGTGTTCAAACGCCGACCATAGTGGCGACGTGACGTATTGGCGTTGATCATCTGCGCGATCTGGTAGACCATGCTCAATGCAACCTATGAGGTGGTTATGACGTCCCACGTGAAGAAAAGAGTGCGATGCTGAGTTTTTCACAGATTCAGAAAACCGCTTTTGGGGCGTTGAGCCGAGACATTTTCATCGACAATTTGTGCGTTCAGTTTGCTGCAATTTTTTCAACTCAGTCGGATGCTGCATTGCGGGTCGAGATCGTACAATGCATTGAACGCGCAGCGCCTTTTGGGTTTCACACGCGCCAGGATGTAGCCCGTTTTGTCAATCTATCGGGGCGATTTGGCTGGGGTTTCGAGCGTAACCCAAAGCTGCGTTGGATGCGGGCGATGTTGCTGGATAAATCTGTGTCCAGACCGAGCGACCGCCTGACGCTTTTGATAGAGGAATGTTTGCACCGCGAAGAGGTTGAGGCGCACAACCAAAAATTGCGCGCGTCGTTTTACAAGTCGCGTGACAACCTTGATGATTTGGCGCCTCCGCCGCCCGAGATGCCGCAAACGGATGATGTTGAGGACGCTGCATTGTGATGACGCCCGCCCAATCTGCCCCCGACAATGACAAAGACACAAGAGCGTCGTCTCTGAAACAAGCGGATGACGCCGCGCGCCAAGAAAGCGCAACCGAGGATGTGAACAGCCCGGTCAAGTCCTGCGATCAGGCCATGAAGTCGATCATCGACGTGGAAATTGTCGGCGAAGATGATGAAGGACTGGCCGGGATTGCGCTGCAGCTTGAAAAAGGTGACGGCAAGCAGATCAAAGGGAAAACCAGCGCAAAAGGTCTGTTTCGATTTGATCGTCTCGACCCCGGAGCCTTCAAGTTGAATTTCCCCGAGCTGGACAAAGACGCCTGGGAGCTGATTGAAACCCAACCGGTCAGCGACAAAAGCAGCGGTGACGCGGTGTGGTCGGCGGGTGCGCCACAACCTGATGCCAAGGGTTTTGTGCACCGCGTTCTGGAGGGCGAATGCGTCGCGGCCCTGAGTGAACGGTTCGGGTTTTTCCCGATCACTATTTGGGATCGCCCTGAAAACCAAGCGCTGCGCGAGACGCGCGACAGTCTTTATGTGCTGGCGGTGGATGATGACATTTTTATTCCCGGACGCGACCCCAAACCTTTGGATGTGAACACCGCAACGCATTATCGCATTCGCCGTCGCGGTGTTCCCGAAGTTCTCAAGATCCGGTTTCTGGATCAGGACGAAAATCCGCGTGAGGGTGTTTCGTACCTGTGTCAGATCGAAAACAGCCGGGGGCAGACGATCAAACTGCGCCAGGGGGCGACGGACGGGGAAGGGATGTTGATCGAACCAGTGCCGCTGGATGCCACTTTGGCGCATGTCACGCTGTCGGGCGATGTTGCGGAAACCTATGACTTCGAACTTGGCCATCTCGAACCTGTTGATAGCGTGATTGGTGCGCAGGCGCGGCTGGAAAGCCTGGGCTATTACGAGGGCGCGCGCGATGGCGAACACGCCGAACTGACACGCAACGCGTTGAAACGGTTCCAAAAAGACACCGATCTTGAGCAGACCGGCGATCTTGATGACGCGACCATTGATATGCTGCGCGGCAAATACGCGCCATGAAGGAGCTTTGAGCCATGCAGAGGCAAAAAAAATCGCGCGTGGCCAAGGAAAAGGAAGAGGTCTCGGTTGGGCTGATCCAGAAAATCCGTGATCTTCTTGACACCCAAGACCTGAGCGGGGCGCGTGAAAGCAAAAAACGGGTTGGCTCAAAGGGCGGTAGCGCGATGAACACGGCGCGCCGTCCCGTTAGGCGAAAACCGCTTGTGGTGATGTACCATCTGGACACCAACAAGGGCGACGCAACGATCATTATGGGGCTCGAACATACCGCCTTTGTTGATTGCAGTTCGACTTATGTTGCCCAGCGGATGATGGGGATTATGGAGCGTCTTGATGGCAAATCGGCGCCGGACACCTTTGTGATCAGTCACTTTGATCAGGATCACTTTGGCGGCGGCTCTGCGGTGTTCAAATTGTGCGACACCCTGCCCAAAGTGATGACACCGGGAAAATTGCCCGAGCTGAAGGCGGCCATGCACACCGTGTCTTGTCGCAATTTTGACGACAACGTTGGCACCGAGCAATCGATCCAACGGTTTTTGCAGCGCCCGTTCAGCATCAATATTCGCTACGCGGAGTTCAGCTGTGCCAATCGAAATTGCACCGGGATTGCGCGCAATACTGTGGTGGTCGATCCGAAGGTCATCGATTTTGGCGCAGGCGTTTCGTTTACTCCGGTCTTTAACACCGCCGGCACGTCTTATTCGCTACTGAAAGACAATAATGATTCCAGCATTGCGTGGATTCTAAAGGCGAATAACATCCAATATTACACAGCGGGCGATCTGGAAAACGAGGCTGGCTTGCTGGCTGCGCGCGGTGTCGCGGGGCGTGTGCAAGTTATCAAATGCAGCCATCATGGGGCGGATGCGGCAACGGGAGACAGGCTTTTGAGGGCTTTCAATCCGGTTGTTGCAATCATTCCCGGACCACATCGTACGTTTCCGCATCCTGATGTTTCGGTTTTGACCCGCCTGCAGGGAAAAGCAACGATCAAAAGCTTTTACGCCACCGCCTGTTTGCGCAATCTTGATGCCATTCCAGACAAATTCGTGTTGCCGGGGGCGTTGGACATTGCCGGCGATGTGGTTGTCACTGTGTGGGACGATGACGTTTTTTCCACCAGTTGGATCGATGAAAAGGGCAGGTTTTGGTGCCGTGCGTGGGACGCTGATGGCAACGAAGCTGAGTTGTCGCAACTGGAAGCCGCCGCGTTGGAGACGGGTCTTCAGCTATCGTATTGCACAGGCGCCAGACTTTCAGGCAATGCCCAGTTGTTTAAGGCCAAAAGGGCACAATATGACTCAACCGATGGCGAAGCCGGCAAAAGAAACGAATATGTCGAAGAAGACACCGGCGAATGCACTTATTGCGACGAAGAAGCCATACGTCAGTGCGTCGCTTGCCTGGGTGCGATTTGCGATTTTCATTTCGAAGTCGCGCGCGACATGTGCCAACAGTGCAGTTTTCTCGAGGGTGAACCGGAACCGCAATATGTGCCCAGACCAACGCGCTCGGGCAGGGGGCGGGGGGCAGCCGCACGGGGCGCGGTCGAACAAGAGAAAGCTGGCGAGGCGCGCGAAGAGGCAGCGGCCAAGCGCACGGCACGACGCAAGGACAATGTGGTCGAGGACAATCAAAACCGCGACCAAGACCGTGAGACCCTGCGCAAGTCGAATTTGGATGCCAACGAGTAGAGGATCGACCCCGCCGTTTTGGAGCTTTATGGAACTGTTAGGGAAACGTCGCAAATCTTTTGCTTGAGTTCTCTTGGCCACTGCGTAACCATCGCGCGAGAAAATCCCCGGGAGGAAATACATGTCTTTGAAATCCATTTGGCTGAGTGCGGCCGTCTTGAGCCTGACCTCAAGCGTTGCGTTCGCAGAAACCGAGATTCAGTGGTGGCACGCGATGGGCGGCACCAACGGTGAGCGTGTTGACAAAATCGCCGCAGACTTCAACGCCACGCAGTCCGATTACAAAATTGTGCCAACCTACAAGGGCAACTACACCGAAACCATGACCGCGGCGGTTGCGGCGTTCCGCGCCAAAGAGCATCCGCATCTGGTGCAGGTTTTTGAGGTCGGCACAGCGACGATGATGGCCGCCAAAGGCGCGATCTATCCGATCGAGCAGATGATGAAGGATTCCGGTGAGCCCTTTGATAAATCTGACTATCTGCCAGCGGTGATTTCCTATTACCAGACCCCGGGCGGCGAGCTTTTGTCGATGCCGTTCAACAGCTCGACACCGGTTTTGTGGTACAATGCCGATGCGCTGAAAGCGGCCGGTGTGGATGCGCCAACCACGTGGGATGACGTCAAAACCGTGTCGCAGGCGCTGGTTGACAATGGCATGTCCTGTGGCATGTCGTTTGGCTGGCAGTCCTGGGTGATGATCGAAAACTTCTCGGCCTGGCACAACATGGAGATGGGCACGAAAGAGAACGGCTTTGCCGGTTTCGACACCGAGTTCACCTTTAACAACGAAAAAGTTGCGGCCCGTCTGGACGGCATCGCGGCGATGTCAAAGGACAATCTGTTCAAATATGGCGGTCGTCGCGGCGACAGCCTGCCGCTGTTCACCAACGGCGAATGCGGCATGTGGATGAACTCGTCGGCCTATTACGGCTCGATCAAGTCACAGGCCAAGTTCGAGTTCGGCCAGACCATGTTGCCGCTGGACACAACCGTTGCTGACGCACCGCAAAACTCGATCATCGGCGGGGCCACGTTGTGGGCGCTGGCCGGTCACGAGGCGGATGAGTACAAAGGTCTGTCCAAGTTCATGACCTATCTGTCCTCGGCAGAAGTGCAGGCGTGGTGGCATCAGGAAACCGGCTATGTGCCGATCACCACCGCTGCCTATGAACTGAGCAAGGAGCAGGGGTTTTACAACACCAATCCCGGCACCGATACGGCGATCAAACAGCTGAGCCTCAACACACCCACACCTGCCTCGCGCGGGCTGCGGTTTGGCAACTTCGTGCAGGTGCGCGACGTGATCAACGAGGAAATGGAAGCCTTGTGGGCCGGTGACAAGACCGCCACAGACGCGCTGAACGAAGCGGCCGAGCGTGGCAATGCGCTGCTGCGCAAGTTCGAACGCTCCGCTAAGTAAGCGGTTCGAAACAACGCGGCGCGGCGGCCCATTGCGGGTGGCCGCGTTGCCTTTTGCCCCCTGAATTTAGAGGCGTCCGTGCTTAAACGCGTCCACTTCCCATCGTCGCTGTTGCCCTACATGTTGGTGGCACCGCAAATCCTGATCACGCTGGTGTTTTTCATCTGGCCGGCCAGTCAGGCGGTGTATCAATCGTTCCTGATCGAGGACGCCTTTGGCCTCAGCACGGAATTTGTCTGGTTCGAAAACTTCACCTATCTGTTTGCCGACAAACAATATCTGGAGACATTCGGGCGCACGATCTTTTTCTCGATCGCGGTGGCGTTCCTGTCGATGTCGGTGGCGCTGATCCTTGCGGGGTTTGCCGACCGGGTGGTGCGCGGAGCAACCGCCTATCGCACCTTGCTGATCTGGCCCTATGCGGTGGCGCCGGTGCTGGCCGGGGCGCTGTGGGTGTTTATGTTCAACCCGACCTTGGGGATTTTCCCGTTTCTGCTGGATATGGTCGGTGTCGACTGGAACCATTATCTGAACGGCAATCAGGCCATGGCGCTGGTGATCTTTGCCGCCGCCTGGAAGCAGATTGCTTACAATTTCCTGTTTTATCTGGCGGCGATGCAATCGATCCCGCGCTCGGTCATCGAGGCCGCAGCCATCGACGGAGCCGGTCCGGTGCGCCGGTTCTGGGATTTCATCTTTCCGCTGATCTCGCCCACGACGTTCTTTTTGCTGGTGATCAACGCGGTTTACGCCTTCTTTGACACGTTCGGCATTATCCATGCGGTCACCCAAGGCGGACCGGCCAACGCCACCACCATTCTGGTCTACAAAGTCTACAACGACGGCTTTGTCGGGCTCGATCTGGGTGGCTCGGCGGCGCAATCGGTGATCTTGATGTTCCTCGTGATCGCGATGACCGTGGTTCAGTTCCGCTATGTCGAACGCAAGGTGGAATACTGATGGTTGAAAATCGCCCGACGCTGAATTTCGTGTCTCATCTGGTGCTGGTTTTTGGCATCGTGATCGTGGCGCTGCCGATCTGGATCACCTTTGTGGCGTCAACCCATGACGCGGTGCGCATGACCCAGGCGCCTATTCCGATGCTGCCGGGGGGCTATTTCTGGCAGAACTTCAAACAAACGCTGTTTGGCAGTGGTCTGTCGGGGTCCGAAGGGGCGCCGGTGTGGCGGATGCTGTTCAACTCGCTGATGATGGCGCTGATGATTGCCTTTGGCAAAATCGCGATCTCGCTGATTTCCGCTTTTGCCATCGTCTATTTCAAGTTCCCGTTCCGCATGGCGTTCTTCTGGATGATCTTCATCACGCTGATGTTGCCGGTCGAAGTGCGGATTTTGCCGACGTTCGAAGTGGTGGCCAATCTGGGCATGCTCAACAGCTATTGGGGGCTGTCGATCCCGCTGATTGCCTCGGCCACGGCGACGTTCATGTTCCGCCAGGTGTTTCTGACCATCCCCGATGAGATGCTGGAAAGCGCGCGGATCGATGGGGCCGGACCGATGCGGTTTTTCTGGGATATTCTGGTGCCGCTGTCGCGCACCAATATTGCGGCGCTGTTTGTGATCCTGTTCATCTATGGCTGGAACCAATACCTGTGGCCGCTGTTGATCACCACGGACAGCGATATGACGACCATCGTGATGAGCATCAAGCAAATGCTTGAAGCCGCTGAACAAAGCCCGCAATGGAACATCATCATGATGACCGCACTTCTGGCGATGATCCCGCCGGTTTTTGTGGTTGTTGCGATGCAGCGCCTGTTCGTTCAGGGGCTGACCGAGACTGATAAATAGGCAAAGCAAAATGGCATCCATCACCCTGAAAGACCTTGTGAAAGCCTATGGCGACACCGAAGTGTTGCACCACGTGCAAGGGCAGATCGAAGACGGCGAGTTTGTCGTCATCGTCGGCCCGTCGGGCTGTGGCAAGTCGACGTTGCTGCGTATGGTGGCGGGGCTGGAAACGGTCACCGCAGGCGAAATCAGCATTGGCGACCGGATGGTCAACCAGCTGGAGCCAGCCGACCGTGACATCGCGATGGTGTTCCAGAACTACGCGCTTTATCCGCATATGTCGGTGCGTGACAACATGGCTTATGGGCTGAAAATCCGCAAAATCAGCAAGGCCGAGATTGATCGCCGTGTGGAAGAGGCCGCAGATACGCTGGAAATTCGCGACTATCTTGATCGCAAGCCGCGCCAACTGTCGGGGGGGCAACGCCAGCGCGTGGCGATGGGGCGTGCGATTGTGCGCGATCCGCAGGTGTTTTTGTTTGATGAACCGTTGTCGAACCTTGACGCCAAGCTGCGGGTTCAGATGCGCCTTGAGATCCGCAAGCTGCAACAGCGTCTTGGCGTCACCTCGATTTATGTCACCCACGATCAAGTCGAAGCAATGACCCTGGGCGACCGTCTGATGGTTCTGAATGGTGGATATGTCGAACAGTTCGGCACCCCGATCGAGCTTTATGACCGCCCGGCCACGCAGTTCGTCGCCGGTTTTATCGGCAGCCCCGCGATGAATTTCCTGCCCGCACAGTCCGCATCAGGGCAACTTGAGCTGAGCAATGGGGCCACGCTGGCCGGTCCGGGACATGTGCAGGGACCCGTGACTTTGGGTCTGCGCCCCGAGCATTTGCAACTTGATCCGCAGGGCCCAGTGCACGTCACGGTGAACCTGTTTGAACATCTGGGCGCCAACACGTTGCTGCACGGAACGCTGGCCGGAAGTGACACTGATATTGTCGTTAGTCTGCCCGGTCACGTCACCGCCACGCCGGGGTCGGAAATGACATTTTCGGCGCTGACAGAAAACCTGCACTTGTTTGATGCGGAGACCGGTAAACGACTGGAGCCATGACCGCGTCGCGCGCTGTCAGAGACACGCATGATGCCAATTGTGCCGGCTTTTGCCATGCACACGTCGCATAGCGGACTTTCGAACTGAACGACTGGTGCGGGCGGCAAAGCTGTGGCAGGTTTCGAACAACCGGGGAGGCCTCGGTTAACAGATACAGTTGCGGAGGACGCACGATATGACACAAGACCAGACGCTGGCCGTCTTTATTGGCCGTTTCCAACCCTTCCATCTTGGACATCTCGACGTCACCCGCCGCGCGCTTGACGTGGCTGACAGCGTTTTGCTGCTTGTGGGCAGTTCTTACCGCCCGCGCAGTTGGAAAAACCCGTTCACCTATGACGAACGCCGCGCGTTTATCGCGGCGGGCACGCAGGGCCTTGAAAAACCCGTAGAGACTCTGCCGCTGGTGGACACGCTTTACAATGATCGCGCCTGGATCAGCAATGTGCGCACCGCCGTGATGGCGCATATGCGCCGTGCGGATCTGGACCCGGCCAGCACCAAGGTTGTGTTGACCGGGTTTGATAAAGATCAATCATCGCAGTATCTTAACTGGTTTCCCAAATGGGATATGCTGGAGGCGTCGCCCAAAAGCCACGACGGTGTGATCTTGAATGCAACCGATCTGCGCCATGGGTTGTTTTTGGGCGATCAGGCCGGGTTTGGCGACCTGAGCCAACGCTTTGGGGCCGCGCAGGTCACCCCGGTGATGGACTGGATGGTCGACAATTCCGAAGCGGTCGCCAGCATCCGCGCCGAGGGTACCTTTGTCAGGGACTACCGCGTGCGCACCAAGGCGGCCGAGGCGGTATTTGGCTATGCGATCCCTGTGAACACTGCCGACACTGTGGTTGTGCAATCGGGCCACGTGCTGTTGGTGAAACGCGATTTGCAACCGGGCAAGGGGCTTTGGGCGCTGCCGGGCGGGCATATTGACCCCGGAGAAACCGCTTTGGACGCGGCCATTCGCGAGCTTTACGAAGAGGCGGGTCTGGACATGCCCAAGGGTGCGATGCGCGGACGGCTGCGCGAGCGGCGGGTGTTTGACCATCCTGAACGCTCTGAAAAGGGCTGGGTGCGCACCGAGGCTTTTGTGTTTGAACTGCAAGATCGTGCCAAGCTGGAAAAGGTGAAATCGGGCAGCGATGCCGCCGCCGCGCGCTGGGTGCCGATCACTGAAATCACACCGGACACGTTGTTTGAGGATCATTTTGATATCATTCACGCGCTCGTCCCCGAAGTTCCGTTTGCCTATTCGTCAATCTTGATGGCGCACGGTTAACCCCACTCCATTGCCTGCAAAGAGCGTATCTTTGCATCCAATCACCTCGCGGGATGTCCGCAGGGTGCCACCGTCCATATCCGAGGAGGAACAGGACAATGACCATCCAGACCCCCAGCGCACGCGCGCTGTTTGGCAACGCTGTTGGCGTCGATAATCTGATCTATGACACTGACAGCTATAAACTTTCCCACTTTTCCCAATATCCCGAGGGCACTGAATATGTGTCGTCCTATATCGAAGCGCGCCGTGCTTGGGACGAGATCGGTGAGGTGGTGTTTTTCGGACTGCAGATCGAGTTGGCCAAATTGGCCGGCTCGGTTGTGACCCAACAGATGCTGGACGAGGCAACTCCGTTTCTGAAAGCGCACGGTTTTGAGATTTTTGTGCAGGGTTGGCAACACATCATCGACGTGCATGAGGGCCGCTTGCCGATTTTGATCGAAGCCTTGCCCGAAGGCACTGTGGTGCCAGTTGCGATCCCGCAGTTGCGCATTGAAAACACCGATCCCAAGTGTTTCTGGCTGGTGTCTTACCTCGAAACCCGGCTGTTGCGTGCGGTTTGGTATGCCAGCACCGTGTGCAGCTTGTCCCATGCGGTTGTGACATCGATCCGCACCCGGCTGATGGAAACCGATGGCAGCGGTGAAGGCATAGATTTCAAGCTGCATGACTTTGGCGCGCGTGGGGCCTCCAGTTTTGAGGCGGCCGGGATCGGCGGCGCGGCGCATTTGGTCAACGCGATGGGCACCGATACTGTCGCGGCACTGGTCTATGCCCGTAATTTCTAT
>JBGCDD010000136.1:0-4422 GCA_045105075.1 Sedimentitalea sp. | reverse complement strand
TACGGCGTTTCGTTTTCGCGCGCAAAGATGAAATCGACCACGCCCTGGCTGCGCGGCAGGCTGCCCACATGGGTTGTGTTGATTTTGCTCATAACATGTCCTTTCAGGCCGGGCGCCATGTGGGTCCGGCGGGATCATCGGTGGCGGTGACGCGAAACAGGCTGGCCTCACCGGTCATGGTCGGGGTCAGGCTGTACGGCGTGCCGGGTTGGATCAAACAGGTGTCGCCGGGGTTCAGGATCGCCTCGCGATCGTCCCAGCCCAGCCGCCAATGGCCGCGCATCGGCATCAAAACGCGGTGGAAATCGATGGTTTGCGCCGCATCAGGCAACGAACCGCGCGTGATCAGATCAACTTCAAAACCAGGGCGGTCGCGTAGCATTGCATCTGCGCCGATCACCTGGGTCGGGGCAAATTCGCCCAGCGCCATCATATCAAGGTAGCGCGCCACATGGTTGGGCACCACATCGCGCGCGCCCGGTTCGGGGTAGTTTGCCAACGCCGCCGCATCGAGCACCGGTTTTGCCGCCACTCCGTCGGGCAGGACCTGCCCCGTTTTGGTGTCGTAAAGCCGCCCGTTTTCGCCCAGCACCAGCCCGTGTGCGGCGGCGTCCTCGATCACTTGCGGCGCCCAGGTCACGCCTCCGCCCGCGTCATCGCCACCCAACACCGCCATGATCATTCCGTAATCGGTGCCGATGTTTTCAAACCCGCGAAAGATACCGGTGGGGATGTTGATCAGGTCGCCCTCTTCCAACACCACCTGTCCCGCGTCGCCCCATCGCCCCCAAAAGAACCGCCAGCGGCCTTTGAGCACGAAAAACACCTCGGCTGTTGTATGGGAATGCAGCGAGTTGCGGCATTTGGGCGGCTGCCCTGCCGCGCCGATGTTGAACCCGGGCGTGTCGGTGATGTGCACATGCTGATCGGCGGATTCCGACACCCCGCCGCCAATGATCGTGAAGTTTTCCTTCTGGTCGCTGCCGGGCGTGTGCGCATCAATGAAGGCGGTCTTGCAGGGGCGCAGCTCGCCATATCGGACAATCTGAACCATCTGTTATCCTTTGTGCATCAGGATCTGCTTCCAGATCGCAATTTCATCGATCAGCGCATATTCCCGCCGGATCGTGGCGTCTTGTGGACCAGTGGCGTTCACAAACGGGCCGTATTCGGCGTGGCACAGGCCCATCACATGCACGCGCGCACCGCTGGGCGGCCCGAAACTGCCCCAGCCGTCATGCACCCCGTCTAGCGACCACCGGATTGCGGCGCGCGGCGGCAGCATGTCGCCGTCCATTCCGATTTGGTGATGGACCTTGAACTGCGCCGACGGAAACGAAGACCTGAGCCCCAGCCAGAACTGCGTGACATCGCGGTGCGACAGGCCCGACACGCCCCCGGCATATTCGCAATTCACCGCGCGGTCATACTCTTGTGCAACAGTGTCGAAGTCTGCCGCCATCAGCTTGGTCAGGGTCGCGGCGTATCGCTGCCCCCAGGCGTTGTCGTTACCACGGCCGCCATAGCCGCCATCGACATCCATTTCGGGCGTGAACGGGCGCGCGCAGGCCTCGGGCCCACCCTCAAGCGTGATCAGATCGCGGGCGTAATCGGCGGGGTTCATGCCCATCTGGCGCACGATGCCGCCGTAATCGCGCACCAGCCATTCATCATAAATCGTGTCGTCCTTGACGGCGCAATCGGCGATCACCCGCACGCTCCAGCGTTTGCCGGTGGCCGGGCCGAATTGCCCATCGCGGGTGTGCGTGGCAGACGTGATCAAGCGGTGCGACGACAGCAAGCCAAACTCGGGATCCTGCGACCAGATCACATCCTCGCCCAGCAATGCGCGATCAGGAAATTCGTTGATCGTCGCCATGGTCGAGGCGATCACAGCCTGGTTGCCCCGCTGCACCCCCATCGGCGAGCGCACCGGGATATCAGGCGCATAATAGTCGTTCAGCGTGCCGACCCCGCGATCCTCCCAGATCTGTTTGGTGACCCCGATGATATAGTCGGGAAAATCCCGCCAGCGGTTGGAAAACCCCTTCATTGCGCCCATCCTTCCGGCACCTTTGCCGAGCCGCGCACGATCAGCGGCCCATCAATGGCCACCTGTCGCGGTTGGTCCGGCGTTTCAATCAAAGCCATCAGCGTGGCCACGGTTTCGCGCACCATCAGATTGGCGCGCTGGCGCACGGTAGTCAGATCATAGGCGCGCCAGGCCGCCGGGGGCACATCGTCATAGCCGACCACCGACACATCGCCCGGCACATCCAGCCCCAGATCAAAACGCAGCACATCCATCACGGCAAAAGCCATGTGATCATTGGCCACAAACACCGCATCTGGAGGCGTGGGGACGCCAAACATCTGCTGCGCGGCCGCCTTGGCACCGTCGGATTTGAAATTGCCCACAGCGCGCGCGACCACATCCAGCCCGTGTTCCGCCAGCCCTGCGCGAAATCCCGCCTCGCGGTCACGCTGGGTGCTGGCGCCTTCCCAACCGGCAATATAGCCCAGCCGTTGATGCCCACCGGCCACCAGAAACGCCGCGACTTTGCGCCCGCCCGCCACATTGTCCGACGTCACCGCCGCCAATCCGTCAATATCTTGGCTGCGGTTGAACAACACCACCGGCACCCCGGCTTCCTGGCAGCGCAACGCCATATCCGACGACAGAGCGACCGAGGCCAAAACGATACCATCCACCTGATAATCCAGGATTTCCTCCATCACATCGTCGATGTTCCCTGCGGTTTGCGCCGCCATAAAGATCAACACGTGATAGCCCTGTTCCTGCAATGTATTGGACAGCTTTTCCAGCGCTTCGGGGTAAAAGTAGTTCTCAAGATAGGCCACAACCAAGCCGATGATCCGGCTTTTCCCGGTGATCAACGAGCGCGCCAACACGTTGGGCCGGTAGCCCAGTTCGCGCGCAGCCTTGCGCACCTTGTTGGCGGTCTTGTCGCTGACCGACGCGCCGGGCGTGAACACTCGGCTGACCGCCGATTGGCTGACCCCGGCGCGCGCGGCCACCTGCAAAGATGTGACCTTGTCGCGCATCAATCCGCCGTCCATCCGCCATCCACCAACAGCGACGTGCCGGTCACCAAAGACGAGGCCGACCCGGCCAGATAGAGCACCGCGCCCATGATGTCTTCAACCTCGCCGACCCGGCCCAGTTTGATCTTTTCGGCAATCCAGGCCACCCGTTCGGGGCGTGCAAATGTCGGCGCAGTCAGCGGCGTGCGAATGAACGTGGGCGCCACCGCATTGACACGAATGCCAAGGCTGCCCCATTCCACTGCCATCGATTTGATCATCCCTTCAAGCCCGAATTTCGACGCTGCATAAACCGTGCGATCCACCCCGCCGACATGGCCCATCTGGCTGGAAATATGTATGATCGAGCCCGGTTTGCCCGCATCCGAAAGCCCCTTGGCCGCCCAGGTCGACAGAAAATAGGCCGCGCGCAGATTCAAACCAATCACCCGGTCAAAATCATCAATCGTCGTGTCAAAGGCGGGCGCCGGATGCGCCGTTCCCGCCGAATTCACCACGATATCAAAAACCTGCGCACCCATCTCCGCCTCAAGCGCGCCCAGATCGCCAATGTCCAGCACCAAGGCTTCGCACGACCATCCTCGCGCCTGCATCGCCGCCACAGTTTGATCCAGCCGCTCAGCGCCGCGCGCCGCACACACCACATGCGCCCCGGCCGACGCCAAAGCCACCGCACAGCCCTGCCCGATCCCGGAAGACGCGCCCGTCACCAACGCCACCTGCCCTTTCAACCCAAAGGACGGAGGCTGCGGCAGCTCAAATTCACTCATGTCGTTTCACCTTTCAAATGCGTATAATCCAGCATCACATGATCCCGATAAGCCGGGCGCGCGCAAAGCCGCGCGTAATAGTCCTCAAAAACCGAATGCGGCGCCCGCGCAATACCCAGCGTGAAATACCGAAACAAAACATGTCCAATCCAAATGTCGGCCAGGCTCAACCGATCACCGCAGACATAGCCCTTTTGCGCAATAAGAGGCGCCACGATGCCCATCAACGCCTCAAACCGCGACACCGCCGCAGCCACCGCAGCCGCGTTCCGCTCCGCCTCAGGCGTGCGCCAATGGGCCCAGAACACAGGCACAGTGAACGCCGCCCCAAAGGTGTGCTTGCCCCACTCACCCCATTGATCCACCACCGGGTCCGATTCCGAAAAATGCCGCAAGATCGCGGCACTTTCAAACACCACGAGCCCATCGCGATCGCGCAAAACCGGTATCAAACCGTTGGGGTTCATCGCGCGGAAGTCAGCTGTGTCCAGCCCACCAAACCGCCCCCCCACATCCACACGGGTCACCGCAACACCCAACTCCGCCAAACCCCACATCACCGCCTGCACATTCGAAGAACAAGCCC
>JBGCDD010000135.1:0-30338 GCA_045105075.1 Sedimentitalea sp. | reverse complement strand
GTTTTTTTCAGCTCGGTTTCCATGTCGATGATTTCGCGGATGCGGGCCAAAAACCACGGATCAAACATGGTGACGGCGTGAATGTCGTCGTCACTCATGCCGTGGCGCATGGCCTGGGCGATCACACGGATCCTGTCGGGGGTTTGCTGAGACAGCGCCATGGTGATGGCGGCCGTGTCCGGAGCCCCGGGAATTTCGATGTCGTCAAACCCGGTCAGCCCAGTTTCCATGCTGGCCAGGGCCTTCTGCAGAGATTCGTGGATGGTGCGACCAATCGCCATCGCCTCGCCCACGGATTTCATCGCCGTTGTCAGGTGAGGTTCCGAGCCGGGGAATTTCTCAAACGCACAGCGCGGGATCTTGGTGACAACATAGTCAATTGTCGGCTCAAAGCTGGCGGGGGTGACTTTGGTAATGTCATTGTCGAGCTCGTCCAGCGTGTAGCCCACGGCCAGTTTTGCCGCGATCTTGGCAATCGGGAAACCTGTGGCTTTGGACGCCAGCGCCGAGGATCGCGACACCCGCGGGTTCATCTCGATCACAACCATACGTCCGTCTTCCGGGTTGATCGCCCACTGCACATTGGAGCCACCGGTTTCGACGCCGATTTCGCGCAGCACCGCAATCGAGCCGTTGCGCATGATCTGGTATTCTTTGTCGGTCAGCGTCAGCGCAGGGGCCACAGTGATGGAATCACCGGTGTGAACGCCCATGGGATCCACGTTTTCAATAGCGCAGACGATTATGGCGTTGTCAGCAGTGTCGCGCACCACCTCCATTTCGAACTCTTTCCAGCCCAGCAGCGATTCATCGATCAGGATTTGCCCAACCGGACTGGCATCCATCCCCGAGCGGCAGAAATGTTCGTAATCATCGCGGTTGTACGCCACGCCGCCGCCAGTGCCGCCCAGCGTAAAGGCAGGGCGGATGATGGCAGGCAGACCAATGTCTTCCAGCGCGTTCATGGCTTCGGAAAGACCTGCGGTCAGATCTTTTTTCCCGTTGTCACCTTTTGGAGCTGTGGCAATTGTGGGTTTGGGGTTCTCGATACCCAAACGGTCCATCGCCCCGCGGAACAGTTTTCGGACTTCGGCCCTTTCAATAGCATCGCGTTTCGCACCGATCATTTCGACGCCAAACTTGTCGAGCACGCCCATTTCTTCCAACGCAAGCGACGTGTTCAGCCCGGTTTGACCACCCATTGTTGGCAGCAAAGCATCGGGGCGTTCCTTTTCGATGATTTTGGCAACGATTTCGGGCGTAATGGGTTCGATATAGGTGGCATCGGCCAGCCCCGGGTCGGTCATGATTGTGGCCGGGTTCGAGTTGACCAAGATCACGCGGTAGCCTTCTTCGCGCAAAGCTTTGCAGGCCTGCGCGCCGGAATAGTCAAATTCGCAGGCCTGTCCGATGACGATGGGGCCTGCTCCGATGATCATGATCGACTGGATGTCGGTTCGCTTCGGCATGGCGCGGCCCCTATGTGTGTTTGAGTCGAGCGCCCCCAATGCGCCCAAATTGTCCTGCGTTATAGGGATGAAGGGCGCAGGCGCAAGGGGGACACCAAAAGAGATTTCAAGCCTCCGGCGGGGATATTTGCGGCAAGAGGAAAAGCCGAGAATGTGCGAGGCCTTGACTTATCAGGTCTGGCAAGGTGTATCGGCGCGACGCCGCCCGAGCCCAAAGGACTTCATGCCATGCATGCTTATCGCAGCCATTCCTGTGCCGCCCTGACCGCCGCCGATGTGGGCCAGACCGTTCGCCTTTCGGGCTGGGTGCATCGTGTGCGCGACCATGGTGGCGTTTTGTTCATCGATTTGCGCGATCACTATGGCATCACGCAGGTGCTGTGTGACCCGGACAGTCCGGTTTTTTCCGAAGTCGAAAAGGTACGCAGCGAATGGTGCATCCGCATTGATGGCGAGGTCAAAGCACGTGATGCGTCATTGGTGAACGCGAAGATCCCGACCGGTGAGGTTGAGGTTTTTATTCGCGATATGGAGGTTCTGGGGGCAGCGGACGAGTTGCCTTTGATCGTGTTTGGCGACCAAGAGTATCCCGAGGAAACGCGGTTGCGGTATCGGTATCTGGATCTGCGCCGGGACGTGATGCAAAAGAACATGACGTTGCGCTCGGACGTGGTGGCGGGCATCCGCAAACGGATGTGGGACTTGGAGTTTCGCGAATACCAGACGCCGATTATCACGGCTTCTTCTCCTGAAGGGGCGCGCGACTTTTTGGTGCCGTCACGGCTACATCCGGGCAAGTTTTATGCGCTGCCGCAGGCGCCTCAGCAGTTCAAGCAGCTGATTATGGTCAGTGGTTTTGACAAGTATTTCCAGATCGCCCCGTGTTTTCGCGATGAAGATCCGCGGGCCGACCGTTCGCCCACGGATTTCTATCAGTTGGACCTTGAGATGTCCTTTGTTGAGCAGCAGGACGTGTTTGACACCATCCAGCCGGTTTTGACCGGCGTGTTCGAAGAGTTTGGCGGCGGTCGCGCCGTTGATCAGGATTGGCCCCAGATTTCCTATCGCGATGCCGCGCTTTGGTATGGCACGGACAAACCAGACTTGCGCAACCCGATCAAAATGCAGGTGGTGTCTGAGCATTTTGCCGGTTCAGGCTTTGCGATCTTTGCCAAATTGCTGGAACAAGAGGGCACGCAGATCCGGGCGATCCCGGCGCCGGGTGGTGGGTCGCGCAAGTTTTGTGACCGTATGAACGCTTTTGCGCAAAAAGAAGGCTTGCCCGGCATGGGCTATATTTTCTGGCGCGATCAGGGTCAGGGCATGGAAGCCGCCGGACCGTTGGCCAAGAACATCGGGCCTGAGCGAACCGAAGCCATTCGCCAGCAGCTTGGCCTTGGTGTCGGGGATGCGGCGTTTTTCCTGGGCGGCAAACCCAAGGCGTTTGAAAGCGTAGCCGGCAAGGCGCGCACTGCGATTGGCGAGGAACTGGGGCTGACCGACAAAGACCGGTTTGCTTTTGCCTGGATCGTTGACTTCCCGATCTATGAACAGGACGACGAAACCGGGCGTATTGATTTCGAGCATAACCCGTTTTCGATGCCTCAGGGCGGGATGGATGCGCTGTTAGGTGATCCGCTTAAAGTACTGGGGTACCAGTATGATCTGGCCTGCAACGGCTATGAATTGGTCAGCGGCGCGATCCGGAACCACCGCCCCGAGATCATGTTCAAGGCGTTTGAAATTGCCGGCTATGACAATGACGAGGTGCGCAAGCGTTTCGGCGGCATGGTCAACGCGTTCCAATATGGCGCGCCGCCCCACGGAGGATGTGCGGCGGGCATTGACCGGATCGTGATGTTGCTGGCGGATCAGTCCAATATCCGCGAAGTCATCATGTTCCCGATGAACCAGCGCGCCGAAGACCTGATGATGGCGGCGCCTTCGGACCCGACCAGTGATCAACTGATGGACCTGGGGTTGCGCGTCATTCCCAAGGACTGACGGGCGAAAACCTGCCGTTTTTCGACGGAATACGCGCGCGCATGCGTTGTATCTGACATGCCTGCTGGTCAGCGCCGGCAGCTCTTGTATGATGAGCATGTGATTAAAATGTGAGGGTGTGCGCCAGTGAGTTTTTCCCCCGACCGTGCCGAGATGCGATTTGGCTGTGGCTTGTCGCCCTATCTTGCGCCTCCGGCGGACGTTTCTGATATTTTGGACGGGCTAATGGCCTCGGATGAGATGGCCAAGGTCTTTCCGATCGAGACATTTTCGCAGTTTCGTGTCGAACTGGTTTCGGTGAACAAACTACGCGCGCAGGCCAGAAAAGAGCGCGATAACGTCGAGCTGCGCGACCAGATCAAAGCCCGCAATCGCGCTGCGGTGGCAAAAAGCGAGCGCTGGTTTGCCAACACGATGCTGCGCTGGGCGCACACTCCCAATGGGTTCCGTGAACGGCTTGTCGCGTTCTGGGGGGATCACTTTACCGCCAAAGGCAAGCAAAGCATCATGACGGTGTCGACCTCGCCTTATCTGGAAGAAGCGATCCGACCCAACATAACCGGCCGTTTTGGAGATTTGTTGGTGGCAACAACCACCCATCCGTTGATGCTGCATTTTCTGGATCAGAACATTTCGGTTGGCCCTGACAGCAGGATCGCCAAACGTCATAAGCGTCTGAAAGGGCTGAATGAAAACCTGGCGCGTGAGGTGTTAGAGCTGCACACCCTTGGCGTTGATGGGCCCTACACCCAGGACGATGTGCGCCAGTTGGCCGAGCTTTTCACCGGTATGACTTTCAACGCGAAGGACGGTTTTGTGTTTCGCGATGAATACGGGCAGCCGGGTTCAGAAACCGTGATGGGGCGGCGCTATGGCGGAGATCCGGCGCGGCTTGAGCCGATTTTGCAATCCTTACAGGACCTTGCAGTTCATCCCGTGACCGCGCGCCATATTGCCCAGAAGCTGGCTGTTCACTTTGTGTCTGACCAGCCGGATCCGGCGCTGGTCGACCATGTGGCGCAACGATTTGAGGCAACCGGCGGTGATCTGATGGCCGTCTACCAAGCGCTGCTGGAGCACCCCGCGGCCTGGAATGACACGCCCAGCAACGTGAAACCTTCGGTTGATTTTATTGCCTCGGCTTGGCGCGCATTGGCCGTGCGTCCGGCCCATGTCAAACAGATGAAAACACGTGATATTCGGCGCGTTCTTGTGCACCCGTTGCGTGTGATGGGCCAACCTTGGCAGCGCCCGAATGGCCCAGACGGATGGTCCGAAGACGATACGTCCTGGGTGACGCCGCAGGGAGTGTCGGCGAGGTTGCGTTGGGCGATGAGCGTGCCTCAATTGATCCGCCCCGACCTGCCGGACCCGCGCGATTTTGTTGCCAGTGCTTTGGGCGCCCGCCCTCCCGAGCCGGTCCGTTTTGCCGCCGCCGCAGCCGAAAGCCGCTCTGAAGCGATCGGGCTGGTGCTGGCCTCGCCCGCGTTTCAGCGCCGATAGGAGCCTGATCATGACCTCAAATCTCTCGCGCCGCGCCTTTTTGGCCCGCTCTGCCCTGATTGGCTGCTCGGCTGCCGCCAGCCCACTTTTAACTCCGGTCAGCTTTGCCGCAGCCCCCTGGGACACCCGGCTGGTGGTCATCGTGTTGCGCGGAGGCATGGATTCGCTGGACGTTGTGCGCCCGTATGGTTCACCTGAGTTCGCCAATTTGCGCGGAAAACTTGCCGCCAAACGCAAAGGCGTGACGGATCTGGATGGTTTCTATGGTATGCATCCAACGCTCAAACCCTTGGCGCCACTGTGGAAAAAAGGCGACCTTGGGTTTGTTCACGCCGTTTCGACACCCTATCGCAACAAGCGCAGTCACTTTGACGGTCAAGACATTCTGGAAGCCGGCACCCCAAGTCTGGACGGTGCGCGCGATGGCTGGCTGAACCGCATGCTGACGCATGTGCCCGGCGTTGATGCGCGCACGGCTTTTGCCATCGGGCACGGCGAAATGAAATTGCTGGCCGGCAACGCCCCTGTGGCGGACTGGTCGCCGGATGCTGAATTGGTGATGAGCCCGCAGGCCAAGCGATTGGCCGAACTGGTCATGCAGGATGATCCGCTGTTTCACGCGGCCTTGGGCGAGGCGCTGATGCTATCCGAAAGCGATGATGCGCCTGCCTTGCTTGACGGCAGCTTGGAAGAAGACAGCATGTCGATGGCGGCCCCTGCGCCCGCGCGAGGCAAAACCCATTTGAAAGTTGCCGAATTCGCCGCCGAACAGTTGCGCGGCGACACACGGGTGGCATCCTTTTCCATCAATGGCTGGGACACGCACAACAACCAGGGGCGCACATTGTCCCCAGCGTTGGAACGGCTATCAGACACGATCCTGGCACTCAAAAAAGGTGTGGGACCCGGCATTTGGGAGAAAACCGCCATTGTCGCAATGACCGAATTTGGGCGCACCGTGAAAATCAACGGCACAGGCGGCACAGATCACGGCACAGGCGGTGCGATGGTTCTGGCCGGTGGCGCGGTCCGGGGCGGTCGCGTCTATGGCACATGGCCCGGTTTGGCCGAGGCCGATCTGTTTGAACGGCGCGATCTGATGCCAACCGGCGATGTGCGCGCCCCCGCAGCCTGGATCATGCGTGGCCTGACCGGGCTGGACCAAAGCACACTGGAATCTTCAGTCTTTCCCGGTTTGCAAATGGGACGGGACGAGGGCTTTTTGCTCTAGTCCCCCAAGACATTAAAGCCGCTGCTTGATCACGAGACGCTGTGCACGGACGTCCTGCGCACCGTCCCGGTTGCGGCGAATCTCGCGTGCGGCCATTCGTGCCTGTACGTAAAGCGTGATCAACAAGGCGAACAAAGCCACGATAAATGTTTCGATCATTTCAAATGGCCCTTTTTTGCTGAAGTCGTTCCTGAACCAGACCTGCAATGCGCGCAGTATTGGCGGCCACTGGCCCTCCGTCGGCACGCGCACGAGCCAGATCTGCAGCGGCATCCGCAAGCGCCGTGTCATCAGCGCTTTTTGCAACACCACTTACAAATTGTGCAACGTAATCAAGGGTGCTGTCTTCGATAGTGTCCGTCAAGACATCCGCCACATGCGCCATGTCATCTTGGAATGCCATGCGGTCAGGAAGAATGATCTCATCTTGCACAAGACGCGGCCCGTTGGGCTGGCGATCACTGGGCAAATGGCTCAGGATAGTCGACTGGAACTTGGCCAGCGAGGTAACAGGTTTTGACAGAAAACCGTCTGCACCCGCCTCTTTTGCCCGTGCTTCCGCATTGTCATCGCCAGAGGTGCCTAAAATAGCCCCCACGCGTGGCACGGCCTCAGACAATTCGCGGATCAGATCAGCACCGGAGCCATCTGGCAGACCAAGATCAATCACAATCACTGACGGGCGATACACTTGCAAATGACGACGCGCCGAGCGCAAGCAATCTGCGCGGCGAATGCGGGCCCCGCTGCGAAGACACAAAAGTCGCATTGCCTCGCAGGCAAATCGACTGTCCTCAACAACAAGTATCGTCAGCCCTAGCAAAGGCCGGTTGGGGGTCGGCAGCCTGTGTCGGGTCGTAAACGGGTCCGAATCATCCATGTGCACGCTCCTATTAGCAGATGGTGTTAAGCTAGGCTGCGTTGGCTAACGCGCGGTTAACGACGCTCAAACCATTTTCGCGCACTTGTTTCCGCGCCGCACAGGCCGCATAAGCTGGTCCAAACGCGATGTTTCAGGAGAGAGCTATGATTGGTCGCCTTAATCATGTTGCCATTGCCGTGCCCGATCTGGAGGCCGCATGCGCGCAATATCAAAACGCCCTTGGAGCCACGGTTGGCGCGCCTCAAGACGAACCCGATCACGGCGTGACTGTGGTGTTTATCGAGCTGCCCAACACCAAGATCGAACTGCTTTATCCGTTGGGTGAAAACAGCCCGATTCAGGGCTTTCTTGATAAAAACCCCGCCGGCGGCATTCATCATGTCTGTTATGAGGTCGATGATATCCTGTCGGCGCGCGATCATCTCAAAAGCACAGGCGCCCGAGTTCTGGGCACCGGCGAGCCCAAGATCGGCGCCCATGGAAAGCCCGTTTTGTTCCTTCATCCCAAGGACTTTAACGGCTGCCTGGTCGAGCTGGAACAAGTCTGAACCATGGCCATAACCTCAGCCATCGTGCTTTACGCCGTCTTCTGGTTCATGACCTTTCTGGTGGCGCTGCCGTTCCGGGTCAAAACCCAGGGCGATCTGGGTGAAATCGTGCCCGGCACCCATGCCGGTGCCCCCCAAGAGCATGGGCTAAAGAAAAAGGCGCTCATCACCACGGTGATCGCAGCCGTTTTATGGGCCATCACTGTGACTGTCATTCTGTCCGGTTGGATCACGGTTGCCGATTTGGACTGGTTCGGGCGCATCCGTCCAGACTAGGCCAGCGCCCCGATCAGGGGCGCGCAGCGATGTTGTGGTAGATATGGGTGAACGTGGCCGCGCCCAGAATCGGGATCACCAGATTGATCAACGGGATCGACAGCGGCATGGCCATCAAAATGCCCGCCAACCAGATCGTGCCCAAATGTTTGCGCCGCAACGCTTTCGCCCCTTGCCGTCCAACCCGGCGCATCGCTGCAAGGGTGAAATACTCGCGACCCAGCAAAAATCCGTTCAGCCCCCAAAAGATAAACACAGAAAACGGTGGGATCAGCGCGTAAACGATCAGCGCCAACAGGTTGGCCACGATCAACAGCCCCAAAAAGCTCAGCGTATCGCGCAGCGCGTCTGAAAACGGCACCCGCGTGGTGGGGCGCAAATGGGAATAATGGCGATCTTCCACTGCAGCGGCGACATCATCCAAAAACATCGACGTGATCGCCGAGGCCACCGGAACCATCAAAAAAATCGACAGGATCAGCACAAAAATCAGCGACGAAAAGCTGAGCAGATCATCAAGCCAGCGCACCTCGCCCAAAATCGGCAGCGTCGCCTCTTCGCCAGCGAACCATTGGATCAAAGCGAGGCACCCGGCATAGGCGCCAATCAACAACGCGATGGTCAGCCCGATACCAATAAACAGCACTCGGCGGAATCGCGGGTCTCCGATCTGGCCAATCGCCAGAAAAAATGACCGTAAGATCATGTCGCAACCCAACTGGTCAGCGCGGCCACATCCGGGCGCGGGCGGTCGGCAGGTGCGGTGCGTTCGGTGCCAATATGGATCAGACCGGCGATGCGCTCATGGGGCGCAAGTCCCAACCCCTCTTGGCCAAAAGCAACGTCGTGGCTGGGCCAGCCCGACAACCAATTGGCACCCCACCCCGACGCCAAAGCCGCATTCAGCATCGCCAGGCACACCGCACCCGCAGAATAGCTTTGCTCAACTGCCGGGATTTTTTCCGACGGCTTTTGCACCTCAACCACAACCACGGCCAGATTGCCCTGATCAAATTGACTGCGCCCTTTGACAATATCCTCGGCCGACTTGCCCAACGCCTCGCCGCGACGCTGCACCAGGTCGGACAACCGCGACATGGCCGGACGTTCCAGCACGATAAAGCGCCATGGTTCCAGTTTTCCATGGTCAGGGCTGCGGGCGGCGGCGGTCAGGATCGGGTCAAGCTGCGCGCGACTGGGCACCGGCGCGTCCAGCGTTTTGGCCGGACGTGACCGGCGGTTCAGCAAGAAATCAAGCGCTGCGGGGTTTGGATCGGGCATATGTAAAGCCTTTTTACATTAACGTCTTTCTATGTCGGTCTGCCACGCCGCGATGTCAAGGATCAACGCTCAGATCAACTCTTGTGCCAGATCACGCACGACATCGCGCAAAAAGCTGTCAAAGCGCGGCGAAGGCTGGCGCGATTTGAAATTCTCGGCCAGTGGATCAGGCGCATGGATCGCACTGCCCGCCAATGTCTGGATCGTCGCATGGGCGCAAAACGGCACATAAACCTCGGAATATCCACCTTCGTGCACCAACACCAACCGGCCCTGACACAGGGCCTCGGCGGCGGTTTTCAACCGTTGGGTCATCTGCGCGAACGTATCGGCGGTGGCCAGCATCTGCGCCAGCGGATCAAAGGCCGATGCATCAAACCCACAGGCCACG
Organism: Sedimentitalea sp.; assembly: GCA_045105075.1. Lineage (GTDB taxonomy): Bacteria > Pseudomonadota > Alphaproteobacteria > Rhodobacterales > Rhodobacteraceae > JBGCDD01. Next base: position 20,752 of record JBGCDD010000135.1, on the reverse strand, counting down.
ATGATCATTTCCGGCTTGAAGCGCTCTAGTGCAGGCACAACGATTTCATCCATCACCGCCATGTAAGCCGTGTGCCCCGAACCAGGTGGCAGCGGGATGTTCATGTTGAACCCCTGCCCGGCGCCGGTCCCACGATCTGTCGCAGCGCCGGTATCAATTGGATAATTGCCGTCCTGATGGATCGAAATACTCAGCACGTCGTTGCGGTCATAGAAAATGCCTTCGGTGCCATTGCCGTGATGCACATCCCAATCGACAACCGCCACGCGGCCCAAACCATGGCGCGCTTTGGCGGTTTCAATGGCGATGGCGATATTGGCCAAAAGGCAGAACCCGTTGGGAAAATCCGGCAAACAGTGATGTCCGGGCGGGCGCGACAGGGCGTAGGCATTGCTCAGATCACCGCGCAACACCGCCTCGACCGCGGCCACCGACAGGCCGGCCGACAGCGCCGCAATCTCAAACCCACCGGCGGCAAAGGGCGTTCTGCGCCCCAACTCGCCACCGCCGGCATCCGACATGTCCTTGAACGCGCGCAAATAGCTTTCGGGATGAACCCGCGCCAGATCTGCCCAATCGGCCTCGGGTGCGGACTGACTGGCCAATTCGCCGGTCAACCCGGTCACGTCCATCAGATTTTTGACCCGCCGCTTGGTTTCAGGGCTTTCCGGCAAGCCCCCCGCCGCCAAAGGCTGCACCAAACCACCAATCGGCAAGGTCGCGGCATAGTTGCCACCCGCATGCCAAAAACACCTCTCGTCCCAGAAAAACCCTGTCGTCACATCGATCTCCGCCATTGTCTTTTGCGCAGTGTTATTGGAGCGGGCCGCAAAGTCCATCGCTGAGGCTGTGGGGGCGCTAATCTTGGGCGATCTGATACACACCTTCGGGCAAATCCAGCGCCGCACCCAGATCGCGCAGTTGCGAGGGCGACAACGTGATGCGCACCACCGTATCGGTGCGCGGATCCAGCTGCTCGATCGTGATACACTCAGCAAAGCTGTTGATGATCACGTCTTCCTGCAGCGGCTTTGCGCCGTCATCCACCAAGGTGATGACCGTCGCATCAAATTCGTGTTCAATTGTAAACATACCCGCAGTTTGCCTTGGGGCTGGATTTTTGGCAAGCGTTCGGCCCAAGCTGTGTCACGCTTGGGTGATCCGCACTGGCGGGCCGGGCACAGTGTGATAAATCAAAGCCAACTGCTCAGATCCGAGGCCAGACATGCGCAAGTTCATCGTGCTTTTTGTGACGCTTTTGGCCGCTTGTGATGTGCCTGTGGCCGTAGAAGCACCGCAAACCACCACAACGCCAAGGATGAGCCCGCAAGAGGCCGCGCGCAGTTTTGCTCAGGTTGTGGCCGCTGTGGAACCAGTGGCAGAATACGAATGTCGCCGGCGCACCAAAGACATCAATTGCGATTTTCTGATTGCCGTGGACAGGCGGCGAAATGCCGAGCCCAACGCCTTTCAAAGCGAAGATGAACAGGGGCGCCCGGTCATCACATTCACCATCGGGCTGATCGCCACCGCGCGCAACGCAGACGAGCTGGCCTTTGTGATGGGCCATGAAGCCGCGCATCACATTCAGGGCCATCTGGCGCGGCAACGGCGCAATGCCGAAGCAGGTGCGGCGGTGTTCGCCGGTCTTGCCACACTGACCGGTGGTTCGCCCGGCGATGTGCAAAATGCGCTGGAACTGGGTGCAAAGGTGGGTGCGCGCAGCTATTCCAAGGACTTCGAGCTGGAAGCCGACGATCTGGGCACCGTCATCACCTACCGCGCCGGGTTCAATCCGTTGATCGGAGCCGAGTTCTTTACCCGTATTCCGGACCCCGGTGATCGGTTCCTGGGCACCCATCCGCCTAACGCGGCACGGGTTGATGTGGTGCGCCGTGCTGCGCGCCGTGTGGCGGCGTCGGGGTGATGATCCGCCTTGGCGTTGTGCTAAGCGATCGCGGTTCGCGCTATGCGGTCACAGGGGCGCCAGTGTCATCGCGTGCCGACGTTGACGCGACCCTGGCCAGTTTGAAAACCGACAAGGCTTTTGCCAAGGCCACCCACAACAGCTGGGCGGCGGTTTTGCCGGGTGGCGCGCTCAAGGCTGATGACGGCGAATCCGGCGCGGCGATGGTGATCTTGCAAATGCTCGAACGTGAAGGGCTTGGCGCCCATATGGTCATTGTCACGCGCTGGTATGGCGGCAAAAAACTGGGTGGGGATCGGTTTCGCCACGTGAAAACCTGCACCCGGCTTTACCTTGATCACATCGCACCTTGATCTGGCGCAAAGCGCGCGGCCCCGGTTTGGCTAGGCTGGCCGGGAATCGTCGCAAAGCCGGAGCCAACCTGATGCACACCCAAAGCAAACTAAAGCACCACGCCGACCTGTTTGACACGATGGCCGAAACACTGGGCATTGACTTGCAAGAGGCAACATTGACGGGCCAGTTGTCGATGGACGACCTGGCAGACGGAGTGGTGCAATGCGCCAATTGTTCCGATCCCGGGTATTGTGCGAAGTGGCTCGGCGCGGCCGCCGGGGCTGGCGACGCCACGCCAAGTTATTGTCGCAACAGCGATCTTCTAACCAAGCTCAAACCCTAAGATCAGAGCTTTGAATGGCTGCCGTCGCACATCGGTGTGTTGGCGCTGGCCTTGCAGCCGCAAAAGAACACTTTCTTGTCCTCCTCTGCGGTGAACTTGACCGGGTTAAAGTCCGACCCCTTGTGGCTGCCATCACAAAACGGCTGGTTCGCGGATTGCCCGCAAGAGCACCAGAAATAGGATTTCCCGGCTTCGACCTCGACCGGATAGGGCGCTTTTTGAGCGATTTTTGGGGCGTCTGACATCATGTTCTCCTGTTGATAGGCAAAACCATAGCGTCGCGTGGCGCAATGAACAGAGTTTCGCCGCCTCCCGTGGCAAAATCACCGCGGATTGGCCTGTTCAGCAGATCCCGAAAAATACGCAAAACTTGCCACCTGAGCCTTTGAATCCTCACGAAATTCTGGCGCGAATTGACAAAGATTTCAGTTGAAACCCCGGCAAGGTCGGGCTTAGGCGCGATGTGGTTTTTGTCAAACCGCAGCGGCGGATTTCCCCTCTGATCCAGACCGATCCAGGCGGCGTAACCTTCACGTCAATACCATTGGCACAGCAACCAAACACAAGGATAAAACCCATGTTTCGCACAACTGTTTATGCCCTGACCGCTTCGCTTTTGATGAGCACGTCTGCCCTTGCCGGGGGGCACGCCAAAGACATCGTCGACACCGCCGTTGGCGCAGGCACATTTGGCACATTGGTGGCTGCTGTCACCGCCGCCGATCTGGTCGACACGCTGAAAAGCGAAGGCCCGTTCACCGTTTTCGCGCCCACAGACGCCGCCTTTGCCGCGTTGCCAGAGGGCACCGTCGAAACCTTGCTCAAGCCGGAAAACAAGGATCAGCTGATCGCTGTGCTGACCTATCACGTGGTGGCGGGCAAAGTGATGAGCACTGATTTGACCGACGACATGAGCGCGGCCACCGTTCAGGGCTCCAACATCATGATCGATCTGGACAATGGTGTGATGGTGAATGACGCCAATGTCACCGCCGCCGATATCGAGGCCACAAATGGCGTCATCCATGTGATCGACAAAGTCATTTTGCCAGCAAGCTAAACCAGCCGACCGCCCCCCGGTGTTGCATCCGGGGGGCGGTGTTTTTCGTTAATGCACCACCGCATCATTGGGCGGCACCTGAGCCGAGGCGGCGATGCGGTCGTTGATCTCCAGCCCATCAGGCCCGGCGCTGACCGGCAATGTGGCGCCGTCGCCAACGTCGCCGGACAACAGCATTTCCGCCAACGGATCCTGCAAAGCGCGCTGGATCACCCGTTTCAACGGACGCGCGCCAAACACCGGATCATAGCCTTCATCCGCCAGCCAGGTGCGTGCATCTGTGTCCAAGTCCAGCGTGATCTTACGACTGGCCAGACGTTTGGCCAAACGCCCCAGCTGAATATCGACAATGCCATCCATGTCCTTGCGCGCGAGGCGGTCAAAAATGATGGTCTCGTCCAACCGGTTCAGGAATTCGGGGCGGAAATGCGCCCGCACCGCATCCATTACGTCACGCCGCGCATCGCCAGCATCGGCGCCATCGGGCAACTGGCTGAGCGCCTGCGCCCCAAGGTTCGAGGTCAGCACGATCAGCGTTTGCTTGAAGTCGACCGTGCGACCCTGACCATCGGTCAACACACCGTCATCCAGCACCTGAAGCAGCACGTTGAACACATCGGGGTGCGCCTTTTCGACCTCGTCAAACAGGACAACCTGATAGGGACGTCGCCGCACCGCTTCGGTCAGTACCCCGCCCTCGTCGTAGCCAACATAGCCCGGAGGCGCCCCGATCAGCCGCGCCACCGCGTGCTTTTCCATGAATTCCGACATGTCGATACGCACCATCGCACTGTCATCGTCAAACAGGAATTCGGCCACGGCCTTGGTCAGTTCAGTTTTGCCAACGCCGGTTGGCCCCAAGAACAGGAAACTGCCAAGCGGGCGACCTTCGTCATTCAGACCCGCCCGTGCACGGCGCACCGCGTTGGACACTGCCTTGACCGCGCTGTTCTGACCGATCACCCGGCGGTGCAGTTCGTCTTCCATGCGCAGCAGTTTCTCACGCTCGCCTTCCAGCATTTTGGCCACGGGAATCCCGGTCCAGCGCTCGACCACTCCCGCGATCTGTTCCGGGCGCACGGCTTCGGCCACCATGATTTCGGTTTCCGCGCCTTCCGCCTCGCCCAATTTGCGTTCCAGCTCCGGGATCACACCATAAGACAGCTCGCCCGCGCGGGCCAGATTGCCGTCGCGCTTGGCCATATCCAGATCCGCGCGCGCCCGGTCGAGCAATTCTTTCAAATCGCGCGCTCCGGCCAATTTATCGCGTTCCGATTGCCACTGTGCGGTCATCCCGGCGCTGCGTTCCTGAAGATCCGACAGATCCTTTTCCAGCGTTTCAAGACGATCACGCGAGGCCGTGTCATCCTCAAGTCGCAGCGCTTCGGCCTCGATCTGCTTTTGCAGGATCTCGCGGTCCAGCGCGTCGAGCTCTTCGGGTTTGCTGTCGACCTCCATGCGCAACCGGCTGGCGGCTTCGTCCATCAGATCGATCGCTTTGTCGGGCAGAAAACGGTCGGTGATATAGCGGTGCGACAAGGTCGCCGCCGACACCAGCGCCGAATCGGAAATGCGCACACCATGGTGCAGTTCGTATTTCTCTTTGATTCCGCGCAGGATCGAAATGGTGTCCTCGACCGTGGGTTCGGAAATCACAACCGGCTGGAACCGGCGCGCCAAAGCCGCGTCTTTTTCGACGTATTTGCGGTATTCATCCAGCGTGGTTGCGCCAACGCAGTGCAATTCACCCCGCGCGAGCGCCGGTTTGATCAGGTTGGCCGCGTCCATCGCGCCGTCGGATTTGCCCGCGCCCACAAGCGTGTGCATTTCGTCGATAAACAGAATGATGTCGCCTGCAGCTTCGGTCACTTCGGTCAAAACCGCTTTGAGGCGCTCTTCAAATTCACCGCGATACTTCGCGCCCGCGATCAGCGCGCCCATATCGAGCGCTTGCAATTGCTTGTCACGCAGCGATTCGGGCACATCTCCATTGACGATGCGCAGCGCCAGACCTTCGGCAATCGCGGTCTTGCCCACGCCGGGTTCGCCGATCAGCACCGGGTTGTTTTTGGTGCGCCGTGACAACACCTGCATCGCCCGGCGGATTTCTTCGTCGCGGCCAATGATTGGGTCGATTTTGCCGTTGCGCGCCGCTTCGGTCAGGTCATGAGCGTATTTCTTGAGCGCGTCATAACCCTCTTCCGCCGAAGCACTGTCGGCTGTGCGTCCCTTGCGAATGTCGTTGATCGCCTCGTTCAGCTTTTGCGCGCTGACCGCACCGGCATCCAGCGCGTCTTTGGCTGCCGATTTGACCATACACAGCGCCATCAACAGCCGCTCAACCGGCACAAAACTGTCGCCCGCTTTTCGCGCCAGTGTCTCGGCCTCGGCGATGACTTTGCCGGTGGCACTGTCCAGATAGACCTGCCCCGCGTCGCCACTGACTTTTGGCATTTTCTTCAGGCTGGTTTCCAAATGGTCAACCACCCGCGCAGGCGCGCCGCCTGCTTTGGTGATCAGATTGCTGGCAAGTCCTTGATCATCGTCCATCAGTGCCTTGAGCAGATGATCGGGGGTCAACCGCTGATGGCCATCGCGCATCGCAATTGTCTGAGCGGCCTGCACGAAACCACGTGCCCGCTCGGTGAACTTGTTCAAGTCCATCTCGTCTCTCCTTTTACAAGCGCTCTGGTGGTTTGATGCCTGCATCGGCAGCACATCTGACCTGAGCCTCACAGTATAGGTGGGTTCGCTTTGCGCGGCGTTCAAGACCCACAACACGGGGTGAACACCATCGCGGGGAAGAGCGTTTCAAAAAGCCCCTTAAACCGATCCGAAATTCGCGCGACGTTTGGGATGTAACCAGTTCAGGAGTATCACGTTATGCATGTGACCCGCATCGAAGTTGAAAATCAGTACTACAGCAGTGACCAAGCGTGCCATCTGGCCACGGTTATTGCCTATACCCGCCATGCAATCGTGCCGCTCGCCTGCAGCGCATATATGTCGCCCTATGCGCAAGAGCAGGACGTACGCGCTGCGCTGATTTGCGACGCGGTGCGCCAGCTGACCGCACTGGATCGCATGCGAGGCGGCATCGGCCGGATCGATCTGGCCCCCTTGGCGCTGCCGAGGTGCACCCGACAGGCCGCCTAGTGCTGTTGCACACGGGGCACAGTGCATGCTCGCCGCACGCACGGTTAACCATTCAGAAAGAATATTTTCCTGAAAATGGAAAAGAAATATATCTGTGGGTTCAAGATGCAAAAAATTCAAATCCAACTGGCCGATGTTCGATATGATGCTGACTTACAGCAGTATGAAGCCCGCGCAGTGCTGACCGGCACTGCTGAATTGACGTTGAACGTCACAGCCAGAACGCCTGTTCAGACCGATCTGGAAAAAGTGTTTCGAATGCTGACGCTGAATGCGGTGGTGGCTTACAAAAAGATCCTGCCGAAAAAGGACAACACACCGGTTGTTGTCGAACATCAACCGGTACCGCAGCCCCAGATCGCGGCGCCCCGCTACCTGCACTAGATCAGCTTCTTTCAAAACTGGCGCTAATTCTCCGCAGATGTGCCGCAATTTTGCTTCGTTTTTTCATCATCTGTTGGGAAAGCAGGAGGCAAAACATGCATATCACGGACATCGAAATTTCGGATTATCGCTATTGTGACCGCTCGGCGCGCCACGTGGCTCACGTTCATTTGGCACAAGACAACCATGTGGTAACCCTGATGTGTCACATTGATCTGCCCCGTGGCGCTTCGGCGCCCATCCCCACCGATGCGATTGTGGGTGAGGCGAAACGCCAGTTGGCCCGCATGCCCGAATTTCGCTCGGGGCGCCAAACCTTGACTTTTGCTTCACAGCTTTGCGCCAAAGCACCACCAGAATTGGCATAGACAACCCCCTTTAGCCTGAGTACCAGCGGCGCAACCCAACAAAAAGGAGTGCGCCGATGCCCACAGATGACCGTTTGATCGTGGCATTGGACGTTGGTGATGCCATTCAAGGGCTGCATTTGACCCGGCAGTTGGGCGACAGCGTTGGGTTCTACAAAATCGGGCTTGGTATGCTAACCGGCGGTGGTCTGGCGCTGGCCAACGAGCTGAAACAAGATCACGGCAAACGCATTTTCCTGGACATGAAGCTGTTTGACATCGGCGCGACGGTCGAATCAGCGGTGCGCGGACTGGCGCAGTTTGATCTGGATTTCCTGACGGTGCACGGCGACCCCCATGTGGTGCGCGCCGCGCGTGAAGGGGCGGCCGGCTCGAACATGAAAATCTTGGCTGTCACCATACTGACATCATTGGACCGCAGTGATCTCGACAACGCGATGATGCGCGCGGGCGACGTTGCGGATCTTGTGCTGGAACGTGCCGCGCGCGCCTTTGAGGCCGGGGCTGATGGCGTCATTGCATCGCCGCTTGAGGCCCAAAAGCTGCGGGAGTTGCCCGAGGCTGAGGGACGGTTGATTGTCACCCCCGGCGTGCGGCCCACCGGCAGCGCTTTGGGAGATCAAAAACGCGTCACCACCCCGTCGCAAGCGCTGCAGGGCGGGGCTGATCACATCGTTGTCGGGCGTCCGATCAATGCTGCTCCCGACCCCGCCGCAGCGGCCCAGGCCATTTTGAGCGAAATCAGCGCGGTTTGATCTGTGCTGCGAAAAGCACACGCTATACGTGTATTTCGAAGGTAGGGAAGTCCTGACTGGATATGTTGCGCCGTCTGAGCCAGCATAGTCGCAGGACTTACTCCCCCGACGAACCTATCTTCCTGAGGTTCGTTACCTCCCCCCCGCCTCACTCGCGGGGGGCCTTTCCGCCCAAATGGCGCCCCTGTGCAAACCGGTACACATCCTGATCCATGTAAAGCTGTAGCTGATCGACAAAATGCGGCACGGCCAGAGGATCGCGGCAATAGACGCTTGGCTCCATCAGCGCCCAGCGTTGCCCTTCATCGCCAAACTTGATCTGCTTTTGCACGTCGTGATCCAGATGCGCCGCAAAGAACCAGACAATCCCGCGCGGGCGCGTATAGCGATTGGCCCACACCAAATCCTTCTCGCTCAACCGCAGACCCACCTCTTCATCGGTTTCGCGCAGCGCACATTGCGCCGGTGTTTCGCCGCCTTCGCGCCCACCACCAGGCAGATCCCAATGGCCGGGATAAGGAATATCGGGGCGGTCATCGCGCTGGATCACCAGCAGATGGGTGCCCAGAAACAGGGCCAGTTTGGCGCCAGAAAAGGTCATCAGACGAACGTTCCGGTTTGGGTTGGCGCTGGTCGCGCGCTGCTGTGAAGGGTATATAGGGCGCAACTGCCCGCACGGATACCCCGCCGCCATGCCCGCCTTGTGCCGCGATTGCCTGACCCAATTTGAAACCGCCCGTCGGTGCCCGGCCTGCGCCAGCCCGCGTCTTCAAAGCCATCCGGAACTGTTTGATCTGAAAATCGCGCATATGGATTGTGACGCATTTTATGCATCGGTTGAAAAGCGCGACGATCCCAGTTTGGCCGACAAGCCGGTGATCATTGGTGGCGGGCGGCGCGGCGTGGTCTCGACCGCCTGCTATGTGGCCCGAATCCGCGGCGTGAAATCCGCAATGCCGATGTTTCAGGCGCTCAAACTTTGCCCCGAAGCGGTGGTGATCAAACCCCGAATGGAGGCCTATGTCGCCGCCTCCCGCGCCATCCGCGTGATGATGGAGGAACTGACCCCCGCCATTGAACCGCTGTCTTTGGACGAGGCCTTCCTTGATCTGAGCGGCACCGAAAGGCTGCACGGCGCGCCCCCGGCTGTGATGCTGGCGCGCTTGGTCAAACGCATGAAGGACGAACTGGGGCTGACCGGCTCGATCGGCTTGAGCCATAACAAGTTTCTCGCCAAGGTTGCATCGGATCTGGAAAAACCACGTGGATTTTCGGTGATTGGTGTCGCTGAAACCGCAGCGTTCCTGCATGAAAAACCGGTGCGCCTGATCTGGGGGATTGGCCCAGCAGCGCAGGCCTCGCTCGAGCGCGCCGGCATCCGCACGTTTTCGGATCTGCTGCGCTGGGACCGCGATGATCTGAACGCGCGCTTTGGCGCCACGGGCGAGCGATTGTATCATCTGGCGCGCGGTCAGGATCGCCGCCGCGTTTCGGCCCATGAACCGATGAAATCGATCAGCAACGAAACCACCTTTCATGAAGACACCGCCAACCCCGACATTCTGGATGGGCACCTGTGGCGCATGGCCGAAAAAGTATCGGACCGCGCCAAAGCCAAGGCGCTGGCCGGGCGGGTTGTGACGCTGAAACTAAAGCGGTCTGACCATTCCACCGTGACCCGCCGCGTGTCCCTGCGTGATGCGACTCAATTGGCCGATACGGTCTATCGCCGCGCACGCCTGCTGTTTGACACAGTGCAGGATCAAGCGCCGTTCCGGCTGCTGGGCTGTGGTCTCAGCGATCTGGTGGCCGAGGTCGAGGCCGATAAATCCGGCGACCTGCTGGACCCCGGCGCAAATCAGCGCAGCGACGCAGAACGCGCCACCGATCAGATCCGCCAGCGATTCGGAGCCAAGGCCATTTTGAAAGGCCGCGCCCTGCGCTGAGCCGGCTAATTAGGCAAAACCGCCAAAATCCACTAAAGTGATGATGTCGCTCAATTTCAGGGCGGCGGACTATTTCATTTAAGGAATATTTTTATGTCTACTTACAAGGCACTCGATGCCTATTTCAAAATCAAGGACGCGCAAGGCCACTATGAAACCGTCAAGGCAATAGATGTCTACGCCACGAAATTGGGCGGCAAAAAGGTCAAAGCCAGCGACATCCAGTTCTTTTCTGATGGGCGCGCGGTGGCCGCAAACAAAGGGGTATTGAACGCTCTGGCCATCTACAAAGCTGCGGCCAAATCAGCGCCCAAATGGCCAAAGAATGACACATCACTGTTCTTTGGGTCTCTGCTGCGAAACGCCGACACTTTCGGATTTGACAGCCAAGGAGCCAAAAACGCGCGCCAGAACTACCGCAATAAGTGCGTCCAATACGGCGGCTTGCTTTTGGCGTTTCAAATCGAATTGAACGCCCGCAAAGCCAAAATCGCCAAACACAAGCTTTTGATGGCCAACACACAGGCGCATTGTGCATCGATGGCAGGGTGGTTCCAGAAATTCGCTCGGATACCATCGATCATGACATCCGCGGAGCAGGGCCAGTGGTTCATGCTGTCCGAGGCCGCCGTAAAAATGGCGGGGAACGCCTCAAGTTGCCAGGCGGAACTGGCCAAGTTGGAAAAAACCAACAATCAGACACTCAAAGACTGCGCGGACACGATCAAGACCAACTCACTTTGGATCAAGTGGATCGAAACAAAAGGCCCTGAAAAACCCGGCGCTTTGAAAAAGAACCTCAAAACGACCAAACCGAAGTAGACTTAGGCGCAACATGGCGGGGGCGAAGCCCCCGCCCCCCCGGCGACGCCAAAGGCGGCGCAATACCTCCAAAACCGTACCTTATGAGGTCACTCGGCAGCCAACCGGGCACCGTCCCCAGCGCCAATCTGAACGATATCTGCGATAACATCCTGCAGAACCTGCCGGAAAGCGTCAAAGTTACGGTTGGGTCGAATGCGGCGTTCATCCATGTAAACCGCGCGGTCGATTTCGATTTGCACCGCGTGCTGGTTGCGCGACGGACGGCCATAGGCCTGCGTGACATAAGCCCCCGCAAAAGGCGCGTTGCGCGTAACAACCAGGCCCGCACTGGCGAATGCTGCTTCAATCTGGTCCACCACATCTGCGCTGGCCGCCGCGCCAAAGCGGTCGCCCAAAACGATCTCCGGGCGGCGCGCTGCTCCTCGGGCGACGCCATCCATCGCCTCATGCGGCATCGAGTGGCAGTCAATCAGAATCGCTTGGCCAAAGCTGCGATGTGCCACGTCCAAAAGGTGCTGGAGCGCGGCGTGATAGGGGCGCCAATAGGTGTCGATGCGCTGCTCTGCCTCGGCCATGGTGATCTTGCCAGAATAAATCGCGCGCCCGTTGGCAACAACACGCGGAATCACGCCCAGACCGGAAGCGATGCGCGGATTGTGTCCCTGCCGGCGTGCGCCCTCAATCAAAGCCGGGTCCAGCTCATCCGGACTGCGGTTGAGATCGACATAGGCGCGCGGAGCGGACGCCTTGAGAAACGGCGCCCCAAAATCAGGCACCGAAGCAAACAGCAAATCCACAAAAGCATCTTCAGACGAGCGAATCGTATGCTCATCCAATTGGCTTTTGCGCACAAAACTGCGTCCATAGTCGCTGCCAGAATGCGGCGACGCGAACACAACGCCCGAAAGGCATTGCGCAGGTTGGCTTAGATGATAGGCGGCGTCAGACATGCGCTCTCCTTGTTGCACAGAACATAGCGCTAAATAGGGCATTGCCAAAAGCCCTTGATCACCATCCCGACTCCTTTTATAGACCCCGCTACCGGCGCGGGCATCCGCGCCCCATTTCGTTTGGGGCAGGGCGCACAGGTCGGCATTCATGGGCGCTTAGCTCAGCGGTAGAGCACTTCGTTGACATCGAAGGGGTCACTGGTTCGATCCCAGTAGTGCCCACCATGAATTCACTGTTTTGCCATTGGGCAAGGCACCCGCAACACCAGGCGCTGGCCCGCGCCGCAAGGACAGGAGAGCGACCATGAAGGTCAAGAACTCACTCCGCTCGCTGAAAAACCGCCACCGCGATTGCCGTGTGGTGCGCCGCAAAGGCCGGGTTTACGTGATCAATAAGACACAGCGACGGTTCAAAGCCCGTCAGGGCTGATCGTTGATCTGACATTTTAGCCACAGGGCCGTTCCCACAGGGACGGCCCTTTTGGCGTTTCAGACATCCAACCTGAGGGCTTCGGGCACGGGCAGTCCCATTAATGACGGTTTGTGTCAGAACCGGGCGGTATTCCCTTAGGTCAGCGCGCTTTTTGTGCCCAATGCGCCACCCTGATCCCCACAAGTCTGGAATACCCCCGCCCAAAACACAGATTTTCCTTTTCCGCCCGCAGGTTTTTGTCGTTATGGTGCCGTTGGGGCACCTGCTTGGGGAAGCTGGCCCGTTGCTGTATACGCCCTGTGTCGGGGCCCCCCAGACGATTTAATGTGGATGAATTACCGCCATGCCTCTTGCTTGTGTTCTTATTTCGGACATCACCGGAAGCACCCAGCTTTATGAAAAAGAGAGCAACGAAACGGCGTTGCAGTTCATTGGCCCCATGCTGGATCGCATGCGCGAGATTATTGCTGATGCCGGTGGTCACTGCGTGAAATCCAAAGGCGACGACACGCTCAGCTTTTTTGAACATCCCGATGCCGCGTTTCAGGCCGCCTGGGCGATGATCAACGAAAACTGGGCGTCGGACATGTCGGTTCATGCGGGGGTCTATTTCGGCGAGATCCTCAAGAAAGAAAACGAGATTTATGGCAATGCGGTCAACACCGCGGCGCGGCTGGCATCTCTGGCCAAACCCGGCGAGTTTCTACTGGGCGACAGTTGTTTTGAAGACCTCGCCCCGGAATATCAGGGCAAGCTGCTGCCCATCGGCGAGTTGCAATTGCGCGGCAAAGATGCCCCCACCCGAGTCTATTCCGGCACCGTCATCAGCATGAGCGCACAGACCGTTGTGTTCGCCAAATCCGGCGGCGCGCGCCCCATTCGCACCGAAACCGCCGATCTGACCTATGGCGGCAAAACCTGGCAGCTGTCCGAGGGCGACTCGATTTCCATCGGTCGCTCGCCGGATTGCGATATTGTGCTGGATCACGCCTGGGTGTCGCGCAAACACGGCGCGCTGACGATCCGCCAATGGCAGTTGGAATACGCCGATCACAGCTCGGCTGGGAGCGTCATTCGCACCGGCGAGGGCAAACAGTTTTCCGTGCATCGCCGCAGCACGTTGCTTTATGGCACCGGCAAAATCGTTCTGGGCACCCGCCCTGGCGATGATGCCACCAGTTCGGTCGACTTTGTTGCCCATGATTTGAGCATTACACTGATCTGATCTGTGAATTTCCATATTCGGGCGTTTTTTTCACATATGGACGCTTTTCAAAATCATGACTGACCCCTAAAAGCGGGGTATGGATGATTTGACCTTGGGGCTTGCCGATCGATTGAAGACCTTGCGCCAGACGCAGGGCTGGTCGATGGATCAACTCGCTGAAAAAACCGATATCAGCCGCGCAACCCTGTCGCGCATGGAGGCCGGGCAAGTCAGCCCAACAGCAGCGGTTTTGGGCAAACTATGCGCGGCCTACGGGCTCAGCATGTCGCGCCTGATGCAGATGGTCGAAGACCGCTTCACCCCGCATATCCCCCACGCCGAACAAGCCACATGGCAGGACCCCGGCTCTGGGTTTCAGCGCCGCGCCGTCTCGCCGCCCGCGCCGGGTCTGAGCGCGGAAGTGATCGAAGGCGCTCTGCCCAGCGGCGCTCGCCTGCGCTATGACCAGCCGTTCAAACCCGGGCAGGAACATCACCTGATTGTGCTCAGCGGCGCGCTAACCCTGCGCCTCGGCGATGATCGCTTTGAGCTGCAAACCGGGGATTGCCTGCGCTATCGCCTGACCGGGACGTCCGATTTTGAGACAAACGGCCCCGCGGACGCTCGTTATCTATTGGTTCTGATCTGAGAGGCCGCCATGACCATCACCCAAATTGCCCCCGCCGAAATGCCGGATGTGCTGGATGACCTTGCCAAAACCCTGCACGCCACTGTGCAGGACGGCGCAAGCGTCGGGTTCATTCTGCCGTTTTCCCACGAAGACGCGCGTGCGTTCTGGCAAGCCGACGTGTTTCCCAGGGTTCAAACCGGCGCCGCGCATCTGTTTGTCGCCCGGCGCGACGCCCGTGTCGTGGGCACGGTGCAGCTGGGCCTTGGGCTGCCTGCCAACCAGCCCCACCGCGCCGATGTGGCCAAAATGCTGGTCCATCCCGAGCATCGTCGCCGTGGCATCGCGCGACAGTTGATGGAGCATGTCGAAGCCCGCGCACGGGCCTTGGGCAAAACCCTTCTGGTTCTTGACACCCGCAGTGGCGACGCCGCCGGCAAGCTTTACACCAGTCAGGGCTTTGAAATCGCCGGTGAGATCCCGGGCTTTTGCCGCCACCCGGCGCAGGACCTGTACGAGGCCACGACCTATATGTTCAAACCCCTGCTCTGACTTGCAAAACCGGCGTTTTTTCCATTTGGTCAAACCTGAAAGCTGATATAGCCAGTGGCCAGACCAAAGGAACCGCGCATGTCCGAGATCACAGTTTACAACGCCCGCACCATCCTGACCATGGATCCCAGCCGCCCGACCGCCACCCATGTGGCCGTGCTCGATGGGCACATTCTGGCCGTCGGCGATGCCGGTTGCGCCGACGAATGGGGCCCCGTCACCTACGACACGTCGCTGGCCGACACGGTGCTGATGCCGGGTTTTGTTGAAGGGCACGCGCATATGTTGGCCGGGGCGATGTGGCGATTTGCCTATGCCGGTTATCACGATCGCATCGACCCAGACGGCAACCTGCACAAAGGCATGACCGACATTGACGAAGTGGTTGGCCGCTTGCGCAGCGTCGAAGCCGATCTGCCCGAAGACCAGCCGCTGATTGGCTGGGGCTTTGATCCGATCTTTTTGCCCACGCAACGGCTCAGCCGCGCTCATCTGGACAGCATCTCGACCACGCGCCCGATTGCCATCATGTTCTCGAATTTCCATCTGATGTGTGTAAATTCCAAAGCGCTCGAAATGGCCGGTTACGCACAAGGCAGCAACGTTGAAGGTGTGGTCTGCGATACAAGCGGCACCCCCACAGGCGAGTTGCAGGAAATGGCCGCCATGTTCCCGGTGATGCGCCGTCTCGATATGGATTTTCGCGCCCTCACCCAAACCGACGAGGCGATGTGGCAATACGCCGATGTGGCGCGCCGCGCCGGCGTGACCACCGCCACCGATCTTTATTCCTCAATGGAAAACAATGATCTGGCCGCGATGCTGCGCGTGACAGAGGACCCCAAATTTGGCCTGCGCATTGTGCCCGCCCTTGGCGCCGCAGGTGCGCCCGCAGAAGAAATGGCGCACCGCGCACTGGAATTGCGCGCCAAATCCACCAACAAGCTGCGCCTGGGTGCGGTCAAGTTGATGACCGATGGCTCGATCCAGGGCTGGACCGCCCGGGTCAAATGGCCCGGCTATGTCGACGGTCACCCCAACGGCATCTGGAACATGCCCCCCGATGCGATCCACGCCACCTGTCTGGCGATGCAAAAAGCCGGGGTTCAGATGCACATCCACGTCAACGGCGACGAAGCCTCATCTGTTGTGCTTGACGCACTCGAGGCCGCCGCCCGCGCCCACCCCTTGCCCGGCGCGCGTCATGTGTTGCAACACTGCCAGATGATGGGCCCCGATCAGTTCCGCCGCTGCGCCGAGCTGGGTGTCGCCACCAACATCTTTTCCAATCATCTGTGGTACTTCGGCGACCAGCACGCAGCGCTGACCATCGGCAACACCCGCGCCATGCGCATGAACGCCGCCCGCTCCGCGCTGGATGCGGGCGTTCACGTGGCAATCCATTCTGACGCTCCGGTCACCCCGATGGGCCCGCTGTTCACGGCCTGGTGCGCGGTCAACCGCCAAACCATGACCGGACGCACTCTGGGCGCTGAACAGGCCATCACCGTGCCTGAGGCGCTTTATGCCATCACTCTCGGCGCCGCCTTTACCCTGAAACTCGACCACCAGATCGGCAGCATAGAAGCCGGCAAGATCGCCGATTTTGCCGTGCTGAACGATGATCCCAGCACAATTGACCCAATGGCGCTCAAAGACATCGCCGTGCTGGGCACAGTTTCCAGCGGACGACTGAACCTGACATGATGCGCCTGCCTATGACCGTAATCTCGGGCTACCTTGGTGCCGGGAAAACCACGCTGATCAACCGCTTGCTGGCCGAAGATCACGGGTTGCGCTTGCTGGTCCTGGTCAATGACTTCGGTGCCATCAACATCGACCAGGCGCTGATCGAAAGCGCCGGCGACGACACCATCGCGCTCAGCAATGGCTGCGTGTGCTGCACCATGGGCGCCGACCTGTTCATGGCCCTTGGCGACGCGCTTGATCGCCGTCCGCGCCCCGACCACCTGATCATCGAAGCCAGCGGCATCGCCGATCCCGCCGCCATCGCCAATGCCGCCATCGCCGAACCCGACCTCAGCTATGGTGGGATCATAACACTGGTCGATGCCGGAAATGCGCCCGCTCTGCTGGCCGACACGCTGATCGCCCCACAAGTGGTCCAACAAATCACCGCCGCCGACCTCGTGTTGCTCACGAAATGCGACAGCGCCCCCGACGCCCTGTGTCAAACACTGCTTGATCATGGCGCACGCACACCGCAAATCATCACCACCGCCCCGCTGGCCGATCTGCTCTTTGGGCTCACCCCATTGCCACGCGGGCGCACGACCGCCCCGCATCCGGCCTATGCCAGCTGGCAACACGACAGCGCAGACATCATCGACCGCGCACGTATGGGCGAAAAACTCGCCAACCGCCCCGACGGGCTCTACCGGCTCAAAGGCTTCGTGCGCACCAATGATGGCGGCTATGAAATCCATGTGGTGGGCCGCTACGTCGAAGCCAAGCGCAAGGAAACCGATCGCACCACTCTGGTCGCTTTGGGCCCCGCAGACCGCATCACCCCAGAACAGATCGAAACCTGGTGGTCCGCGCCCTGACTGCCTTTTCCTCTTGCTTGAAATATCCCCGCCGGAGGCTCCCGAACCTGCAAAAAGCTCACCGACCACGCCCGACTTGACGGCAAATCAAGATCACCGGCAACAAACCAACAGCCAAAATAACCAGTGACGGAACCGCCGCCCCCTCAAGGCGCTCATCACTGGCCAACCGATAGGCCTGAACCGCCAATGTGTCATAGTTGAACGGGCGCATGATCAAAGTGGCCGGTAATTCTTTCATCACATCCACAAACACAATCAACAAAGCGGTCAGCAGGCTGGGTGTCAGGATCGGCAGATGCACCCGCGCCAGCGTGCCCAGCGGGCCTTGGCCCAAAGACCGGGCTGCTGCGTCCATATTGGCGTGAACCGTCGCCTGCCCGCCTTCATAGGCACCCAAAGCCGCCGCCAGAAACCGCACCATGTAAGCCGCCACCAACAACCAGATCGATCCCGTGATCAGCAAGCCGGTCGAGATATCAAATGTCGCGCGCATCCAACCATCAAGTGCATTGTCAAAGGCTGCAAACGGCACGATCAGACCCACGGCAATCACGCCGCCCGGCACCGCGTACCCCAGCCGCGCCAAATAGGCCGCTGCCGCCGACCCGCGCCCGGGCCGCATCCGCTGAAAAAAGCCAACGGCCACAGCCGCCAACAACGTCAGCACCGCTGCAACCCCGGCCAAAGTCAGTGAGTTCTTGATGAACCGCACATAACGACGGCTGAGCAGATTTTGTTCCGAGCCGAGCCCCATATCAAACAACACCACCGCCGGCAGAGCAAAGCCAAACACCACCGGCACCAGACACAGCCCCAACGCCAATGCGGCCTTCCAACCCTGCAACTCCGCCGGCGGCATGGCGACATGGCGTTTGCCCGCTTGGTGATATTGCGCCTGCCCGCGTTGCGTGCGCTCCAACACCGCCAGAAACAACGCGAATGTCAGCAAGCACAGGGCCAGCTGCGCCGCAGCGGCGCGGTCGGCCATAGAAAACCAGCTGGTGTAAATCCCGGTGGCAAAGGTCTGCACGCTGAAGTAAGCCACTGTGCCAAAATCCGCGATGGTCTCCATCACCGCCAACAGCACGCCACCCGCAATCGCCGGGCGCGCCATCGGCAAGCTGACCGCAAAAAACGCGCGCCAGCCGCTGGCCCCCAAGGTGCGCGCGGCCAGAAATGCGGCCGAGCTTTGCTGCAAAAACGCCGCCCGCGCCAGCAGATAGACATAAGGGTAAAGCACCAGCACCAGCATCACCGCCGCCCCGCCGACCGAGCGGATTTCCGGGAACCAATAGTCGCGCGGCCCCCACCCGGTCACATCGCGCAGCGTGCTTTGCACAATGCCGGGGTGATCCAGCAGATAGGTATAGGCATAGGCCAGCACGTAGGCCGGGAAGGCCAGCGGCAACACCAGTACGATTTCCAACACGCGCACACCGGGAAAGCGCGTCATCGTCACCAGCCACGCCGCGCCCACGCCAATCGCGAACGTCCCGATCGCAACCAGTACAACCAGTGTCAAAGTGGTCATCGCATAACCCGCAAGGACCGTATCCAGCAGATGCACGATGGTGCCTGTGCCACCGGTCACCGCCGCCACAACCACGGCCAGCATCGGCAACAGGCACATGGCAGCCACGGCAAACGCAACACCGCTGAGCCCCCGCACGCCCGACCGCTTGTTGGCCCCCTTCGCTGGCATTGTCTGGATGTCGCCCATTACGGCGTCCTCTCAAGCGGCAAACTTGAGGATATATCTAAGTTTTTTGGTCGGATATCCAGCGCGAATTCAATCGTAGCTGCGCAGATCCTCGATCACCAGACCGTCCTTGGGCAGCGATCCCGGCGCGACAATTTCCACAGCACCCTTCATCTTCAACACATCGACCACTGTTTTGGCATAAGCTCCGCCATCATCCACAGTAGATTCGATGCGCACTGTCATCACATCCATCTCGCCCTCACGGCTGGCAACTACGCGCGCTTTTGTGATCTCGGTGTGTTTGTCGACCAATGCGGCCACCTGTTCAGGGCGAATGAACATGCCCTTGATCTTGGTGGTCTGATCGGCGCGCCCCATCCAGCCCTTGATGCGCGTGTTGGTGCGCCCGCACGGCGAAACACCGGCCATCACCGCGCTCAGATCGCCGGTGGCAAAGCGGATCAGCGGGTAATCAGGGTTCAGCGTGGTGACAACAACTTCGCCGACCTCGCCGGGCGCAACGGGCGTGCCGGTGCCCGGTGTGACGATCTCAACAATCACATGCTCGTCGACGATCATGCCCTCAACCGCGAGGCTTTCATAGGCGATATTGCCCAGATCAGCGGTGCCATAGGACTGCAAACAGGTCACGCCACGGTCTTTGTATTCAGCGCGCAACGACGGAAACAGCGCGCCGCCGCCCACAGTTGCCTTGGTGATCCCAAGGTGCACGCCCATCTCGTCGGCCTTGTCCAGGATCACCTTTAGGTAGTCCGGCGTGCCGGCATAGGCCGTGGTGCCCACATCGCGCGCGGCAGTGACCTGCAACTCGGTTTGGCCAGTGCCCGCAGGCAGCACAGCCGCGCCAACCGCGCGCGCACCGCTTTCAAACAACATGCCTGCCGGGGTCAGATGATAGCCAAAACAGTTCTGCACGATGTCGCCCGCACCAATGCCAACCGCATGCAAAACGCGGCCAAACCGCCACCAATCCGCATCAATGCCGCCGGGTTCGTAGATCGGGCCAGGTGACTGAAACACATGGGCAAAGCCGTGCGCAGGCTTCAATGTGAATCCACCTAACGGCGGATTGGCCGCCTGCGCGCGCCCCAGATCAGATTTGCGCAGCACCGGCAACGCCGCCAGAGCCGCCGCATCGGTGATCGACGCCGCGTCAAACCCGGCCAGCGTGTCGCCATAGCCCGTCGCCTGCTGCGCGCGTGCAATCTGCTTTGGCAAAGATTGGGCCAGATCCGCCGCGCGCGCATCGTCGCTGCGGGTTTCCAACTCATCGAAGAACTGTTTTTTCAGCATGGTTTTACTCTGCGACTTTGATCTGCAAGGCGGCCCTGAAAGGTTAGCTCAGCCAACGCTTGCGGCGGCGATAGCTGCGGGTGTTGCGGAAGGATTTGCGTCCCTCGTCGGACATGCCCAGATAGAATTCCTTTACGTCCGGGTTTTCGCGCAATTCAGCGGCCGGACCATCCATCACCACGCGACCCGATTCCAGAATGTAGCCATAGTGGGCAAAACGCAGCGCCACATTGGTGTTCTGTTCGGCCAATAGGAAAGACACGCCTTCCTTTTTGTTCAAATCCTTGACGATGCCA
>JBGCDD010000134.1:0-5086 GCA_045105075.1 Sedimentitalea sp. | reverse complement strand
CAGCACCATCAGCATGCGCTCCTGAGATTCGCTGAGCATCATTTCGTAGGCGGTCATGTTGGGTTCGCGCACAGGCACGTTTTCCAGATCAAGCCGCACGCCCAGATTGCCCTTGTCGCCCATTTCCACGGCCGAACAGGTGAGGCCTGCCGCGCCCATGTCCTGGATCGAGATCACAGCGCCGGTGGCCATCAGTTCAAGCGTGGCCTCCATCAGGCGCTTTTCGGTGAACGGGTCGCCAACCTGCACCGTAGGGCGTTTTTCTTCGATTGTGTCGTCAAATTCAGCCGAAGCCATGGTGGCGCCGCCAACGCCGTCGCGCCCGGTTTTGGCGCCCAGATAGACCACAGGCATGCCGACGCCCGAGGCGGCGGAATAAAAGATTTTGTCGGTGTCGGCCAATCCGGCGGCAAACGCATTGACCAGACAGTTGCCGTTATAGGCGGGATCAAAGCGCACTTCGCCGCCCACGGTGGGCACGCCAAACGCATTGCCGTAACCGCCGACGCCCGCGACGACTCCGTTCACCAACTGGCGGGTTTTGGGGTGGTCGGGCATGCCAAAGGACAGCGAATTCATCGCCGCAACCGGGCGCGCGCCCATGGTGAACACGTCGCGCAGGATGCCGCCAACGCCGGTGGCCGCGCCTTGGTAGGGCTCGATATAGCTGGGGTGGTTGTGGCTTTCCATTTTGAAAACCACGCATTGACCATCGCCAATGTCGACGATTCCGGCGTTTTCACCGGGGCCGCAAATCACCTGGGGGCCGGTCGTGGGCAGGGTGCGCAACCATTTCTTGGACGACTTGTAAGAGCAGTGTTCGTTCCACATGGCCGAAAAGATGCCCAGCTCGGTAAAGCTGGGCGGGCGGGCGATGATGTCGAGCAACAGGTCGTACTCGTCTGGTTTCAGCCCGTGGCTGGCGATCAGATCAGGCGTGATGGCTGGTTCGCTCATGATTGGTGTGCCCCCCAAGACAGATGTGGCGCTGTCTTTACTGTGCGCGCGCTGTGGGGGAAAGGGGGCAGTTCCCGGCTCTGTGGATGTGGGGCAAAAAAAAGGGCCGAGCACTAAGCTCGGCCTAAGTCCAACAGGGAGGTTGAAGGTGATCAGCGATTAAGCATCATCGCCTTCGCTATTACAGTTAAGGATCAGTTTTTGACCATTCAAGAAAAAATCACCAAAAATCCTGCAAGTCCGCTATGCGATTCCTGCATAGGTTTGCGCCGGCGTTGGAGGGTGTCATCTGTCCGGGGCAGGCAGAGCGGGTGCGGATGGGCCACCGGGTGTAAAGCCTAACTTACTTGAGGCAAAGCAGAAAAGACCGGTGCATGGCGGTGATGAAACGCATCAATGGTGCCGCTACGTCAGCTTGCGATATGGCACCTGGTGCTGCGCGCACGGGGGCCACGTGACTGGCAAAAAAATGTCGATTGTTTTACGTTTGCCTGTTATTTGGGCAGTTGCGCGCGATTGTTGCCCGGGCCAGAGCGGCGTCTATTCGGCGGCGTCACGGATTTTGCGGCGGTGGGCAATGATTTCTTCCTGTACGAAATCACGAAAGGCCGCGATGCGTTTTGATTGGCGCAGTTCTTCGGGATAGGCCAGAAAAACCGGCACATCAGCCGAATCCTGATCGGGCAGCACGCGCACAAGATCGGGAAAGTCCTCGGTGACGTAATCGGGCAGCAGACCGATGCCCAAGTTGTGCAGCACGCCCTGCAACACGCCGAAATAGTTGTTCACCGTCAACAGCGAGCGCGGATTATATGTCATCAAATGCTGCACCATCGCAGCCCCGGCGCTGACCTGATCCGAGCTGGTGTTTTGACAGATCAGGCGGTGTTCGGCGATGTCCTGCATGGCCACGGGCGCCGGGTTTTGATCAAGATAATCCCGCGAGGCGTAGAGAAGCATCTGAATAGACATCAGTTTTTTGCGGATCAGATCGGCCTGGCTGGGTTCTTTCATGCGGATGGCGACATCGGCCTCGCGCATTGGCAGATCCAGCACGCGTTCCTCCAGCATCAGATCGATCTTTAGATCGGGGTATTTTTCGTACAACTTGCGCAGGCGCGGAGCCAGCCACAACGTGCCAAAGCCAAAGGTGGTGGTGACGCGCAATTCGCCAAACACTTCGTCTTCGCTGTCGCGGATGCGCGCGCTGGCGGCCTCGAGGCGTTTGGACATCGAACGGGTGGCGTCAAACAGCAACTCGCCCTGTTCGGTCAGAATCAGCCCGCGCGCGTGGCGGTGAAACAGCGTGGTGTTCAGGCTTTCTTCCAGTCCGCGCACCTGGCGGCTGACCGCGGATTGCGACAGGTTCAGCCGGTCGCCGGCATGGGTCAGACTGCCCGCATCGGCGACAGCGTGAAAAATTCTGAGCTTATCCCAATCCATTGATCTCGCTTTCGATCCGGCGTTTGTGCGCTATATGAAAGGGGTGCACGCTAGCTGGGCAACCGCTTTGCCGCAACGGTAAAGCGATTTTTTCCTATACAGGTCAGACATTGTGACCTATCTTGGGGGAAAGCACGGCAGGCTGCCGTCCACGTTGGGAGGCGTATGATGAGCACGCAAAAGATATCGCTGACGGATCGCTATGATCTGGAAAAGTCACCGGTTTTGTTGAACGGCACGCAGGCGCTGGTGCGGCTGATGCTGATGCAAAAGGCACGTGATACCGCCGCCGGGCTGAACACGGCCGGGCTGGTGACGGGCTATCGCGGCTCGCCCCTTGGTGCGGTTGACATGATGATGACGCGCGCGGCCAAGCCGTTGGCGGCCCATGACGTGACCTTTCAACCGGGATTGAACGAAGACCTTGCGGCGACGGCCTTGTGGGGCAGCCAACAGGCGGAACTGCGCGGCGAGGGCAAATATGACGGCGTGTTTGGTCTGTGGTACGGCAAAGGCCCTGGCGTGGATCGGTCGGGCGATGTGTTTCGTCACGCCAACATGGCCGGAACCAGCCCGCGGGGCGGCGTTGTGGTGGCGATGGGCGATGACCATACTGGCGAATCCTCTACAGTTTTGCACCAATCCGAATGGGCGTTGATGGATGCCTATATGCCCATCGTCAGTCCGGCAGGCGTGCAGGAAATCATGGATTACGGTCTGTACGGCTTTGCTTTGTCACGGTTTTCCAGCCTTTGGGTTGGTCTGAAGACGATGAAGGACACGGTCGAGGCGACGTCGGTGGTGGATGGGGATCCGCATCGTTTGCCGCTGGTTGTGCCGGAATATGCCGGGCCCGAAGGTGGGCTGAACATTCGTTTGATCGACACGCCGCATGAACAGGAAACGCGGCTGATCGATCACAAACGGTTCGCCGCCGAGGCGTTTTCACACGCCAACAAGATGGACAAACGGGTCTGGGGCAAGCCGGGCGCAAAGATCGGATTCGCAGCCGCCGGTAAGAACTGGCTGGATCTGGTGCACGCGCTGTCGTTGCTGAACATTGACGCCAACGAGGCCGAGCGGCTGGGCATCACCACGTACAAGATCGGACAGACCTTTCCGCTGGATATGAAGGGGTTTCACGACTGGGCCGAGGGCCTGGATCTGATTGTTGTTGTTGAAGAAAAACGCAAGCTGATCGAAGTGCAGATCAAGGAGGCGATCTTTAATGACCGTCAGGGGCGGCGGGTTTACGGCTGGCACAAAGGCGGTGGCGCGGGATCGATGCACGGGCCAGAATTGTTCCCGACGCGTGGTGCGTTGGACCCGATCCTGATTGCCGAAAAGCTGGGCGAGATCTTGCTGGAAGAGGGGCGCGAAACGGACGGCATTCGCGCCGGGATGTCCGCACTCAGCGATGCGCGGCGCAACGACAATGCCGAGGATATCGCGGCGCGCTTGCCCTATTTCTGTTCGGGCTGTCCGCATAACACGTCTACCAAAGTGCCCGACGGCAGCCGCGCCTATGCGGGAATCGGTTGTCATTACATGGCGCAGTGGATGGACCGGTCGACCATTGGCTATACGCATATGGGCGGCGAAGGTGCGAATTGGATCGGCGAGGCGCCGTTTTCCAAGACCCCGCATGTGTTCCAGAATCTGGGCGATGGCACCTATAATCATTCTGGGGTTCAGGCGATCCGCGCGGCTTTGGCGGCGGGCACCAACATGACCTATAAAATTCTCTACAATGATGCGGTCGCGATGACTGGCGGGCAGGGCAATGATGGCGGGCTCAGCGCGCCGCGCATTGTTTCCGAGCTGAAGGCGATGGGTGTGGCCCGGATCGATGTGGTGTACGACGAAAAGGAAGATGTTGATTTCAAAGCGTTTCCTGGCGGCGTGAAAACCCACGAGCGTGCCGATTTGATGGCCGTGCAAAAGGAATTGGCGACGGTGCCGGGCGTGTCGGCCATCGTCTATATCCAGACCTGCGCGGCTGAAAAACGCCGCCGGCGCAAGCGCGGCACATTCCCGGATATCGACAAGCGGGTGTTCATCAACACCGACATTTGCGAGGGCTGCGGCGATTGTGGCGTGCAATCCAACTGTGTGTCGATTGTGCCCAAAGAGACCGAGCTGGGGCGCAAGCGGGCGATTGATCAGTCGTCCTGCAACAAGGATTTTTCCTGCGTCAAAGGGTTTTGCCCGTCTTTTGTGACGCTTGAGGGGGCGGTGGTTAAGAAAGAGGCCACCACCGATTTGGACCTTCCCGACTTGCCGATGCCGGATCTGCCGGTGATCAACGGCACGCATAATGTGGTGATCACCGGGGTTGGTGGCACGGGCGTTGTGACCATCGGAGCCGTGCTGGCGCAGGCCGCGCAGATCGATGGCAAAGGCGCTGGCATGATGGAGATGGCGGGCCTGGCGCAAAAGGGCGGTGCGGTGCATATCCACTGTCGCATCGCCGAAAAGCCCAGCGATATCAGTGCGATCCGTGTGGCCACGGGCGAGGCGCACGCGTTGATCGGGGGCGATCTGGTGGTGTCTGCCGGGGCCAAGACGCTGGGTCTGACCCGTACCGGGCAGACCGGCGCTGTGGTCAACAGCCACGAAATCATCACTGGCGATTTCACCCGCGACACCGAATTTGCGCTGCCCTCTGATCGGCTGGAGCTGGCGC
>JBGCDD010000133.1:0-11789 GCA_045105075.1 Sedimentitalea sp. | reverse complement strand
GCAGGTGTTGTGACGCCAAACATGCTGAGCCCGATGGCGGGTTTGTCCTCGGACGGGGGCACATTCTGGCGCGCTTTGGCCATGCCCGCCACCGCGTTGGCGGCATTTGACAACACCTCGCGGGTGATTGAATTCAGGCCCTGAACATCGGCCACGGTATGCATCATCGTGATGTCAGAGGGGCCAACATATTGCGCGGTGTTGCCGCTGGCCACGGTCGATACGATGACTTTGGGCACCCCCACTGGCAACGCCCGGAACGCCGGCGCCACCAAAGCCGTGCCGCCTGATCCACCTGCGCCCAACAAGCCGGCCACATCGGACCGCCCCTTGATCCAGCGTTCAAAGGCGACGGTCATCCCCGCCACCGCCGTGCCGCGATCATCGGTGAACACGCCCGCCGCGCCGCGCGGATGAAACCCTGCGATGGCGGTGGGCGGGATGTCGGCGCCCGAGGGTTTGCCGCTGGTCGACAGATCAACCAAAGCCACGCGCAGGCCCTGGGCTTTGATGATGTCGCGCATGAACCGCAGCTCATCGCCTTTGGTGTCAAGCGTGCCGCACACATAAACCACGCCGCTGCGCCCGCTGTCCCCCCGCACAACCGTGACGGCTCTGTCGGGAGAGCTCACAGCCGTCACGGTCCGCGCCGCTTGCGCGATCACATGCACCGGGACCGGCGGGGTCCATCTGGTTGGCACACGGGGGTTCGAAACATAGATTTTCTGACTTGTCGGCGCGCTTTTCTCCGCGTCAGGGTGCGCGTCGGCATCATCGGGGGTGTCGTCATGGGCATGGCGCCCAACGCCCAGCAAAGCCTGTTGCAAATCGCGGTCAGCGGCCAAAAGTCCGGCATCCATCACCCGGTTAACCTTGCCGTTGACCATGATCGCCACCTGATCCGCGACCGAACAGGCCACGCCGATGTTTTGTTCGATCACAAGCACGTCAATGTCGCCCTCTTGACCCAAACGCACCAGCATCTCGGCGACCTGGTTGACGATGACCGGCGCCAGCCCCTCGGTCGGTTCGTCCATCACCAACAAACGCGGGTTCAGCAACAGCGCGCGCCCGATGGCCAGCATCTGCTGCTCGCCGCCGGACAATTGCGCGCCGCCGTTCTGTTTGCGCTCGGCCAGACGCGGGAACACCGAATAGATCCGCTCGGGCGTCCAATCGCCGCCCTTTGCCGCCACCAGTTTCAGATGCTCGTCCACGGTCAGCGATTTCCACAGCCGCCGCCCCTGAGGCACATAGCCAATGCCAAGGCGCGCGATTTCAGCAGGGCCAAGGCCAACCAGGCTCTGCCCGCCGAAACTGATGGTGCCGGCGCGCGCGGGCACCAGACCCATAATCGCCTTGCATAGGGTCGTTTTGCCCATGCCATTGCGCCCCACCACCGACAAAACGCCCGCGCCCAGCGTCAGGTTCACGCCCTGCAAAGCATGGGATTGGCCGTAAAACACGTTCAGATCGCGCACCTCAAGGATGTTACTCATCGCTGCCACCCCCAAGATAAAGCGCCTGAACTTCGGGGTCTTCTTCGATCTCGGCGGGTTTGCCTTCTTTGAAAATCCGCCCGTTGTGCATCATCGTCACCATGTCCGACACGCGCAGCGCCACGTCCATATCGTGTTCGATGATGATGTATCCGACGTGCCCCGGCAGCCCGGTCAGGATGTTGACCAGCTCGGTGCGCTCGGTCGGCGACAGCCCGGCGGCAGGTTCGTCAAACAGGATGAAACGCGGCGCACCGGACAGCGCCATCGCGATCTCAAGCTGGCGTTGTTGACCATAAGACAGATCGCTGACCATGGTTTTGGTCACACTGGTCAGGTTCACGGTGTCCACCAGCTCTTCGGCGGTTTGCATCAGCGCGTCGGTCTTCGAGGGGCGTTTGAAACTGAACCGGCCGCGCGACACACCGCGGCAGGCCAGATAGACATTATCCAGCACGCTCAGCCCGTTAAACAGCAATGAAATCTGATAGGTGCGCCGCAATCCGCGCCGAATGCGTTCTTGGGCGGGAAAGGCAGTGACGTCTTCGCCAAAGAACCGGATCGCGCCGGTTGTGGGCGGGAAATCCCCGGTGATACAGTTGAACAGCGTGGTTTTGCCCGCCCCGTTCGAGCCCAGAACCGCGCGCCGTTCGCCCGGACGCACCGACATGTTGATGCCGCCCAGTGCCTCGAGCGCGCCAAACTTTTTGGACACGTCGCGCAACTCAAGCGCATAACCACTGTCGGCCTGTGCAGGCTTGGTGGGCATCATGCGCGCGTCGCTCATAACGGGGTGTCCCCGCGGTCTTGGCCGGTCAGCGGATCGCGCCGACGATTTTCGCGGTATTTCTCCCAGAGTCCCAGAATGCCATCAGGGGAAAAGTAAACGATGATCAGAAAACCCAAACCAATCAGCAATTGAAACCGCTCGCCCGCCAGCCCCAGCGACACCAGAATATCAACCGCAAAGGTCTTGAGCACCACATAGATAAACGCGCCGATGAATGGGCCAATCGGATGGCGCAACCCGCCGATCACAGCGATGATCAGGATGTCGATGGCGGGCGTGATCCCAACGGTTCCGGGCGAAATTTGGCTGGACTGCCAGGTCAGCAGGATGCCCCCGACCCCGGCCAGCAGACCGGCAAAGGCATAGGCCGCAACCCGGTGCGCGGTGACGTTATAGCCCAACGCGGCCATGCGGCGTGGATTGTCGCGCACCCCTTGCAGGGTCAGCCCAAATGGCGCTCGGCTGATGTACAAAACCAACGCATAGGAGGCGACCGCAAAGCCGCAGCTGAGATAGTAAAACGCGTAAGAGCCGCGCCAATCGATGCCAAACAACTGCGGCGGCAGGACCGAATTGAAGCCCTGAAACCCGTTGAACAGATCATAGTTCTGCCGGGTAAAGTAAAAGAACGCCGCCGCAATCGCCAGCGTGATCATGATCGTGTAAATGCCTTCGGTGCGCACCGCCAACCAACCCACAGCCGTGGCAAACAGCACGGTCAGCGCCAACGCCAGCGGGATCACGATCCACCACGGCCAGCCCTGCGAAATCGTGTCAATCGCGCTGTCGCCAAAGATCGCAACCATGTAACCGGCGAACCCGGCAAAGGCCATTTGCGCCATGCTGACCATGCCGCCATAGCCGCCCAGAAACATCAGGCTAAGCGCGATGATGCCCAGGATAAACGACCAACCCATCAGCTGAAACATAATGAACGGGCTGACAAAAGCCGGGATCACCAACAGCACCACACCCATGATCCAATAGGCCGGATGCACCGCCTCAAGACGGGATTTTTCGCTGGCTAGGGCTGAGGTGATATCGGCCATCTAATTGTCCGCGCCCATCAGGCCCTGGGGGCGAAACGCCAGCACGACCACCATGATCAGGAAAGTCAGCACCACCGCATATGTGGGAAAATAGACCGAGCCGAACTGTTCGGCCAAACCAATCAGCAGCGCTCCCAAAGCGGCTCCGGGGATCGAGCCCATGCCGCCGACAATCACCACCACCAGACTGGCCAGCAGGAACCGGGTGTCTTCGCCCGGCGCCACCGATTGGAACGTGCCGCCCACAACACCGGCAATGCCCGCCAGACCTGCGCCAAAGGCAAAAACGCCGATGAACACGATCTGAATGCGCGCGCCGGTGGCCGACAGCATATCGCGGTCATCGACACCGGCGCGGATCATCATGCCAATGCGGGTTTTGTTCAGCGCCAGCCACATCGCAACACCCAAAATCACGGCCGCAATAAAGATCACGATGCGCACCATCGGGTACTTCAGGTACACCAGATCGCCCGAGCGTTTGACCGTGGTCACAAAGAACGTCTCGATCGGACCAGACAGCCAGGGCGGCGGCGAAATGTTGAAAAAGTCACCGCCAAAGCCCCACAGCATCAGATCGGCGACAACGATGGAAATCCCAATAGTCACAAGGGTTTGGCGCAGATCCTGCCCCTCCATCTTGCGAAACACAAAGACCTGGAGCATCACGCCGGCAAAACCGCACACGATGAAGGCGACAGGAAACGCCAACAGCCAGAACCCGGTGATGTTGGCGGCGTGAAAGCCGACATAGCCGCCCAGCAGATACAGCGTTCCGTGCGCAAGATTGACATTGCGCATCAGCCCGAAAATCAGCGTGAACCCACTGGCCACCAAAAAGTACAACCCGCCCAGCGTGATGCCGTTGAACAGAGCCGACAGGAACACTTTTTTCTTGCCGATCACATCGACCAGACCCGGCGGCCAGATGGCGAACATCAGCCACAACAAGACCACGCTCAGCACGGCAATGACGCCCGTCCAAACCGGATGCGCGTTGGCAAAACCTCTCATATCCAGCCACTCAAACAGGGCTGGGCAAGTGCCACAGTGTCGATCAATTTGTCCTCCCTGCACCCCGTTTCGGGGTCACGTTGGGACAGATGCTAAGTCAGACGGTGCGCGGGCTGCGTACCCAACAGTCTGATCGGTTTTCACATCATCGGAAAAGCGCCATCGGTGACATGGGCGACCCGGCGGTATTCGCTGGGCGCGATGCCAACATTGGATGAAAAGAACCGCGTAAAGCTGGCTTGCGACGAAAACCCAAGGTCAAAAGCAATGTCGGTGACCGTTTTGTCCGTGCGCAACAGCTCTTCGATCGCGCGTTCCGACCGCAGCGTGTTCATATAGACGTTGGGCGTTACCCCCATGTACTGCTTGAACAATTTGAAGAAATGCGGACGAGACAAACCAACCGAGCGGGCCAGCTTTTCCATTTCAAAGTCTTCGCCCATCTTTTCCTGAATGATGCGCAGCGCCCGGCGCACCCGGAAATCGCTGAAGCGGTCATAGGATTTGGCGCGCGGACTGCCGCCCACATTCGACCAGGATTGGTCAAAACTGGCCTTGGTCAACCCAAACAACAGCTGATCAAAGCTGGCCTGTTCTTCGTTGTCCAGCAACAGCGCGGTCAGCCGGGTCACGAAATCCGACAGGTCTTTGGTCATCTTCAGCTCGTAACAGCCAAATTTCAGCGCGAATTCGGCCGAGGGCGAGTTTTCCAGAAACCACATCGGCTTGATGTACAAAACCAGGCAGATCACCGGATCGTCGCCGGGCACTTCAAAGCCGTGCGGCTCCCACGGGCTGACCGCGATGGCCTGTTTTGCGTTCAGCAGACAAACCTCATCGCCGTTGGGCACACGGGCATCGGCGCCATCCACGTAAAAGATCAGGTGCCCCTCGCGGTGGGCATGGGTGATGATGGTTTTGTCGAGACGGTACAAGGCTGCGCGCCCATATTCGCCGTGTGAAACGGCTATCGCTTGGCTCATCTTTGGACCCTCCCCGATCCGCAGTTTTGCTGCGCTTTGCGGCCTCCTGGCTATGAAGACCCGCCTATCAGCGCACAGCCACGCCGCATCTGGCAAGTCTTATCGGCCAAGAATCAGACCCTGCGTTACGTCGCAAAACTATTGGTCTCCCTGGCAGAGGTGGCGGCACGGATCATCAGACCGGGGGCAAAACCCAAGGCTGGCGGATCAGCCCGATCTGCTTAGGGTGAGGTGTAAGCCGTTTTAATCACTGTATAAAACTCGACCGCCGCCGTGCCTTGTTCGCGCGCGCCGTGGCTGGAGGCTTTGCGGCCACCAAAGGGAACATGGTAATCAACGCCAGCGGTGGGCAGGTTGACCATCACCATGCCAGCCTGGGCTTTGCGCTTGAAATCACTGGCAAATTTCAAACTGGTCGTGCAGATCCCGGCGGTCAGGCCAAATTCGGTGTCATTGGCCATCGCCAGTGCGTCGTCATAACTGTCGGCTCGAATCACCGAGGCGACCGGACCAAACACTTCTTCGCGGTTGATCGTCATATCGGGGTGGGTTTCGGTGAACAGGGCGGGTTGCAGGAAATACCCGTCAGTCTCACGCCGCACCCGATTGCCCCCGGCGCGCAACACGGCCCCCTGCCCGCGCGCGCCTGCGATATAGTCTTCGTCCTGGGCCAGTTGCACCGCATCAACCACCGGCCCGATCTGGGTGTCGTCCGACAGCGCATGGCCGACGCGCAGCGCGTTGATCCGTTCGGCGACGGCGCTGACAA
This sequence comes from Sedimentitalea sp., assembly GCA_045105075.1. Taxonomy (GTDB): domain Bacteria; phylum Pseudomonadota; class Alphaproteobacteria; order Rhodobacterales; family Rhodobacteraceae; genus JBGCDD01. The sequence continues at coordinate 5,685 of JBGCDD010000133.1, read as the reverse complement.
ACCGGTCGTGAATGCCATTTTGCACAATCAGCCGGGACGACGCGGTACAGCGCTGCCCGGTTAAGAAATACGCGCCATCCACGGCGGCGTTCACCGCCACATCCAGTTCGGCGTCATCCAGCACCACCAGCGGGTTTTTCCCACCCATCTCAAGCTGGATTTTGCGCAGATGCGGCAGGCTTGCGGCGGCAACACGCGCGCCCGTGGCCTGACTGCCGGTAAAGCTGATCGCATCGACGCGGGGATCATCCAGCAGCGTCTGCCCCACGACCGCGCCTGGCCCCATCACCAGGTTCAGCACCCCAGCCGGCACCCCGGCCCGGTGCAAGATATCGCACAGCGCCCAGGCGCATCCGGGCACCAGTTCGGCGGGTTTGAACACCACCGCATTGCCAAAACACAAAGCCGGCGCGATTTTCCAGGCCGGGATCGCCAGTGGAAAGTTCCACGGCGCGATGATGCCAACCACGCCGACCGGCTCGCGGGTCACTTCGATGCCAATGCCGGGGCGCACTGACTCGAGCCGGTCGCCGCGTTGACGCAAAGCCTCGCCTGCGAAAAACAGGAATATCTGCCCCGCGCGCGTGACCTCGCCCAAAGCCTCGGGCAAGACCTTGCCCTCTTCGCGGGCCAAAAGCGCGCCCAGTTCACCCTTGCGCGCCAGAATTTCAACGCCCGCCGCGTGCAGAACATCGTGGCGCTGTTGCGGCGTTGTCAGACCCCATGCGGGGGCGGCGCGGGTCGCGGCGGCGATGGCGGTTTCGGCCTCGGCGCGACCGGCTTGGGCATAGACATCGATGATATCGCCCACATCCGACGGGTTCACATTTTCGACCCCGTGCGAGGTGGTCACCCACGCGCCGTCAATCAACAAGGGCTTCATGTCACCGCGCTTTCGTAAACATCTTCCAACGCGTGCAGCGCCGCGTCATAGCCCAAACCGGCCTTGCCAACAGCCGCCTGTGCGGCACTGTCCAGCGCGGCATGTGGCACGCCCAACCCTTGCAAAGACCGCGGCCCTGCAACGGCGGCCAGCACACGGTCCATCGCGTCGCCGAGTTCCAGATTGTTCTGCCCCAGCACCTTGAGCAGCGCGCCGGCCTTGTCCTCGTCGACCACTTGCGCGCGCACCACGGCGGGCAGCACCAGACGCGCGATGTCAGCTTCGGTCAGGTTCTGGCTGGCTTTGGCCAACACCGCCGACATGGTCAGCGCCGGCCCAACGCCCTTTTCCTGTGACAGCGCGGCGTTCAGACTGGCGGCCATCAGCTCGCGCTGCAAATCGACGCCATCGGCGCGGGTGATTTTGGGCAGGTTGATCACGCAGCGGTTCAATCCATCCAGCGCCATCCCATCGGCCAGCGGGTTATAGGTTTGGGTCAGATAGGACTCGCAACACCGCACCAGACTGAGCACCGAGGCGCGCTCGCTTTGCACCTGCCCTGCCCCCAGCGCCACGGTCGGGTCAAAAATCAACACCGATGGCAAACCCGCACGCCAGCTTTCCAGATTGCGCGTGCACGGCCCCGGCAGCCCATCAACGCCCGGCACCGCATAAAGCGGCAGGCGTTTTTTCAGCGTTTGGGTGATGGCATAGCGGCATTTGCGCGCCAGTTCGATCGCCCGCGCGGTGCCAAAGGCGATGATCGCATCGGGCACAAAATCAAGCGTGGCGACGTTTTTGGCAATCATCCGCAGATCGCTGGTGGGCGAATAGGTGACGGCGTGGGCCCGTGCGGCTCCGGGCAAACCTGCGCGCACGCGGTCTTCCAGTTCGGTCTGGGCCAGATCATGCGCCATCAACAGCAGCGGCGCTTTGCACCGGGCGCGCTCAAGCTCGGAATGCAGCGCTTCTTCCAACACATTGTCAGCGAAATGCACACGCGTGGGATAGGTGATGAGCGTCATAGGCTCTGAGCGCCAATAAGTTTGAAATGGACTAAAAGAACGACCGGGCGGCAGATTGCGCCGCCCGACCAAGCTGTGTGATCAGTAAGAGGACTTACACACAGGCGTTTCGCGCCCGGGCAGACCAATGGCGGCAAAGGCCGCCGGGTCGATCCCCAGCGTCTGGTTCACGTTCTGGACGATGGAAACAACCTCGGTTGCAAGGCTGCCATCTGCCTGTTCGCGCACTTCAACCACGAAGTTCGAGCCAACCGCCTGACGGTTTTCGTCCAACGTGATGTCCCCGTTCGGCGCCTTCAACGTCAGGTTGCTAAGGCAGCTGCGGAACCCGGCGTGGCCATCCGATAGATCGCCGCCCACAGAGTCCATGCACTGCAACATCGCCGAAGACGCGTTGTAATAGCCGATGGCGAACAGCGACGGCGATGGAAAGCGGTCGGCGGCGTCAAAGGTGCCCTGATAGAGCGACACGAAATCGGTCCAGCGCGGATCATCCCAGGTGTCGGCCATCATGCCCGAAGATGGCACGCCGGTCAGCGCCTTCTTGGCCGAGCCTTCCGAGTTCAGCACCGTGCCATCGACCATGATCGAGCCGCCAATCAGGTTCGCGTCGCCGCCCGCCTGCTGGTATTGGTTGAGGAAGTTGACAGCGTCGCCGCCGCCCAGTCCCAGATAGATCGCGTCGACGTCATCGGGCAAAGCCGCAATGATCGAGCCGAAATCCTTGGTGCCAAGGGGCACCCAGAACCGCTCGGTGATCTCGCCTCCAGCGGCGCAGAACTCGGTCGCAAAGCCAAAGACCTGCGTGTAGATAAAGGAGTAATCCTCGCCGATTGTGGCGACAGTTTCATAGCCCTTTTCGTTGAACACATAGTCGCCCAGACCCACCGACCACTGCGCGCCATCGGTGTTGAAGCGGAAGAAGTTTTCAGACGGGGTGACAAAGGTGGTTTCCATCGCGCCCGAGATGCCGTTGATAAATGTGGTTTGCGGCTGGGTCTTGGAATAGTCGCGCAGCGCAATGCCTTCGGAGCCGGACAATGGCCCCAGAATGATATCAACGCCGTCCTGTTCGACCAGCTTGCGCGCCGCGCGCAGGGCGCTGTCGGGCGAGCCGTCGGTGGATACGGTGATCACCTGAACATCGCGCCCGCCGGCCTTGTTGCCGGCTTCGGTCAGCGCAGTTGTGATGCCGCGAATGCCGTCTTCGCCGAGTTGTGTATACGTGCCTTCCAGCGTCGCCAGCGCGCCGATTTTCAGCGTGCCCAGGTGGCCGTCTGCCGTGGCCATTGTGGCGCCGGTTGCGATCAGCGTGAGCGCTGACAGTGATCCGAGTAGTTTCTTTTTCATGTGTGATCCTCCCTATATGGTTCACACCGACGTGCAGCCGTTCAGACCACATCGGTATGGTTTTCAGCCTGCAACACAGGGGCATTTTGGCAGATCACGGGCAGTGCGTCGGTGTAACCAGGCGTCTCTTTTTCTGGAGCGCTACGGGTCGCGCGCACGGGTGCGCAGATAGACCTGTCCGCCAATCGCGGTGGCAAGCGTGGTGACAAAGGTGACGATCACCGCCGCCATCGGCCAGCTGGCATTGGCGGGGGAAACGCCGGTCATGAACAGCAAAAACAGGCCTGCGATGGCGATCACCAAAGGCGGCAAGAACCCCAGCGGTTTGTCATCAAACATAAACGCGGCAAAGCGAAACGCGGCCACGGCCAGCACAAATTGCGCCACCAGCTCCATCGCGGGGGTGCAGCGCAGCAGGTTGGCAATGCTGGTGTCAGCGTCGACACAACCCAGCGTGCCAAAGACCAGCATATAGTATTTCATGATCAAACTCAGGGCCAAGGCCAGGCCCAGCAGCATCTGCGCCACCATCATCACAACCCAGGCCGGGCGGACAAAGGCGTCGAAAAATCCCGCCGGTTTTGAAGTTTCAGCCATGGGTAACTCCGATCCTGGTCACCGGCCTATCGTGGCGAAGCCGGTTTTGGTTGGCATCGTGGCGAAGCCGGGTTTGGTTGGCATCGTGGCGAAGCCGGTTCTGGCTGGCATCGTGGCGAAGCCGGTTTTGGCTGGTATCGTGGCGCAGGTGGTTTTGGCTGACAATGGCGCGCAAGGTCATGACGTAACCTGGGGTCTGATCCCTGCCCGCGCGCGGGAAAAGTTGACAGCTGTCAACTTTTTGGCGGTTCAGTGATTGCGCAGCTTCAGCCATTGGCGATGCAGCTCGGGGAGGTTGTCGATCAGCCAGGTGTCAAAACCGGGCGCGTTGGCGCTGTCGATCTTGAGCGAGGTCACCGGGCCTTTGCGCAAGACTTGCGCCAGTTCGCCACCGCTTTGGTCGGTGATCACGTCGGGTTCTGGCGGGGCAGGGCGCGGCGTGCGCAGGGCACGCATCACCGCATCAAAGCGCGCGTCCGAGCTGTCGCCCCGGGCATGATCACACAGGTCAAGATCGCCAATCGCATCGGCCAGCGCCAGCCAGCGATCGCGCCCCACCGTGGGCGCTGCGCCAATCGCTTGGATCAGCTCCAAAGGCACCCGGTCCGCCACCGACAGCAGGCGCGACATCAAGGTTTTGTCCATCGAGAGCGCGTCGCAAATGATTTTGCGCGCATAGCCGCCATCGCGCATTTGGCGCGCGAAATTGGCCTTTTCGATAAAGCTCAGATCTTTGCGGGCGGTGTTTTCCTGACCCTGAGCCAGCACCAGCGCGCGGTCATCCAGCAGCCGGATCAGCGCCTTGACCGGTTTTCCCAGCGCCCGCAACGCAGCAACGCGGCGACGGCCATAGACGATTTCAAAGCGTTCGGGATAGTTCGGATTGGGCCGCAACAGCACCGGGACCTGTTGGCCGTAGGTGTCGATAGAGTGCGCCAGCGCAGCCAACTCTGTGTCTTCATCCAGCCGGTCCTTGATGCCGGCGGCGTCGATCATATTGGGTTCCACGTCGATCACAGCGCGGCGTTTGAGATCCTCAATCGACTTGCTGACCGCTCCAATGGCGCCTTTGGCATAGCGCGGCGTCGCGGGCGCGGCGGCGGGCGTGTCATCGTCCATCACGTCTTTCAACAGATTTTTGCGTGCCATTATCCCCGTCCCCATGCTTTTTGAATCAAATCTTCGATTTCGCCGTTCACCGAATTCAAACTTTCCATCGCCCGTTCGTAAGTGGCGCGGGTGAACTGGCCCTTTTCGACCTCATAAAGCGACTGTTTGGTGATCCCCGCATCCGAAATCGCAGTGGATTTCAGCGCAGTGTGGTTCAGCACATGTTCGCCAAACATCGATCGCATAAAGCTGACCATCTGGTTTTGCGGCCCGTCGCCAGGTTCATAGCGCGTCACCAGATAGCGCATCCAGTCATAGGACATATCGCCCCCCGCATCCGACACCACACCCAGCAGGTTCGACACCATCAACAGAAATTGGCACATCGACATCACGTCGAGCATTTGCGGATGCACAGTAACCAGCACGGCAGTCGCGGCCGACAGCGCCGACATGGTCAAAAACCCCAGTTGGGGTGGGCAATCAATCACAACCACGTCGTACTCTCCTTCGACCGGGGCCAGCGCCTGGCCGACTCTAGTGAAGAAAAGGTTGTCATCCCCTTGGCTCAGCGCACGCGGGGTGTCGTGTTCAAATTCCATCAGCTCAAGGTTGCCGGGAATGATGTCGAGATTGGTGAAGTAAGTCTTTCGGATCACATCGCGCAGGGGCAGGGGGTTTTCGTAGCGGATCGCATCGTAAAGCGTGCCGCCGTCCATC
>JBGCDD010000132.1:0-5261 GCA_045105075.1 Sedimentitalea sp. | reverse complement strand
AGTGCTCGCCCCGTGTGATCTAGAGCGCCAAGCGCAACTTTAGGTCTGCAAGACGGGCCACATTGCCAGGATCGTGCGTCGGCAACATCACTGTCTGAAAATGCTTCATTTGCAGCTTGAGCAGCATCGCGCTGTCCAATGCAGCTCGGTGGTTTTCGACAATCCCGGCAACAGTGCCATCTTGTATTTGCCCAACCGTGAAGGCCGCATCGCCAACCAGACACAGGCTGGTTCCTTGATCTTGGATCAATACAGATTGATGTCCGTTGGCATGACCGGGCGTGGGAACCAGCGAAAGGGTGCCGTCCTTCGTCAAAGGCATGCTTTGCGCAAAAACACCGATTGCACGCTCTGTTTGGTGCACGGGTTTGATGTTCAACTCAGCAGGGATCCGGCACATCAACGCCCCGGAATGCCCAGCAACAGCGCCCGCCGAAATCCAGAACCGGGCCTTGGGGAAAAAGCCCATGCCGCACATGTGATCGGAATGAAGATGGGTCATCACAACGTTTCGAACCCGATCCGCGGACATTCCCGCGCGGGCCATTTGGGGTCCGATCTCGTCTTTGGGCTCGACCAAGAACTTTAGGTTTTTGCGATAAAACAACCCGGCTATCGGATCACATGCCGCATAGTTTGGGTTGGAAATCTGCGCTGTTTCTCCAGTGTCGACAACGTTTAACCCTTCGGGATGTTCGATCACATAAGCGGTGATCGGAAGCCACTCTGTCCACATGGCGCTGGCGATGATCGCCGGCAGTCGAAGGGTCCCGGGGCTCGAAAAAGACCGGTGCTCTTGCTTGACCGCCACCCAACCGGTTTGAAACATGTGCAGCCGGATCCGCGCGGAAAGGCGCAAAGAAATCGGCCCGGGCGAAGGGGAAGCCGGAACAGGCGAAACGCCGCTTTGAGTGAACACAGACGTGCACCCGCCAGCCGCGACACCCAAGGCAGCGGCCCGCAACAGCATGCGCCGGGCAACAGTCCGCATCGTCAAATCGCCCCTGCGCGCGCCGACAGAGCGATCATGCTTGCGGGCAGTGCTTTGCGAAAACCCGGACCAAACAGTCGTGAAAACAGGAAGGCCATTGGACCCGCGAAGGTCACGAGATGTGTGAATGCGCTGCGGTCACCGTTGAAAAACCGATCTACCCGCAAAGTGGCCAGCGGCAAGTGTGTGACAAAGCCATAGCCCCGCCCTGCTTCGAATTTAACGACTTCAAAACGGCATGTGAGCCCGAACAATGGCACGATCTGACCGACTGATCCCAAGGCCATTTCGCCTTCTTGGCGGGCAGATTTGAGCCCCTGATCCCAATCTGCCCAGCTCGCGGGTGTGGTCCACAAGCGCCAGATCTGATCCGGCGCATCGGTGGCCAGCGTGAAACTGAAGTTTCGGTTCGAGCCCGCCGCAATCGGCGGTTTGGTTTGCACTGACATTTGCGCCTCTGTGTTGACAAAAAAGGATGAGCCGCTGGACAGGATGCAAAAGGCGATTTCTGTCAGACCCAAACACCACGGATCATCTCAATTTTTAGTTTATGAATGAACCTCATTCATTTTAGATCAACAATCGCAATGGTCAATGAAAAAAATGAATGGTATTCATTTTGCATGACAAAAGCACCGCAAGTCTCGAGCCGAAACAAGAAAACCGATGCCATTCTGGATGCAGCCCAAACCCATTTTGCCAGCCGTGGATTTGAAGCGACAAAATTGGCGGCGATCGCGCGCGACGCCGATGTGGCAGTGGGCACAATATACTTGCGTTTTGAGGGCAAAGCCGAGTTGCTGGGCGCGGTTCTGGCGCGCGTTGAAGACGCATTTGGCGCGGCGATGGATCAGGACGACGTATGGGACACTCCCTTCCCCGAGCGATTTCAGCGGATCATGACCGCAATTTTGCGCACTGCGGATCAGGAAAAGGATCTGGCCAAGCTGATGGCGATGTCATCCTTTGCTGACAGGCCACATCAGGATCAGAAAAACAGTATTTTCACCCGAATTGAGGCACATCTGCGTGATGGCATGGCCCGCGAAAAACTGCGACAGGATCTGGACCCCGCCCTTGCAGCGCAGATTGCACATGGCATGGTTGAAGGCGCGATGCGGGCTCTGATGTTGGACCCAGAGCGCGACCCTAAAGCCGTTGTTGCGTGCCTTGCGGACGCCTCATGGCGCTGGTTGCGTGCATAAATGCTTGGGTTCCACCGGGAAAAACGGCGCGGCCGCGCTTGGCGATGGACATAAGCGATTTTTCAAATTAGCCCATATGGGGTGGGGAATATGAAGGAAGTACCATTCATGCGAGTTTTGATGTTGTTGGGATTGGCAACGCTGACAGTGTCAGCCTGTGACGTTCCCGGGCCCAATGGAACGCAATCTTCTGGCGCTCTTATCAGGACCGTTCCAGATGGCGTTCGCGAAGTGGCCGCACCGTTTCAGGACCTGACGGCCGTGCGGATCAACCCGAACGATGGCTGCTATGAATATCGCTACAGCGGACCTGTTGAAACCACATTCCTGCCGCTCAGAACGAAAAACGGAAACCCGATCTGTTCACAATAGAAACGGGCGGGACCGGCTGACGTCGGTCCTCGCAGATGCTTGTTTCAAGATTGGGCTTTAGGACGCAAGCGGTCCTTCTGGCGGGTAAAGATACGCGGTCGCGCCCGCTTCTACATTGTCATAGAGATCAATGATATGCGCCATCACCATGCGCACACAGCCCGAGCTGGCGCGCCCACCGATCGACCGCGGGCTGGGTGAACCGTGGATGCGCAGATAAGTGTCGCGGTTGCCCACAAACAGATACAAAGCGCGTGATCCCAACGGGTTCGTTGGCCCGCCGTTCATCCCATCAGCATGTTTTTCATACAGATTTGGATCACGTTTGATCATTGCAGCCGTTGGTGTCCAAGTGGGCCATTTGGCCTTACGACGGATCGAATAGGTGCCGGGTTCATAAAGATTGCCGCGCGCAATCGCGACGCCGTATCGCATCGCCGTGCCGTCCGCTTCGATATGGTACAGGTATCGCGCCACCGCATCGACATGAATGTCACCCGGAACCAGACCGGCATTTGCCTCAACGCGCTGTGGCAGCAATCGGCGGTGCAGACCCCAGGGGTTCGTTGTGCCCGGATCATAATCCGCCGGAGTCACCTGAGCGTCCCATGACGACCACATGGCGCTGTTGGATGTTGGCCGCGCCCATGTTGGACTGGCAAGCGGCGCAGAGAAAAGCGCGGCGGACGAAATGATAAAATGGCGTCTGGTAAGCATAACGAACAGTCCTTCGGTCTTGGCGATAGACCCATAAATGCCCGGTCCTGGCTTGAGTCTCAAGCCGTTCATTTGTCACAGATGCGTGTTGTTTTTAAGGCAAAGCCCGCAGACTTGGGTGGTGGTGGGGTCAGGCGCGCCCTTCCCCGCTGAGACGTTCGATATCGACAAAGCCGTTTTCTGTGCGCAATTTGTGGCGAATGACGTTCACTTGCCCAAGGGTCTGTTCGACGAAACAGCCCTTTTTGGCAGCTGCAATCAGCGCGATCTGGTCTTCCAGCGGATTGGGGCTGTCGAGATGGATATCGATGTCAAAGGACTTTGGCGCGGTTTCGTAAATCTGGTCGTGCGGCGTCCAGACCCAAACGATTTTGCAATCCACCTTCAGATCATCGATTTGCACGTGCATGCGTTTTGCGAACGCGCGCAACTGGGTCATGATACACCCGGTCATGCCCCCGATGAACAAGGCCAGCGGCGGCGGCGCGGTGGCATCACCGCCGTGAAACGGGCCCTCGTCAGTGGCCAGGGTGAACTCTTCCAGCATCGGATGGGTCATTTTTACATCCAATTCGTTGCGCATCTTGCCCGTGGCATGACCCGCACAGGTAAAGATCACCTCAAGCGGTGTTTTGGGCTGCTCGATTGTCATGGTTGTCCCCCTTTTGATGAAGGCTGCACGCAGCCCCAAATTGGATCACGTCTCCAGAATGGCCACCGCGCGCACGAACCCCGCAGAGGCGGCTTTGATTTTGAAAGGAAAGCAGGACATGGTGAAACCCGTCGCAGGCAGTTGGTCAAGATTTGCCAGTTTTTCGATGTGGCAATAGCCAATCTCCATGCTGGCGCGGTGCCCTTCCCAGATGATCTTGGGGTCTTTTTCATTGGCAAAACGTTGCGCGGTCAGGGGAAAGGGCGCGTCCCAGCTCCAGGCGTCGGTGCCAGTGACGCGCACGCCTTTTTCCAACAAAAACAGCGTGGCATCACGGCCCATACCGCACCCGCGCGCCAGATAGTCCGGTTGACCATAGCGCGCGCCCGCGCACGTGTTGACCACAACAATATCAAGCGGTTGCAGATCGTGACCAATGCGCTCCAGCTCGGCCTCGACCTCGTCCGGGGTGACAATGTGACCGTCGTCAAGATGGCGAAAATCCAGCTTCACACCGGGGCCAAAGCACCACTCCAGCGGCACTTCGTCGATGGTGATCGCCCGTTCACCGCCGTTCATCGTCGAATGATGATGATAGGGCGCGTCCAGATGAGTGCCGTTGTGGGTGTAGATTGTCAGCTTTTCCAACGCCCAGCCTTCGCCGCCGGGCAGATCCTTGGCTTCAAGACCGGGAAAGAACCCGGCCATTTGTTCAGCGGTGGCCTTGTGATCAAAATAGTCGATCTGGGGCAACATGATCTCGGGGTCCGAGGGAATATCGGCCTCCAGCGGGACGGACAGATCAATGAATGTGCGGGGCATGCCGGCGCGCTCCTTTTCTACAACAGTGCAGTGGCGATTGGGGGGAACAGGATGATCAGGATCAAACATAACAGCATCATCAGCGCAAAGGGGGCCGCCCCAATGAAAATGTCCAAAAGGCTGATGCTGTCGTCATCCAGCGTCGATTTGATCACATAGACCGAAATGCCGAAAGGCGGCGTCAACAGCCCGATTTCAACGGCGATCACAGTGACAATGCCAAACCAGACCAGATCCACGCCCATCGGCACCACAATCGGCAACATCAACGGCACAAGGATCAACATGATCGACGAGCTGTCAAGGATCATCCCCAACAGGATCACCACCAGAACATACATGAAAATCAGGCCCAAAACGCCGAAATCCGCGGCGGCGGCCAGTTCGCCAAAGGCCAGCGGCACGCCGGAAAAGGCCAGCATCCGCGAATACATCTGGGCGGCGATGATCAGGAAACACACAGATGCAGTAACCAGCCCGGTTTCGATCAGAACACGCCACA
>JBGCDD010000131.1:0-38337 GCA_045105075.1 Sedimentitalea sp. | reverse complement strand
TAGGACAGATCCGTTAAAATGCCGACCTGCGCGCTGCGTTGCAAATTGATTTGTTCTGCCTCAGCCACCCGTTCGAGCAATGCCACCAGACCCGGGTGCGGGATGACACCGTTCAATGTGCCGCGTCCGTGAAAGGAGTACAGGCTCATGCCGGGGCCTTTGCCCAGGCTCATGTCACCGCGCGTGGCCATATCGGGCGTGTCCGAGGCAATCATCAGATCGATCTGGATCGCAATATCCGGACGCAAGGCTTGCGCTGCAACCTGAGCGCCGCGCAAATTGAACTCTTCCTGAACAGAAAAAACCACATCCACAGGCGGGCCGCTTTCGCGTTGGGCCAGCTCCCGCGCCACGTCCAGCAAAACGGCGCAACCGGCGCGATCATCCACCGACGAACCCGCGATACGGCCCTCGCTAAGTTCGATGACATTTGGCGCGTAGACCACTGGCGTGCCGATGCGCACACCCGCCGCTTCCAGCGCTTTTTTGCTGGAAAAGCCGGTATCGATCATCAAATCAGGTGCGCGCACGACCTCGTATTTTTCGCCCGGCCCAGTGGCATGGTGGCTTTTGTTGGCAATCACGCCGGGCACATCGCGCCCCTCGCCCACGCAAAGCAGCACCGATTGTGCGGCCAAAGCGCGTTCGGGCACACCGCCCAAACGTTCGATGCGGATCAGGCCGTCATCATCAATCCGGCGCACAATGAACCCCAGCTGATCCATATGCGCAAACAGCATCACACGCGGACCAGTCCCGGCAAAGGACACGATCAGATTGCCCAACCGGTCGGTGCGGTGGCCCACTCCGGCGGGCAGCCGCGCGGCAATGGCGCGGCGCACGCGATCCTCGTGACCCGAAAGACCGGGGATGCGCATCAAATCTATCAGATCTTGTTTGAGCTGGCTCATCTTGCCGCCCGCGCACGGTCCATGAAATCAGCCGCGCGGTCTGCATCCACTGGGTTCCAGGTATCGCCATCAACTTTCAGCGACGAGCCGACCACACAGCCATCGGCCACCGCAAACACATCGGCGATGGTGTCATGTTTGACCCCGGTATTGGCCAAAACCGGGGTGTCCGGCAGGACCGCTTTGACCGCTTCGAGATCGCTCATTGCGGCGGCTTCACCTGTGATCTGCCCGGACACCAGAACCGCGTCAGGAACCGACGAAAACACTGCGCTTCGGGCGCGATCCGCCAACGGGCGCGCATCGAGCGAATGGGCAAATTCAGCCGAGACATTGAACAACATCGCCAGATCCGAGCGCCCCAAGCGGTTGCGATAGCGCAAAGCCGCGCCTGCATCGGGGGTCCACGGGCCCATGTCACTTGCATAAGTGCCGGTAAAAATTTCGCGGCAAAACTGCGCGCCGGTGGCGGCGGCCAAGGCGACTGTGCTTTGAGGGTCCCACAGAACGTTGACCCCAAACGGCACGGTGATGTCATCGCGCAATTGGCCAATCACATAAGCCATGGTGGCGGTGCTGGCGGTATCGACCTGAAATTCATAAGGGCGGTCGTTTTCATTGCCAAACATCACCGCATCAACGCCGGCGCGCTGAAGCGCCTCAAGATCGGCGCGCGCGCCTGCCACGATCCCGTCCAACCCCGCCGCTTGATCATAAAGCGGCGCGCCGGGCAGCGCGCCCAGATGCACCATCGCGATCACCGGCTTGACCGGGCCAAAGACACGCTGAAACGCTGGCATGATCGCCCTCCTCTTTTGCCCAAGTTTAGCGAGGATTTTGATGCACACCATCCCCAATTCCCCTAGGCTGATGCAAAAGACACTGAAGGGAATGCATTGTGAAAACACGTCACTGGGACCGGATCGGAAATGGCGGGCTGACCCTGAGCGAGTTGGGCTTTGGCACCGCGCCGCTGGGCAATCTTTACCGTGCAATTTCAGATGATGACGCGCATGCGATCCTGACGCGCGCCTGGGAGGCGGGCGTACGTTACTATGACACCGCGCCGCTTTACGGGTTAGGGCTGTCGGAAACCCGGCTGAACCGGTTTTTGCGTGACAAACCGCGTGATGAGTATGTGTTGTCCAGTAAAGTCGGGCGTTTGCTGCGCCCCTGCCCGCCCGACCAGCGTGATGGCTTTGGCAAGTGGTTTGAAGTACCTGCACGGCGCGAGATCTATGATTTTTCCTATGATGGGGTGATGCGCTCGATCGAGATGTCGCTGGAGCGGTTGGGCACGCATCGCATTGATGTTTTGTTTGTACATGACATTGATGTGCCAAATCAGGGCAGTGCCGCCAATGTGGCGGCCAAGGTCGACCAACTGATGGCGGGCGGCTATCACGCGTTGGAGCAATTGCGCCAGGACGGTACGATCACAGCGTTCGGGGCCGGTGTGAACGAATGGGAGGTGTGCGAAACCCTCACCCATCGTGGCGATTTTGATCTGTTTTTGCTCGCCGGGCGCTATACGCTGCTGGAGCAAAACGCGTTGGACAGTTTCCTGCCGTTGGTCGAGGCGCGCGGCATTGGGATTGTCACCGGCGGGCCCTATAATTCAGGGATTTTGGCGACGGGCGCGCGACCGGGAGCGTTTTACAATTATGAAGTCGCGCCCAGCGATATTTTGGACAAAGTCGCACGGATTGAAGCGGTTTGTGCCGCTCATAAGGTGCGACTGGTGGATGCGGCGTTTCAGTTTCCGTTGCTGCATCCCAGCACGGTTTCAGTGATTCCTGGTGGGCAAGGTGTGGACGAGATGGACAGTAATCTGCAAGCCTCGCAAGCCGAAGTTCCCAGAGCTCTTTGGGAAGAGTTGAAAGCTCAGGGTCTGATGCGCGCTGACGCCCCCACCTGACCCGTTTTGCCAAATTGAGCGCCTGACGGCGCACGCGAGCTCTCGTCCTTGCCCTCCGGGCGCGTCCTCGGGGCCGCCTTTGGCGGCGAGCGCTGTTATTTCTGGCGAAAGGCCTCGATTTGCGCGCGGGTCACATGAGCGCGTTGATCGACAGGAAGCGACACATGCAAGGCAGCGGCAGTCATCGCGGTCGTAATGGCTTCGGTCATGGGAACCGCGCGTGAAAGCTGGGCCACCAACGCGCCCAGCCACGCATCACCAGCTCCGTGGGTTGAAATTGCTTTGACTTTAGGTGCTTCGAAGATCTGGGTCTGCTGGCGCGTGAACATCATCGCGCCTTGTGCGCCCAAGGTCAGCAGCACGCATGTCGGCCCCTTTGCCAGCAGAGCCGCGCCTTGTTGATTAGCGTTTTCGAGACCTGTCATATCCTGTGCCTCAACCCGGTTCACAACGAGGATATCCACATATTTTAGCAACTCAGGCGCCGTTTGACGTGCAGGCGCCGCATTCAAAACCAAAGTTGCGCCGGCTTTTTTGGCCAAGGTCGCAACCACCAGATTGACCGCTTCGGGAACCTCGTTTTGCAACACCACGACGTTTGTGTCGGCGGGCAGTGAAACCGCATCTGCATCGAGCTTGAGATTGGCCGCAGACACGACAACCGCGCCGTAATCACCGCCGGGTTTTACGATTGCGACGCTCATTCCTGAGGCTCCCGGATCGCGCTGAATCTGACTGTGATCAACGCCCGACGCAGACAGCGTTTCCAGCAATTGAGCACCAAATCCGTCACTGCCGATACGTCCAGCAAGCGCCACATCTGCCCCCAAGCGCGCCGCAGCCAAGGCCTGATTTCCGCCTTTTCCGCCAAAGGCATAGCTTACGGCCGAGCCCATCAGCGTTTCGTCTAAGCGCGGCAAATCAGGGGCGTTGACGATCACGTCAAGATGCAAGGCCCCCAGCACGAAAACGCGGCTCACGCGCCGCTGCCGTAAAGCGCGTCTGACACGATACGCATGGAGATCGCTGCGTCCTGGCGCGCGATGGCATCAGCCAGATCCGCACGCCCGCCCAGCGTTTCGGCCACTGCGCGCAAGCGTTCGACGATATGCACGTTGGTGCGTGCTTCTTCGACGGGATCGAGTCCCCCTTGATCGGGAAACGTGTCAAAATAGATCACGCCATCATAGCCAATTCGGTCAAGTTCAACCAACAGCTCGACGGTTTGGATCGGATGCACCGTGCCCACCATCAACCCGTCGTCACGCTTGCCGTACCCATCGTTCAGATGCACCCCAAGCAGGCGCGAATGACGCGCGACCAGTGCTGCGGCATGGGCAGGCATTTCATCGGCATAAAGCACATGGGCAAAGTCAAGCGTGACCCCTAGATTGGCAGCGTCAACGTCTTTGACCGCCAACAAAGTCGTTCCAATATCGGGCATCAAAGCATAGGCACGCGGCTCGTTGGGTTTGTATTCGATGGCAATATCGATGTTGCGATTGTGGGCGCAAACCGCATCGATTGCCGCAATCGTGTTGTCCCACATGGCGCTGTAATCACCCTGAAACGAGTAGTCAAAACCGTCCTGACCCATCCAAAGCGTCATCAGCGAACCATTCATTTCGGCCAGGGTATCAAGACCTGCGCGCGTGATATCTATTGCAGCTTGGCGCACGCCGGGATCGGGGTGGGTGAACGCGCCCAGTTTGAACCCCGGATCTGTGTAATACCGCATCGCCAGGCCATTGAGCTGAAGGCCCGCATCATCGAGCAGAATGCTGACTTCCGCCGCAGACAGACCTTCGAAATGATCCGGAAAATTCAGATCAGCGGCATCAAGCCCTCCGACCTGTCCGGCGCGCGCAATCATACCCGCAAGGCCCGGCTCTGCGGCCCCTTGGCGAAAGGCGTTCAGGCGCGCGGCGTATTTCGCGCGATTTGGACGTTGAGACATGGGACGTTTCCTTAAAAGACATTAGCCTGGAGCAAACAGATCCGGGCGACGGGTTTCCAGCGGCTCGAGATAGGTGATCAACTGGCGCAAATGGCTGCGGGTGGTGGTGCGCGCAAGGTCCGGATCGCGCGCTTGCAATGCGTTCAAAATGGCGTGGTGTTCGCGCAGCGTTTGCGTCACCCGACCCTGCTCTGGTAACACCAGACGACGCGCCCGTGCCACCTGTGACCACACGGAATCGGCCATGTGGGCCAGCCGCCCATAGCCGGTGAACGACATCATCAGGCTGTGCATGGCCGCGTCATTTTCATAGAATCCGGCCACATCCCCATCTTGAACCAAGATTTCTTGGACTCGGATATTGCGTTTTAACTCAACCAGTTGCTCGTCGGTTATGCGCGGTGCAAGAAACTCCACAGCCGCCAATTCCAATGCTTCGCGCAAAAACGCGCTTTCCCGAATTTCTGCCATGGAAAACCGCGCAACATAAGTTCCGGTCTGGGGCAGAACGCTGACCAAGCCTTCGCTGGCCAGACGCGTCACAGCCTCGGAGACGGGCGAGCGCGACACCGACAGTTCCTCGCACAGCTCTTGTTTTCGCAGCGCGGCGCCAGGCGCATATCCAAGGGTTAAGATCGCGTCTTTCAATGTCAGATAAACCCGGTTGGACAGCGAGCCCTGAAACGCCGACAACGGCTTTAACACCGGTCGGTCAGAGGGGCGCAGATCACTTGCAGGCGGGTTTGACATGCTAGCATGTTAGGTGCACCGCCTGCTGAGTCAACCGCGTCGCAAGGCTCAGAGATCTTCGACCAAGACGACCCCTTGCAGGCTTTTCAACGCGCCCTTGATTTGCGGTGTCATGGCGTAATCCTGACCCAAATCCACCTCAACCTCGCCTGGCAAAGCAACGTCCATCAGACACAATTGAACCGGGCCGCGAGCCGCGCGTTTGGCTGCGGCCTGGGCCTCTTCCAACACCGTGGCAACCGTTGCAATGGCGGCGACATCGTCGACAAAAACCCGCACACCAGACGTGCCGGCCTGGGCCACCACGTCTTCGATAGGCACCAAACCGCGCCCCAAAAGCTTGAGCTGATCCGCCTCTAGTGTCGCTTCGACGGTGATCACAACCTTTGATCCCGCCTCCAGATGTTCGCGTCCCGCCTCCAGCGCTTCAGAGAACAGCGTGACCTCAAAAGCGCCGGTCGTATCGCTCATCTGGGCAAAGGCAAAGCGGTTGCCGCGCGCTGATTTACGCTCTTGCCGACCAGCCACAACACCAGCCATTTTGGCAACCAATGGCGAGCGTTCGGCTTTTTCAATGACCTCATCCAGCGTCACGACACCTTTGCGGCGCAACGCGGCCATATAGTCATCCAGCGGGTGGCCAGAGAGGTAAAACCCAACCGCTTTGAATTCTTCGGCCAAACGTTCCGCAGGCAGCCAATCCCCCGAAACCGCCAAGCGCGGCTCGGGCAGATCTTCGCCCGCTTCGCCAAACAGCGACACTTGCTTGCTGGCCTTTTGGTCGTGAATCGCGGCGGAGTAGCCGACCAGAGCGTCAAGGCTGTCAAACACGCGGCGCCGATTTGCATCAAGTTGATCAAAAGCACCCGCGCGTGCCAGCATTTCCATCGGGCGCTTGCCGATGCGTTTCAGATCAACCCGCCGCGCCAGATCATACAGCGTGGCAAACGGCGCGTCACCTCGCCCTTGCGTGACCAGCCGCATCGCGTCGACACCAACGTTTTTCAACGCCCCCAAGCCGTAGACCAGCGCACCATCGATCACATCAAACGTCGCATCCGAGCGGTTCACACAAGGCGGCACCCACGGCAGATCGAGCCCCTTGCGCACTTCTTCAAAGTACGTCGCCAGCTTGTCCGTCAGATGAATATCGCAGTTCATCACCCCCGCCATGAACTCCAGCGGGTGGTTTGCCTTGAGCCAAGCGGTTTGGTAGCTGACCACCGCATAGGCCGCCGCGTGGGACTTGTTGAATCCATAATTGGCAAACTTATCAAGCAGATGCCAAACTTCCGTCGCCTTGGCTTCATCCACGTCATTCTCGGCCGCGCCCTTAAGAAACTTGGGCCGTTCCGCGTCCATCGCAGCCTGGATTTTTTTGCCCATCGCACGGCGCAGCATGTCGGCGCCGCCCAGGCTGTAGCCCGCCATTTCCTGGGCGATCTGCATCACCTGTTCTTGGTAAACAATGATGCCTTGGGTTTCGTCCAGAATATGATCAACCGAGGGGTGCAGCAATTCGCGGTCGCTCAGCTTGTTCTTCACCTCACAAAACTTCGGAATATTCTCCATCGGGCCCGGTCGATACAAGGCCACAAGCGCGATGATGTCTTCAATGCAATCTGGTTTCATGCGCTTGAGCGCATCCATCATGCCCGAACTTTCCACCTGAAAAACAGCCACCGTTTTGGCGCTGGCATAGAGTTTGTAAGAGCGCTCATCATCCAGTGGAATCGCGTTGATGTCGTCCACCGTGCCCGGTGCAGGTTGGTAAAGTTCGCCCCCGTCAGCGCCGATATGCAAGTGGCGCCCGGTCTTCAGGATCAAATCGACAGCGTTCTGAATTACTGTAAGAGTTTTCAGACCCAGAAAATCGAATTTGACCAACCCCGCCTGTTCCACCCATTTCATATTGAATTGGGTTGCTGGCATGTCGGAACGCGGGTCTTGATAAAGCGGCACCAGTTTGTCCAATGGCCGGTCGCCAATCACCACACCCGCAGCATGGGTCGAGGCATTGCGCAATAGTCCCTCAACCTGCTGGCCATAGTTTAAAAGCCGCGCAACGACCTCTTCTGATTTGGCTTCTTCGCGAAGGCGTGGTTCATCCGCCAGTGCTTTTTCGATGCTGACCGGTTTGACCCCTTCCACAGGGATCATTTTGCTGAGCCGATCCACCTGCCCATAGGGCATTTGCAGAACCCGGCCCACATCCCGCACCGCCGCCTTGGACAAAAGCGCGCCGAACGTAATGATCTGGCCAACCCGATCCCGGCCATATTTCTGCTGCACATAACGGATCACTTCCTCGCGGCGATCCATGCAAAAATCGATATCGAAGTCAGGCATCGATACCCGTTCGGGGTTAAGGAAACGTTCAAACAACAACGAATAGCGCAACGGATCCAGATCAGTGATTGTCAGCGCGTAGGCCACCAAACTGCCCGCACCAGAACCCCGCCCGGGCCCGACAGGAATACCCTGATCTTTGGACCACTTGATGAAATCCGCAACAATCAGAAAATAACCGGGAAAGCCCATGCCTTCGATGATTCCAAGCTCGAAATCCAGACGTTTTTCATAGTCTTCCACAGGTGCGGCATGGGGAATAACCTTGAGCCGTTCAACCAGGCCCGCCTCGGCCTGACGGCGCAATTCCACGACCTCGTCGTCGGCAAATTTGGGCAAAATGGGATCACGACGATAAGCCATAAACGCACAACGTCGCGCAATTTCAACAGTATTTTCAATCGCCTCTGGCAGATCTGCGAACAGAACGGCCATCTCTTGCGCGCTTTTGAAATAATGTTGCGGCGTCAGCCGTCGCCGGGGTTCTTGCTGGTCAACGTAAGCCCCATCCGCAATGCAAATCAACGCGTCATGGGCCTCGTAGATTTCGGGTTTTGGAAAATAGACATCATTTGTGGCAACCAATGGCAGATCTTGCGCATAAGCGATCTCGACCAGCCCCCGCTCGCTCAGACGTTCACTTTCCAGCGGCGTGCCATCTTCGCGGGGATGGCGCTGGAGTTCCACATAAAGACGGTCGGGAAAAGCTTTGGCCAATTGGATCATGACCGTTTCGGCCAATGGGCGCTGGCCGTCTTGTAGCAAGCGCCCGATCGGTCCACCGGCACCGCCTGTCAGGCAAATCAAACCGTCGCTAAGGGCGCTCAACTCAGCCAGAGTGACCTGCGGCAGTTGACCGTTCTTGCCAATATAAAGACAAGAGTTCAACGCCATCAGGTTCTCGTAACCCTGTTCGGATTGCGCCAACAAGACCAAAGGCGCGGGATCGCGCGCCCGCTCGCCCGGCCCGGCAGAGACATAGGCAACGTCCACCTGACAGCCGATGATCGGCTGCACCCCGGCATCGGCAGCTGCAATCGAAAACTCGAGAGCGGCGAACATGTTGTTGCGGTCCGTGACGGCGACGGCGGGCATTTCCATCTTTGCGCACAGACCCGGCAACCCCTTGAGACGCATCGCCCCTTCCAGAAGCGAATATTCGGAGTGCACGCGCAGGTGGATGAATCGGTTTGGCTGGCTCATGTCCGGATGCTAGCGCAGCGTCGCGGCAATGGAAACGCCGTGCAGGGCGCAAATCTGCGCGCGCCTCGGGCGTCACTTACCTTTCGTCACCAAATGCAAAGGCTGCAACATGTTGTATCAATTCGATTAAATCCCACTCATCGCAAGCACCGCGCAATTGCACGGTACCAAAACAGATTGCTTTTCCCTTGCAAGCGCTGCCTTTGCCTTCATAACCTTGGTGCAATCACGCCCCGCCCCGTCTACGTCGCATCGACAGGGCCAATCGGGGGCGCAACAGAGTAACGCGACGGGTATTGGGATGAATATCACGTTTCTTCTAAACGGAGAGACTGTGGCGCTGACTGGCGTTGCCCCAACAGACACCTTATTGGATTGGTTGCGCGATGATCGCGGCGCGACCGGAACAAAGGAAGGCTGCAACGAAGGCGATTGCGGCGCGTGCAGCGTGATGATCACCGACACGGCCGGGCGGCGCGCTTTGAATGCGTGCATTCTGTTCCTGCCCCAACTCGACGGCAAGGCTGTGCGCACGGTCGAGGGGATTTCTGGCCCCGAAGGCCGCCCTCATCCCGTGCAGCAAGCGATGATCGACCACCATGGCAGCCAATGCGGTTTTTGCACGCCTGGCATCATCACAACCATGGCCACGGCCCACGCCAATGGCGCCCGCGATGACAACGATCAATTGGCCGGCAACCTGTGCCGATGCACTGGCTACGCCCCCATCATTCGCGCCGCTCAAGCTGCGCGCAAACAGCCTGTGCCAAATTGGATCCACGACACACCGCCCGCGCCAAGCGACGCCCAAACGCCGAGCTCAAGTGATGCCCTGGCGAAGCTGTACATCGAAAATCCCAATGCCACGTTAATTGCCGGGGCCACAGATGTGGGGCTTTGGGTGACAAAAGGTCTGCGCGATCTGCCATCGCCGATTTTCCTGCACAGATGCGACGATTTGAAAACCATCACGCAAACCGACACCACAATCGACGTTGGCGCGATGGTGACAATGGCGTCGTTTCGCAAAGCGATCGCGCCGATTTACCCCAGCTACAGCGAACTTCTGCGCCGCTACGGGTCACAACAAGTGCGCGAGGCCGCAACGTTGGGCGGCAACATCGCCAACGGCTCGCCCATCGGAGACAACGCTCCTGCCCTGATCGCCCTTGGCGCGCAGCTTGGTTTGCGCAAAGGCGACACGACCCGCACATTGGATATCGAAGATTTCTTTATCGCATACGGTCAGCAAGATTGCGCACCGGGTGAATTTGTCACCGGCGTTTCAATCCCCAAAGACGCGTCGTTTTTGCAATGTTACAAGATCTCGAAACGCTTTGATCAGGATATTTCCGCGCTCTGCGGATGTTTCAATATCACCGTTCAGAACAACCATATAAGCGTCGCGCGCATCGCCTTTGGTGGCATGGCGGGCATCCCCAAACGCGCGCACAACGTTGAAAATGCACTTATCGGGCAGCCGTGGACCACTGCAACCATCACAACCGCGCAAAAGGAATTCGCGCATGATTTCAAACCTCTCGGCGATATGCGCGCGTCGGCTGACTATCGCTTGGGCGTCGCAAGGTCCTTATTGATGCGCTATTTCGCACAGTCCCAAGGCGCCACGGTCTCTGTGCTGGATGTAACGGCATGAGCGTCGCAAAACCCCTTCCCCATGACGCCGCACCTTTGCACGTATCCGGCGAGGCGCGCTACGTCGATGACATCCCGACGCCGCAGGGCACACTGCATCTGGCGTTCGGGCTGTCCACCATTGCACGCGGGCGGATCGTGAACCTCGATCTTGCGCCGGTGCGCGCGGCCCCTGGGGTGATCGCGGTGCTTTGCGCGCAAGACCTGCCCTTTGCCAATGATGTGTCGCCTTCAAATCATGACGAGCCGCTGTTGGCGGATGGATCTGTGCATCATGTCGGCCAGCAGATTTTTCTGGTGATCGCCACATCACACCAAAGTGCCCGCCGCGCCGCGCGGTTGGGCAAAATCGACTACGCCCCCGAACCCGCGATCCTCAGCATCGAAGACGCGCTGGCCGACAATTCCCGGTTCGAAGACGGCCCGCGCATTTATGCCAAAGGCGACGCCGCAACAGCAATTTCGCAAGCCGCGCACAGCGTATCGGGCTGCTTTGAAATCGGTGGTCAAGAGCATTTTTACCTCGAGGGTCAAGCCGCGCTCGCACTGCCGCAAGAGGGCGGCGACATGATGGTGCATTCGAGCACTCAGCACCCCACCGAGATCCAGCACAAGGTGGCCGAAGCGCTGGGCAAACCGATGCATGCGGTGCGGGTTGAAACCCGTCGCATGGGCGGTGGGTTTGGCGGAAAAGAAAGTCAGGGCAATGCGTTGGCCGTTGCCTGTGCGGTTGCAGCCCGGCTGACGCAAAAACCCTGCAAAATGCGCTATGACCGTGATGACGATATGATCATCACTGGCAAACGCCATGACTTTCGCATTATGTACGAGGCCGGGTTTGACGACACAGGCCGCCTGATGGGCGTCAGTTTCGTGCACTATACCCGCTGTGGCTGGGCGCAGGATCTGTCACTGCCCGTGGCCGACCGGGCGATGCTGCACGCGGACAACGCCTATGACCTGCCCAATGCGCGCGTCGAAAGCCATCGGCTGAAAACCAACATGCAAAGCGCTACGGCGTTTCGCGGGTTTGGCGGCCCGCAAGGCATGATCGGGATCGAGCGGGTGATGGACCATATCGCCCACCACCTTAGCCGCGATCCGGTTGAGATCCGCCAACGCAACTACTATGCCGCCCCCGGCGCGCCGGCGGGCGTGACCCATTACGGGCAAAACGTCGAAGATTTCGAATTGCACGAGATGACCGAGGCTCTGCTGGCGCGCGCGAACTACGAGGCACGCAAAGAAGCCGTGGCACAGTGGAACGCGGAAAATCCCATCCTAAAGAAAGGCTTGGCCTTTGCGCCGGTCAAGTTTGGCATCTCGTTTACGTTGACGCATCTCAATCAGGCCGGCGCTTTGGTGCATGTCTATCAGGACGGCTCGGTTCACTTGAACCATGGCGGCACAGAGATGGGTCAGGGGTTGTTCCAGAAAATCGCGCAAGTCGCCGCACACCGTTTTGGCATTGATCCCGCACAGGTGCGCATCACCGCCACAGATACCGCCAAAGTGCCCAACACCTCGGCCACGGCTGCGTCTTCTGGCAGTGATCTCAACGGGATGGCGGTGAAAATCGCCTGTGACACGATCCGCGACCGCATGGCCGATCATCTGGGGCAGACCCATCAATGCGATCCCAACATGATCCGTTTTCAGAATGGGCGGGTCCATGTCGGCGAAACCAGCTACAGTTTCGGCGAGGCTGCTGAGTTGGCTTATTTGGGCCGCATCAGCTTGTCGGCAACCGGTTTTTACAAAACCCCGAAGATCGAATGGGATCGCATTCAGGGCAAAGGACGACCGTTTTTCTATTTTGCTTACGGCGCCAGCCTCAGCGAAGTGGTGATCGACACGCTGACCGGGGAAAACCGGATCTTGCGCGCCGATATGTTGCATGATGCCGGCGCCAGCCTGAACCCAAGCCTCGATTTGGGCCAGATCGAGGGCGGCTATGTGCAGGGGGCCGGTTGGCTGACCACCGAGGAACTTGTCTGGGACGGGACAGGCGCGTTGAAAACCCATGCGCCCAGCACCTATAAAATCCCCGCCTGCTCGGACCGCCCTGAGGTGTTCAATGTCAGCCTTTGGGATGCGCAAAACCGAGAGGACACGATTTATCGTTCAAAAGCCGTAGGCGAGCCGCCGTTCATGTTGGGCATGTCGGCATTTTTAGCTCTCAGCCAAGCGGTCGCCAGCTGCGGCACCGCCTATCCCGCGCTGGACGCGCCCGCCACGCCAGAAACGATTTATCATGCGGTGCGCCGGGTGCAGATGTGAGTATGGATCTGGTCGAACTGGCCCAAACCGTCGCCGCACAGGGCCGGGTCATGCGGGTTTTGGTCGTCGACGTCAAAGGGTCGGCGCCGCGAGACGCCGGAACTTCAATGCTGGTCTGGTCAGCGGGGCAAAGCGGAACAATCGGCGGTGGAGCGCTGGAATTTGACATTGTCAGCTTGGCACGCGCGCGACTGGAGGACGCAGATGCCGCGCCCCATGTTGTACGCTTGGCGCTGGGTCCAAACCTTGGGCAATGCTGCGGCGGCACAGTCACGCTGCAGTTGGAAAGCTTTGACGCAGCCGCGGTTCAAGCGTTGCAAGGGCGATCAACCTACATGCGCCCCGCCCAAGGGACCGGCCAAGCCCCCATCCGTGTCACGCATCTTGACCAACAGATGGCGCGCCATCCCGGTGGACAGGCGGATTTTGCAACTGTTTCAGGCTGGTTGATCGAAGCGATTGCACCACCGCGCCGACCTTTGTGGGTATGGGGCGCCGGGCATGTCGGGCGTGCATTGGTCGATGTGTTTGCCCCCCTGCCGCATTTTGAAATCAATTGGGTGGACACAAGCAAAGCGCGTTTTCCGGTCGAAACCGGCGAGGCAAATCCCATCGTTGCCGCAGATCCCGCAGAATTGGTGCAGCATGCAGCGCCCGACGCCACGCATTTGGTTGTGACCTATTCCCATGTGATCGATTTTGACATCTGCCACAGACTTTTGATGCACCAGTTTGCCTTTGCAGGGCTGATCGGGTCGGCTACGAAATGGGCGCGCTTTCAAAAACGTCTTGCCGCTTTGGGCCACAGCCCGGCACGGATTGGTGATCTGACTTGTCCGATTGGTGCGCCCGACCTTGGAAAACATCCCCAAGCGATTGCCATCGGTGTTGCCGCGACGGTACTGACGCCTGTGGTTGGCGCACAAAGGGAGCAACAAGCGTGACGCTTTTGTCATTGAAAGGGCTGAGCAAAGCCTATCCTGGGGTGATTGCCAATTCCGATGTGTCTATGAGTATCGAAAAGGGGCAGATCCACGCATTATTGGGCGAAAACGGAGCCGGGAAATCGACCTTGGTCAAGATGATCTACGGCCTGGTCAAACCAGACAGCGGCGCCATGACTTTGAATGACGCAGCTTTTGCCCCGACTGAGCCGCGCGATGCGCGCGCTGATGGCATCGCAATGGTTTTTCAGCATTTTTCCCTGTTTGACGCGCTGGACGTTGCCGAAAACATCGCCCTTGGCATGGAAAACCCACCGGCGATGCGGGATTTGGCGCGCCGCATCCGTGAGGTTTCGCTGGCTTACCGTCTGCCTTTGGATCCAGCTCGCATTGTTGGGGATCTGTCTGCCGGAGAACGTCAACGCGTTGAGATCATTCGATGTTTGTTGCAAGATCCCAAACTGTTGATCATGGATGAACCAACCAGCGTTTTAACGCCCCAGGAAGTTGAAATTCTGTTTGAAACGCTGCGCAAACTGGCCTCAGAAGGCACGGCGATTTTGTACATTTCACACAAATTGGAAGAGATTCGAACGTTGTGCGATCACGCGACGGTTTTGCGCCAGGGCAAGGTGGTTGGCGAATGCACGCCGCGCGACACCACGGCGCGGGCGATGGCTGAATTGATGGTGGGGGCCTCACTCAGCACGCCAGCGCGGACTGATCGCACGTTTGGACCCGAAATACTGAAGCTTTCGAACGTCTCCGTGGCCTCGGTCTCGGCATTTGGGACCGTTTTGCACAACATCTCTTTTGCGATAAAACAGGGCGAGATTTTGGGCATCGGCGGGGTCGCCGGAAACGGTCAGGACGAATTGCTGAGCGTTTTGTCCGGAGAAACAACATGCGCTCGCGCCGCGATACAGCTGAGAAGCGCCGATATCGGGCATCTTGGTCCAACGGGTCGACGTGCGCTGGGATTGCTTTGTGCACCAGAAGAACGTTTGGGGCATGCTGCGGCGCCTGACATGAGCCTGACACAAAATGCGATGTTAACCGGAATGGTGCGCGAAAATCTTGAACAAAGCGGATTTTTGAAGTGGGGCAAGGCGCGGGCGTTTGCCCAGGCCATCATCCGCGATTTCGACGTGCGCACACCCGGGCCCGAAACTGCCGCGCGTGCCCTGTCGGGCGGAAACTTGCAGAAATTTGTTATTGGGCGCGAGGTATTGCAACGCCCTGTTGTTCTCGTTGTTAATCAGCCGACATGGGGTGTTGATGCAGCGGCCGCCGCGGCGATCCGTCAAGCACTTTTGGACCTGGCGGCTGGTGGGGCTGGCGTGATTTGCATCAGCCAGGATTTGGATGAACTGATGGAGATTTCCGACCGTTTTGCAGCCCTGAACGAAGGCAGATTAAGTCCGCTTCGCCCAACTGCCGGTTTGAGTGTTGATCAGATCGGCTTGATGATGGGCGGCGCGCATGATCTGGATGTGGCGCATGGGTGAGGGCAACTGCCAAAAGGTGGTTTGCCTCCGGCGGGGATATTTTTGGCAAGAGGAAAAGGGGGGGGGCGGATGATCGTGTTGGAAAAGCGCCCGCAGCCTTCCCGGGCGTGGTCTATGGCGACGCCTTTGGCGGCCGTGCTTGCCACGATGGTGTTTGGAGGCTTGCTGTTTGGCGCTCTTGGCACGCCGCCTGTTGCTGCGATCCGGACGATCTTTTATGATCCATTGTTTGGTGAGTTTTCGTTCTATTACCGCCCGCAACTTTTGGTCAAAGGCGCGCCGCTGGTGTTGATTGCCATCGGGTTGTCATTGGGGTTCAAGGCTGGGATCTGGAACATTGGCGCTGAAGGGCAATACATCGTTGGTGCGATTGTGGGTGCCGGGGTCGGATTGGCCTTTTACCCCTACGAGTCTGTTTTTGTCTTTCCCCTGATGTTTTTGGGTGGTGCTTTTGGCGGATGGGCTTGGGCCATGATACCCGCGTTGTTGCGGGTGAAGTTTGGTACGAACGAGATTTTGGTTTCTTTGATGCTGGTTTATGTCGCCGAAAAACTGATGGCGTCGATGTCGTTTGGACTTTTGAAGAACCCGGATGGTTTTGGCTTTCCCGGCAGTCGTAATCTCAACGATTATCCCAGTGCGACAAGTTGGATCAATCAGGATGTCGGGTTGCATTGGGGGGTGGCGTGCGCGTTGATTGCGGTCATCTTTGCCTATGTTTTACTGAACCGGCATATGCTGGGCTTTCAAATTCGTCTGACCGGCGAGGCACCACGCGCAGCCCGTTTTGCAGGGGTTCATCCCGGCCGTCTGGTTTTGATCTGTTTGGGCACCTCGGGCATTTTGGCGGGCTTGGCCGGGTTGTTTGAGGTGGCCGGTCCTGCAGGTCAAATCACCCCGAGCTTTAACGTTGGTTATGGGTTCACGGCCATTATCGTGGCGTTTCTGGGTCGTCTGCATCCGGTTGGGATCTTACTGGCGGGCGGGTTGATGGCTTTGACATATATCGGCGGTGAAATCGCCCAGGGCCAGTTGGGTCTGCCGGCGGCGGCCATTCAAGTGTTTCAGGGCATGCTGCTGTTTTTCCTACTGGCCTTTGATGTTCTGACCAATTACCGGGTGCGCCGCGCCGATCGTAAGGCCGCGACATGACAAAGCGAGCCGCAATAATCGTCAGCCTGATGCTTGCGGTCGTATCGGCCGCGATCTTTGCAATTCTGACAGAAAACCCAGAGCGGGATGGATCCGGGCGCGCTTTTGAGAGCGTTGTTTTCGCCACTTTCATCTTTTATGGTGGCTTCTTTTTGCTCCAAAGGTTTTTCGGTGAAAACCGGGATAGGGATGACACCTAATGGATCTATCTTCAATCAACCCTGTCTTGCTGATTGCATCCTTGATGGTGGCCTCGACCCCGATATTGCTGGCCGCTGTGGGCGAGTTGGTCGTGGAAAAGTCCGGAGTTTTGAACCTGGGCGTTGAAGGTTTGATGATAACCGGCGCGATTTGTGGCTTTGCAGTTGCGATGGAAACCGGCTCGGCGGGTTTGGGCTTTGTGGCGGCGGCTTTCGGGGGCGCACTGTTATCGCTGCTTTTTGTGGTTCTGACCCAGATTGCGCTGGCCAATCAGGTGGCCAGCGGACTGGCGTTGACCCTATTCGGTTTGGGCCTGAGTGCGCTGCTCGGTCAGCGGTATGTTGGCGAAAAACCTCCTCCAACACCGCGATTGGATCTGCCTTGGCTCAGCGACATTCCGGTGTTGGGTCCGATCCTGTTTTCTCATGATGCGGTGCTTTATCTGGGCATCGTCATCATCGCACTCACCTGGGCGATGTTGAAATTTTCGCGCGCCGGGTTGGTGCTGCGTGCGGTTGGCGAAAACCATGATGCGGCCCATGCGCTGGGTTACAAAGTGGTGCGCATCCGGACCATGGCGATCCTGTTTGGCGGGGCGTGCGCCGGGCTGGGCGGGGCTTATATCAGCCTTGTTCGCGTGCCCCAATGGGCCATCGGTATGACCTCGGGTGTTGGCTGGATCGCATTGGCACTGGTCGTATTTGCCAGTTGGAGACCCTGGCGCATTATGTTGGGTGCCTATCTTTTTGGCGGTATTACCGTTTTGCAGCTTAATCTGCAGGCAGCAGGCGTTGCCATTCCGGTGGAGTATCTGGCAATGTCGCCCTACATAGTCACAATCATTGTGCTGGTGATCCTGTCCGGAGACAAAACCAGCGCACCAGCCTCGCTCGGGCGCATATTCCATGCTTCAAACTGAGGCAAACACTCACTCTGGGGGAACCTGAATGAAACTCACCTCTCTACTCGCCGGGGCCGTCTTGGCCTTGGGGCTGGCCGGCGGCGCGCTGGCGGATGGCCATGCCAAAACCAAAGTCGGTTTTGTCTATGTCGGGCCTGTCGGCGACGGCGGCTGGACCTACGAACATGACAAGGGCCGTTTGGCCGTTGAGGCGGAATTTGGCGACAAGGTTGAAACCGTCTTTGTCGAAAACGTCGCCGAAGGCCCCGATGCCGAACGGGTAATGACCCAGATGGCCTTGAACGGCGCCGATCTGATTTTCACAACATCTTTTGGCTTCATGGACCCGACCATCAACGTGGCCAAGAAATTCCCAAAGGTGAAATTTGAACATGCCACTGGGTACAAGCGCGCAGACAATGTCAGCACTTATTCGGCCCGATTCTATGAAGGCCGTGCGATCCAGGGCCACATTGCCGGTAAAATGACCGAATCCAACATCGTTGGTTACATCGGTTCTTTCCCAATCCCAGAAGTGATCCGGGGCATCAATTCCGCCTTCATCCACGCCAAAAAGGTTAACCCCGACGTCGAGTTCAAGATCATCTGGGTTTACACGTGGTTTGACCCGGCCAAAGAAGCAGATGCCGCCAAGGTTTTGATCGAACAAGGTGCCGACGTGGTTCTACAGCATACCGATTCCACCGCTCCGCTGGCGGCCGCGGCCGAGGCGGGCAATGTGATTGGTTTTGGTCAAGCCTCGGATATGGGCGAATATGCTGATGGACCGCGTGTGTCCTCGATCATCGACAATTGGGCCCCCTACTACATTCAGCGCACCCGCGCCGTGATGGATGGCACCTGGTCCAGCGTTGACACTTGGGACGGCATCGGCCCCGGCATGGTCGGTATCGGAGAGATGACATCCAAGGTTCCCGCCGCACTGCAGGCCGAAGCTCTGGCGATGCAGGCCGCGATTGCCGACGGTTCCTACCATCCGTTCACCGGCCCGATCAACAAGCAAGACGGCAGCCCCTGGTTGGCCGCTGGCGAAACAGCCGATGATGGGACATTGGCCGGAATGGGCTTTTATGTCGAAGGCGTCGAAGGCGATATTCCAAACTAAATCATAGGCTTATCCTCTTCTTAAAGGTCCTGCCACGCGCGGGGCCTTTTTGCTTGGGTGACCCTAGGCAAAAATTCTAAAAGAACTGCTACCGACAGACCATTTTCCTGCTTTTGTTGAAACCGATCGCGTGGCAAGCTCGCTTTATGACACATCTCACATCCCCCGATGGCACCCCCGCAGGGCGTTTTGCGTTTGGCACCATGCAGTTTGGCGGCACCGCCGACGCGGCTGCCAGTCAGGCCCTGTTTGACATCTGCCGCAGCGCCGGCATCACGCATTTTGACACCGCCTATATCTATACAAACGGCGCATCGGAAACGCTTTTGGCGCCGATGATCAAGGCCGAGCGCGAACAGCTTCTGATCGCCACAAAGGCCGGGTATCAGGGCGGCGGCGGACATGATAACATCTTGAAACAGTTTGATATTTCACGCACCCGCCTGGATCTGGATGTGATCGACATCCTGTACCTGCACCACTATGATCCTAGCGATGATCTGACCGAAACGCTCAGCGCTTTTGCGAAACTGAAAGACGCCGGAAAAATCCGTTACATTGGTCTGTCGAATATGGCCGCTTGGCAAGTGATGAAAGCCATTGGCATTGCTACCAATTTCGGCGTCACCATCGACATTTTGCAGCCGAGGTACAATCTGGTGAAACGTCAGGCCGAGGTCGAGATTTTGCCGATGTGCGCCGATCAGGGCATTTCGGTTGCATCCTATTCCCCGCTTGGTGGTGGCTTGCTGACCGGCAAATACGCGCGCGGTGACGAGGGCCGCCTGTCCAGTGATGACCGATATGCCAAGCGCTATGGTCAGAGTTTCATGCGCGATGCCGCAGCACGCCTTGGTGATCTGGCCACAGAATTGGGCACGGATCCGGCGACCCTTGCGGTGGCATGGACGGCAGCACATCCAACCGCGCCGATGCCCATCATTTCGGCACGCAGTCCCCTGCAATTACAGCCCTCTTTGGATGGTATGACATTTGAGATGACGGGCGAGATTTACGCCCGGATCGCCGCCCTTTCGCCGACTCCACCACCAGCCACCGACCGCACAGAAGAGGCTGGATGAGCGATATTCTGGTCATCGGCGGTGGAATTGCGGGACTAAGCGCTGCGGCGCGGCTGTCGGCCCATGCCCAAGTGACCTTGATCGAAGCTGAAACAGCGCTTGGGTATCACGCATCCGGGCGATCTGCGGCGATGTTCGAAGAGCACTACGGCGCCCCAACCGTAAAAGCCCTCAACCACGCCAGTGCGCCCTACCACCACAGCGCCAATGGCGGCTATCTATCGCCGCGCGGGCTGCTTTTGGTCAGCTCAAAGGGGCAGGAAGAAGCGTTTGCAGCCGACTGCGCAGAGCTGAAACTGGAGCAAATGTCGCCGTCAGAGGCCTGCGAAATGGTCCCCATTGTCAACACGAATGTGGTGACACACGCCGCGAGCCATGTTGACGCGCTTGATATTGATACGGACCGGATGTTGCAGGATTTTGCCAAAGCCCTGCGCCAAAATGGTGGAACCATCGTTACCGGCGCCCCGGCCACCGCGATCCGCAAGGCGGATCAATGGCTGGTCGACACTCCAACAGGCGAGCACAAGGCGCCGGTTTTGGTTAATGCAGCAGGCGCCTGGGCGGATCAGATCGCGCAAATGGCAGGTGTTGCGCCCATCGGTCTGAGCGCCATGCGGCGGTCAATGGCCCGCCTGCCCGCCCCTGGTGGCCACGACGTATCCGCTTGGCCGATGCTGATGGGGGTTGGCGAAAGTTGGTATGCCAAGCCAGACGCGGGCAAATATCTGGTCTCGCCCGCCGACGAAGACCCGGTTCCACCGCAAGATGCCTGGGCCGATGACATGGTTTTGGCGCAAGGCCTGGACCGCTATGGCGCTATGGTGACAACACCCGTGACACGGGTGGAAACCAGCTGGGCGGGCTTGCGCACTTTTGCGCCCGATCGCACTCTGGTTCTGGGCCCCGATCCGGGCGAACCTGATTTCTGGTGGTGTGCCGGACAGGGCGGCTATGGCTTTCAAACCGCCCCGGCCGCGTCGCAATTGCTGAGCGATTTGATCACCGGAGCAGCAGTGGAGTTGGACGCGGCGACCGTGCGCGCGCTTGCGCCGGACCGGTTGCGGTAATGGTGCGCAAAGCCGCCAAAAACGCCAGCGTGGCCGCGCCCATCGACGGCGTTCGGTTGAACGCGCCATCAGCGGAACGCAACGCGGACGCGCTGGGTGACTTGATCCAACAGATTGCACCAAAAACCGGGCGTGTGCTCGAAATCGCCAGCGGCACCGGCCAGCACATGGCCGTCTTTGCCCCGCTCCACCCTGATCTGCACTGGCAGCCCAGCGAACCGGATCCCGAACGCCGCGCCAGCATCGATGCCTACTGCGGTGACCTGAACAATGTCGCCAAGGCCATTGATCTGGATGCGACCCGCCCCGGCTGGGCCGCCGAGAACGGTGGCTATGACCTGATCTTTCTGGTTAATCTTCTGCACTTGATCAGCTGGCCCGAAGCCGATGTGGTGATCGAAAACGCCGCGAAGGCGCTTGGTCCGGGTGGCATGCTCATGCTGTATGGCCCCTTCATGCGCGCAGGCATTCTGACCAGCCCGGGCGATGCCAGTTTCCACGCCACGCTGGTCGCGCAAGATCCCGATGTCGGCTATAAAAACGACCAACAGATCGGCGATCATCTGCGTCTGCAAGGGCTTGAGCTTGCGGGGATCCACACGATGCCGGCCAACAATCTGGCCTTTGTCGCGCGCAAACCGGCCTAGGGTGCCAACCTGCTGAACGCGCGTATCGCAATCAGCAACCCGCCCAGCATAACCAGCGGCAAGACGATCAGCTTGAATACGAAAACGGCCAAGATCGCGATGAAACTGCGGATCAGAGCGTCGGCTTGCGTCGATATATTGGCCGCCAGTGTTTGGTAGCGCTCGACCTCGCCCAGAACCGATTGAAACCGGGTTGACCAGCCGGTGGCGCCTTCGGGTATGGGGGTGTCGACCTCGGCGACGATGGCTTGCAAAATCGCCTCGTTTTCGGCCCACACATCGGCGGTGACACGGTCGGCCAGCAGCGACGACATGACAAAGGCCAAAGGCACGGCCACGCCCAAACCCAGTCCGTAAACCGCCAGCCCGCGTGTCTGCGCGATGGTGCCACGCAGCGCCGCAACACCCAAAGCCAATGCGATCAGCACCAATCCAACCGCGCCCACCGGCCCCATCGCCACAGCCAAAACGCCAGTGGCCACCATCACGAAAAACACCAGCTGGGCAATGCGCTCGATGGTGTCGTCGATCGGCTCCAGCACTTTGAACGGTTGCGCAGTGCCACTGACAACCAAAGCGCCGCCCATTTCGATCTCTTGGGCTGTGGACAGGAACGCGTTGATCGAACGCAATGTGATGTAGACGGCAGCGCTGGAAATTGCGACATCGCGCGCATACCCCTCAGCCGCGGCGCTGAGCGGATTGGATTTGTAAAACCCCGCGCACAGCAACGCGACCAGGGCCAAAACCGCCCATATTAACCGCAGCTTACCCATCCATCCGGATCACGGCGTTGGCCGGATCATAAGGGCTGTCCTGGGTGATTTTTGCGTCCCAAAGTTGATCAAACATCTTAACCTTCAGCCGTGTATCCGGCGTGGCGTGTTCGGGTTTGACATAGCCCATCGCGATGCTTTTGTTAAAATGCACCGAATAGCCGCCCGAGGTCAAACGGCCGGTACGCGTGCCATCGCTGGTATACAATACCTCGCGCCCCCAAGGGTCCGCGTCCGCCGGACCATCGATCAGCAGCGTCACACATTGCGCGCGAATGCCAGTCTCTTCCAGCTTGGGCTTGCCATGAAAATCCTTGGACAGGTCGACAAAGCGGGGCAAATCTGCTTCCAAAGGGGTCGCATCGCGGCCCAGTTCAGTGCCAAATGCGCGATAGGATTTTTCCTGGCGCAGCCAGTTTTGCGCCCGTGCCCCAACCAGCTTCATATCGTGCTTTTCACCAGCCACCATCAGCTGGTCCCACAGGTAATTCTGCATCTCGATCGGGTGGTGCAGCTCCCAACCTAGCTCTCCGGTATAGGCCACACGGATCGCACGCACAGGGCACATGCCCAGCTCGATGTTGCGCATGCTGAGCCACGGAAAGCGCTTGTTCGACAGCACGGTGTCTGGATCAGCATCCTTAACGATTTCGTTCAAAACCGCGCGGCTGTTGGGGCCGGCAATGGCGAACACGCCCCATTGCGTGGTGACATCCTGAATTTCGATATAGCCAAAGTCGTCCATCTTGTCGGCCGCAGCCTTGCGCAGAAAATCAGCGTCATAGGCCGTCCAAGCCCCTGCGGACACAAGATAATACTCATGCTCTGCCAAACGCACGATGGTGTATTCCGTGCGCGTTGTCCCAAAAGCTGTCAGCGCATAGGTCAGATTGATGCGCCCGACCTTGGGCAGTTTGTTGCAGGTGAACCAATCGAGAAATGCGGTGGCGCCGGGGCCTTTCAGCACATGTTTGGTAAACGCCGTCGCATCGATCAGCCCAACATTTTCACGCACGGCGCGCGCCTCATCAACCGCATATTGCCACCATCCACCCCGGCGGAAACTGCGGCTGTCATGATCGTTAAAGCCCTCGGGCGCGTAATAATTCGGACGTTCCCAGCCATTGACCCAGCCAAACTGCGCGCCGAGCGCCTTTTGACGGTCATAGGCGGGGGCCGTGCGCAGCGGACGGCAGGCTTCGCGCTCTTCATCTGGGTGGTGCAGAACATAAACGTGCGAATAGCACTCCTCGTTCTTGCGCGCGGCAAATTCGGTGGTCATCCAGTCGCCATAGCGCTGGGGATCAATGCTCGCCATGTCGATCTCGGCCTCGCCCTGCGTCATCAATTGCGCAAGGTAAGAGCCCGTGCCGCCCGCCGCCGTGATGCCAAAACTGAGCCCTTCCGCCAGCCACATGTTGCGCAACCCCGGCGCAGGCCCCACCAGTGGGTTGCCATCGGGGGTGTAACAAATCGGGCCGTTAAAATCATCCTTAAGGCCCGAGTCTTCACACGACGGCAATCGGTGGATCATCGCCATATATTGCGCCTCGATCCGTTCCAGATCGAGCGGGAACAGATCGGCGCGGAAACTGTCGGGCACACCATATTCAAAGACCGCCGGCGCACCTTCTTCATAGACCCCCAGGATCCAGCCGCCGCGTTCCTCGCGCACGTAAGATTGCGCATCCGCGTCTCGCACAACCGGGTGTTCGACATTGCCCTCGGCGCGGAATTTGACCAAATCCGGGTCTTGGTCCAACACAACGAATTGATGTTCCACAGGAATTGCCGGAATCTTGATACCCAGTTTTTGTGCCGTGCTCTGGGCGTGATTGCCGCTGGCGGTGACGACATGCTCGGCTGTGATCACGATCTGTTCGTCCGATGGCACCAGATTACCGCCCTTTTCGACCATCTTGGTGCACGTCACCTCCCAGGCTGAACCGGTCCAGTGAAACGCATCGGCCTGCCATTTACGCTCAATCACCACGCCACGCTGGCGCGCACCTTTGGCCATGGCTTGCGTCACGTCAGCAGGGTTAATGTAACCATCGGTGTGGTGATAAAGCGCGCCTTTCAAATCTTCGGTGCGGATCAACGGCCACTTCGCCTTGATCTCATCCGGGCTCATCCATTGATAAGGCACGCCGCAGCTTTCGGCGGTCGAGGCATACAGCATATACTCGTCCATCCGCTCCTGCGTTTGGGCCATACGCAGATTGCCGACCACCGCAAAGCCCGCGTTCAGCCCGGTTTCCTCTTCCAATGTTTTGTAAAAGCGGATCGAATAGTCATGAATATGTGTGGTGGCATAGGACATGTTGAAATAGGGCAGCAAACCCGCCGCGTGCCAGGTGCTGCCGCTGGTCAACTCATCGCGTTCCAGCAGCACCACATCTTCCCAACCGGCCCGCGCCAGATGATAGGCAATCGAGGTGCCAACGGCGCCGCCGCCAACAACCAGGGCTTTGATCTGCGTTTTCATCGGGGGTTCTCCGCTGTCCGTGTCTGACAGCGTTTATGCCCAAGCCCGCCGAAACGCGCCCGGGTGATCCGACCCAAAACCACACAAAACCGACCTGAGCCGCAACGACTTGCGAATTTACCCGGTTTCGCAGCTCAGCCCGCCGCCAAGCCGCGCCCTTTCAGCAACGCTTCAACCCCCGGCAGTCGGCCGCGGAACGCGGTGTAAAGCTCGGCCGCGTCGCGGCTGCCACCAGTGGACAGGATATTGTCCTCAAGGGCGCGCGCCCGTTCAGGATCAAACGCACCGCCCGCCTCTTCGAACGCAGCAAAGGCGTCGGCGTCCATAACTTCCGACCACATATAGCTGTAATATCCCGACGAATAGCCGTCGCCGGCAAACACATGGGCAAAATGCGGGCTGGCATGGCGCATGCCAATCGCGTGGGGCATGCCCAGATCGGCCAAGATCTGACCCTGACGCGCCATCACATCATTTGGCGCGACACCTTCGTGAAAGGCCAGATCGACCAAGGCGCTGGCCACGTATTCAACCGTCTGAAAGCCCATATCAAAGGTTGCAGCCGCCAAAACCCGGTCGAGCATCTCTTGTGGCATCGCTTCGCCGGTTTCCGCGTGAGTTGCAAATTTGCCAAGAACTTCAGGCACATCCAACCAGTGTTCGTAAAGCTGGCTCGGCAATTCGACGAAATCGCGCGCCACAGATGTGCCAGACACGCTTTCATAATCCACGTTCGACAGCATTTGATGCAAAGCGTGGCCAAATTCATGAAACAGAGTGCGCGCATCGTCATATGACAGCAAAGCCGGTTCGCTTTTGGCGAAGTTGCACACATTGATCACAATTGGCGTCTGGGCTTTGGGCCTTTTCGCCTGACTGCGCATCGCAGAACACCATGCCCCCGAGCGTTTGCTGCCACGGGCAAAGTAATCGCCAATGAAAACAGCAACATGCTCGCCGTCACGCGTGACCTCCCAAGCCCTGCAATCCGGATGATAAAGCGGGATATCCAGCGGTTTGAACGCCAGGCCAAACAGTCGGGTGGCGCAATCGAAAGAGGCTTCGATCATCCGATCCAGTTGGAAATAGGGCTTTAGCGCAGCCTCATCCAAGTCGTGCTCGGCGCGCCGCCGCTTGTCTGCATAGTAACGCCAATCCCAAGGCTCCAGCGGACCATTCACCCCGTCCGCATGCATCATTTCACTCAGTTTTTCTCCATCAGCTTCGGCCTGCGCACGCGCCGGTGCCCAGACGTCCATCAACAAAGCCCGCACAGCGTCCGGCGTCTTGGCCATCTCGGTTTCCAACTTGTAATCAGCAAAACTGTTATACCCCAACAGCTTGGCACGTTCATAACGTAGCTCGAGGATTTCTTTCGCAATCTCGCGATTGTCCGTCTCGCCCCCATTGGCCCCCCGCGCCGCCCACGCGCGATAGGCAATTTCGCGCAAATCCCGTCGCGGTGAAAACTGCAAAAACGGCACAATCAACGACCGGCTTAGCGTCACTACGGGACCCGGTGCTGCCTTTTCCGCGCCCGCCGCACGGGCTGCCGCGATCACAAAATCGGGTAACCCTTCCAGATCCGTTTCCGACAGCGCCAAAGTCCATTCGCGTTCGTCGGCGAGCAGATTTTGCGTAAAAGACGTGCCAAGGCTGGCAAGACGCGACTTGATCTCCTTCATCCGGGCTTCATCTGCTCCGGTCAAAGCCGCACCTGCGCGCACAAAACTGCGATGGGTGAGCATCAAAACCCGGGTCTGTTCGTCGCTCAGATCAAGGGTGTCACGGCGATCCCAAACCTCGGCTATGCGGGCAAACAGCGCTTTGTTGGCCGAAATCTCGCTGTAATGCGCAGCCAAACGCGGCGAAAACACCCGTTGCAAGACGTCCCGGTCTGGATTGCTGTCCGCACCTGCGACCGTATAAAAGACCGAAAGCACTTTGGACAACGCCTCGCCCGCGCCTTCCAATGCTTCGACCGTATTGGCAAAATCTGCCTCGTCAGAGGCGGTCGCGATCGCCTCAATCTCAAGCAAATGTTGGGCCAAGGCCACCTCGAGCGCGGGTTCAAAATCACCATCGGAAATATCTGCAAACGGGGCAGTTTCAAACGG
This sequence comes from Sedimentitalea sp., assembly GCA_045105075.1. Taxonomy (GTDB): domain Bacteria; phylum Pseudomonadota; class Alphaproteobacteria; order Rhodobacterales; family Rhodobacteraceae; genus JBGCDD01. Next base: position 11,301 of record JBGCDD010000131.1, on the reverse strand, counting down.
TGTGTTCCACAGGTCCAGCAATGGATTTGTCATGAACAATCTCCTTTTGACAACAGCTAGAGTGCGCAAGTCGCCTTGCCAACCTCCCGCCTTGTCAAAGCCGGCAATTCACCAGACACTCCGGTTAAAAAGGACTCAGATCCATGTCAAAGCTTAAGAATTCAAACGGACCGATGACCACGGCGATCCATGCCGGCGAAAGCCCGGATCCCACAACCGGCGCGTCTGCACCACCAATTCATATGTCTTCGACGTTCATTAGCGAAGATGTATCGGGCTTCTCAGCCCATGACCTGACCGAGGACAGCCCCTATGCTTATGCGCGTTGGGCCAACCCGACAACGGCAATGTTAGAAGCCAAAATCGCAGCAATGCAAGGCACCCAGGCCTGCCTTTGCACAGCATCTGGTATGGCGGCGGCCAGTGCGATTTTGTTGACGTTTTTATCCGCGGGCGATCATCTGGTGATTTCGGATGTATCTTATGCCGGGGTCGCCGAGCTGGCGCGCGACACGCTGCCCCGGATGGGGATCGATGTTACGCCGGTCAACATGTCCGACCTTGACGCGGTCGCCAATGCCATCCGGCCCAACACCCGGTTGGTGCATACCGAAAGTCCGGTCAATCCGATCCTTCGGTTGTGCGACCTGGCGGCAATTTCAAAACTGGCCCACGCGGTTGGCGCACTTCATTCCACCGATGCTACTTTTTCTTCGCCGCTGGGCATGGACACGAATGCGTTGGGCATTGATCTGGTCATGCACTCGATCACGAAATACATCGGCGGCCATGGTGATGCAGTGGGCGGCGCCGTCGCCGGGCGCCGTGATCTGATCGCCAAATTACGCCTTGAAGCCGCCATTCATCACGGTGCAATCCTGTCGCCCTTTAACGCGTGGCTGATCGCCCGTGGTGCGGCCACTCTGCCGTTGCGCATGCGTGCCCATCAAGATGGCGCTCTTGCTGTGGCCACCTGGCTGGAACAAAACCCCGGCGTGACACGCGTGATCTATCCCGGGCTTGCCTCCCACCCACAGGCCGAATTGGCACAACGTCAAATGCAAAACAGCTCGGGAATGATTAGTTTTCAAGTTGCAGATGCTGAGATGGGGCGCCGAATTGCTGAAACCATGATCGAACGGCTAGAGATCATTCACTATGCCGTGTCGCTTGGTCATCACCGCAGTTTGATTTTCTGGATGGAAACAGATCCCCTTATGAAAACATCGTTTCGTTTGGCGGGCAAAGACGCCGAAAGCTACCGCGCCTTCAGCGGTGATGGTGTGTTTCGCCTATCGGTCGGTTTGGAAGACGCTGCTGACTTGATTGCGGATTTGAGCAAGGCCTTGCCCGATTGACACTACTCTGACAGCAAAACCCTAACGACAGGTGCACAAAGGTGCGGTGTTTGCTTGCAATTTGCAGATGTTTTTGCCCAACTTCACGCCCCATGAACTTGCCTTGATGCCGCGAGACCCGCCGGTGAAAAATCGAGTGTCAATAATAGTGACCTCTTGTGACTGCACGATGTTCACACAGCACATTTATCACTCTGCTTTCCCAAATCCCGTTGGAGGCCACACGTTCACGGCCCAGCTGAAAGTTCCGCTCCAAAGCTGTGCCATGCGACAAAAGCAGATACAAACGTCGCAACCCGCGGTGACTTATCGCGGCGATGCAACCATCGCCGGTCCGCTGTACATGTCCAAAGGCGGCCATCGCTCTCCCAGCCACCGGCTATGAAACAGGACTCTGGTTTTGTTGGATTTTCTTCGTTGAAAGCTGGCCACACACGGCGCAGTCGTCGCGTTTGGTGACTTTGATCTTGCGGGTTTCACTGTACAGAGCGTCGTAAATCAGCATCTCGCCTCTTAGCGGCGCGCCCGCATCCACCAAGATCTTGATTGCTTCAACCGCCATCATGGCGCCCACAACCCCCGGCAGAGGGCCAACGACCCCTGCCTCAGCGCATGACGGCGCCAAATGGGCCGCGGGTGCCGCGTGAAAAATGCATTCGTAACACGGCCCATCATAAGCGGGATCAAACACACTGAGCTGCCCTTCCCACTGCGCCAATGCCCCGGATATCAAAGGCTTACCCGTTTGCACTGCCATGCGATTGACCAGATATCGGGTGTCGAAATTATCGGTTCCATCCAAAATGATATCATAGTCCGCAAACAGAGTTTCGGCGATGTCCGCACTCAACCTGCGATGATAGGGGCGGACGTCAACATGAGGATTTTGTGCCACCATCGCAGCCTGCGCTGAGAACACTTTGGGCATGCCAATATCGTGATCCCGGTGGATGACCTGGCGTTGCAAGTTGGCGTTTTCCACCACGTCGTCATCAATGACGCCAATCCGACCAACCCCGGCCGCAGCAAGATAAAGCAGCGCAGGTGCACCCAGACCACCGGCCCCCACCACCAAAACCCGAGCGTCTTTTAGACGTTTTTGTCCGGGCCCACCCAATTCACGCAACACGATGTGGCGGGCGTAACGTTCCAGCTCGGCATCTGTGAATGATCCCTGACGCGGTTTTGGCGCCGATTTTTCCTGGGCGTGTGCCCTTTTACGCAACGCCATCAGGCCGCGTCTGTAAAACGCCGCCAGAACGAAAAACCCGCCCAATATCAACCACAAAGCAGGAGATCCGCCGGTTGCCTCACGCAGCGGATGCCCAAAAGGAAGGATCAGCTGCACCAGCAAAACACCGGTCAGCAAAGCCCCGATCATCACCAGACGTGGGGTTTTGGGAGTGCCCAAAGCCGCACCCAAGCCCCACAACCCCGCCGCAAGTGCCATCACCAAAAGCATTAGTTTGCCCCCGTGGACCCAAAACCATGCGCGCCCCGCTCGGAGTCTGCAACATGGTCAACCAGATCAAAAAAACCGGTGCAAACAGGGGCAACCACAAGCTGGGCCAGACGCATTCCATGGGTGATCTCAAAGTCTTCCTGGCCTGCATTCAGCACCAACAAACCAACCGGGCCGCGATAGTCACTGTCGATTGTTCCCGGGCTGTTGACCAGCATGATCCCATGCTTCAAAGCCAAACCGGATCTTGGCCGAACTTGAACCTCAAACCCTTGAGGAATATCAAAAATCAGCCCTGTCGGCACCAGCGCCCGGGCACCGGCCTGCAGCCAAACAGAGCTTTGATCGATCAGGTTCGCGCGCACGTCAGCGCCAGCCGCACCTGCTGTTTCATAGCTCGGCAACGGCACCGAAGCGTCAGCTCCTGCTTCGAATTTCACGCCAATCCGCACGGAATTTGCCTGGTCCATCTGTGTCTCCGTTGCCGTTCAAGGTCAGGTGGCAATCGCCGCCGCAATGCGCTCTGCAAGTTTTTCGGCAACCGCGTCTTTGGTCATGCGAGGCCAACTTTCAGCGTGACCTTGCGAAATCAAAACCACAGCATTTTCCGCGCCCCCCATGATGCCAGTCTGAGGGCTGACATCATTGGCCACGATCCAATCACAGCCTTTGCGCTCGTGTTTTGCCGTCGCATTGGCAATCACATCGTCGGTCTCGGCGGCGAATCCGATCACCAACGGCGGCCGCCCCGCTTTCATTTGCGAAACGCGCGCCAGAATATCGGGGTTTTCCGCGAATTGCAGCGTCGGCATGCCGGTTTTGGTCTTCTTCATCTTCGACTCCGATGCATTTTCCACCCGCCAATCTGCAACGGCTGCTGCAAAAACCGCGCCATCCACCGGCAAAGCAGCGTCAACAGCGTCTGACATTTCCTGGGCTGTTTGCACCCCAACAACCGTCACGCCATCGGGCGGCGCAACATCGGCAGGCCCGGTCACAAAAACCACATCGGCCCCCAAAGCAACCAAGGCGCGCGCAATCGCTGTGCCCTGTGCACCCGATGATCGATTGGCGATATATCGAACAGGATCAATCGGTTCATGGGTCGGCCCCGAGGTGACAAGCAGGCGTTTTCCGGCCAAAGGGCCGTCGGCGAAAACCTTTTCAACAGCATCCGCAATCTCGCCAGGTTCGGCCATGCGTCCGGCACCAAATTCACCGCAGGCCATCGACCCGGTGTTTGGGCCCACACAGGCAATCCCGTCGGCGCGCAATTGGGCAAGATTGCGCTGGGTGGCGGGATGGTCCCACATGCGCACGTTCATCGCCGGGGCCATCATCACCGGCGTGTCCGTGGCCAACAACAATGTGGTGGCCAGATCATTGGCAAGACCTTGCGCCATTTTGGCCATCAGATCGGCGGTGGCAGGCGCAACCACAATCAGATCGGCGCTACGCGAAAGTTGAATATGGCCCATCTCAGCCTCATCCGTCAGATCAAACAGATCGCAATAGACTTTTTGCCCGGCCAGCGCAGACACCGACAGGGGCGTCACGAACTGCGCACCAGCAGCTGTCAAAACCGGCGTGACCCGTGCCCCGCGGTCCTGCAAACGACGGATCAGGTCGAGCGATTTATAGGCCGCAATGCCGCCGCCGATGATTAAAAGGATGGTTTTAGAGGCCAGCATCCGGCCCTCCTGTGGCGCCAATTCGCAATGACACTAGGCGGGGTCCAGCGGATCTGCCAGCGCTTATTGCCCGGTGTGGAACGCAGCGCACGGGTCGGGTCGCTCAATGGCCGGCGCATCCAGAAGCGCATCAAACGCCCCATCCACCTGCCCGGCTTCGGTCTGGCCAAGCGCAAAAACCCGCACACCCGGGCGCACCCGCGCGAGATAGACCGGCACACCCCAATCGCGTCGGGCGTGGCCATTCCCGGTGATCACAACAACCGGCCCACCGGTTTCTGACAGCGCCGTCAGCGCCGCACGGGCAAAAACGGCGTCGCGAAGCCTTTGAATTTGCACAAGGTCTGGCGCGCGATCGGGTGGAAGCATGTCGCAATGGGCCGCAATTTGAAACGCTTTGCGCGCGCTTTGTTCGTCATCTTCAAGCGCCACCGTCAGCCCATAACGCGCCGCATCTGCCCCGAACGCCGCAGCAGCACCGCTTTGCAAAGCCGCGCGCGCCGCAGCGCGGGGCACAGCGGCGCCATAGATACGCGCGGAGGGAGCGGCCTCAAAAATCGGCAGATACATTTCAAACGCAGGCCAACCGGACGCGGCCCAGCCCAAAAGTTCGGCCAACGCCGCCGGATCATCCATCAATCGTGCATCAAACCGCGCGGCCTGCACTTCGGTCAGCATTTCCCAAACCACAGCCTTGGGGGCCACGTCGCGCACAAGGCGCGCTTGGTTGCGGTGATGCTCTGGGTTGTCATGCACTTCGCCCAAAATCACAATATCAGCGGCCAGTAGCTGTTTTTGCGCTGTTTCAGACAAAGAGGCCGCCCAAACCGGGGCGGCCAAAACGGCAATCGCTGCCAACAAAAGCAGACGCATGGTCATAACAAAAAGTTCTGAACTTCTCGCGATTGATTTTCCAGCGTCTTGCGCATTTTCTGGAAGGCAGCGGCCTCAAGTTGGCGTACACGTTCTTTGGACAGGCCCAATTCGGTTCCCAGGCTTTCCAAAGTGCGTGGTTGACCGCGCAACTTGCGCTCGCGCACGATAAAGCGTTCGCGGTCATTCAAAGCGTTCATCGCCGACAACAGCCATTCGCGCAATTGCGCCGTATCCAGATCCGCCTCGACGGTTTCAGCGGCCTGTGCCGAATCGTCCTCCAAAGCTTCGATCCATTCCCGCCCCTCGTCATCCGAGGATTGCGTGGCATTCAGCGAGAAGTCAGACCCAGAGAGGCGGCCACCCATCATCTCCACGTCATGCAAAGGCACGCCAATCTCTGTGGAAATCAGCTGATGCAGCTGATGACGGTCGAGCTTTTGACCATTAGAGGCAGCTTCGCGCTCCAGTCTGGCCTGTACACGGCGCATATTGAAAAACAGTGACTTTTGGCTGCTGGTGCTGCCTGTGCGCACCATCGACCAGTTGCGCATCACGTAATCCTGGATGCTCGCCTTGATCCACCAGACCGCATAGGTCGAAAATCGAACGCCACGGTCCGGGTCAAACTTGTCTGCCGCTTTCATCAAGCCCAGACCCGCTTCCTGGATCAGATCGTTCATCGGCGCGCCGTAGCGTTTGAACTTGGAGGCCATCGAAATCGCCAGGCGCATGTAAGCTGTGATCAGACGGTGCAATGCCGCCTCGTCGCGCTCATCGCGCCACGCATAGGCCAAACGTAGTTCAGTTTCCGCGTCCAGTAGCTCGGCCTTCATGGCCTTTCTGGACAGAGACATTTCCTGCGAAGCATCTAGTGCCATGCATCACCTCCCACGGTGTGAAACGGCGCGATGTACACGCCTTGTTTTGCGCTCTCATCCTGTTTACGCAGGATCGCGCAGATCAGATCACCCGGAGAGCTAATTTTGTGTTAACGTCGACCAAACTCGTGCTGGGCGGCGCGGCCTCGGGCAAATCTGCCTTTGCAGAAACGCTGGTGCAGCCAGGCAAGCGCGTCTATCTGGCCACCGCTCAGGCCTTTGATGACGAGATGCGCGCCAAAATCGCCACCCATATCGCCCGGCGCGGCCCGGAATGGCGCACAATCGAATGCCCACTGACCCTGCCCGAGCAAATCGCGCAGCTTGAAAGCAGCCAGATCGCGCTGATTGATTGCGTCACACTTTGGCTGAGCAACGTGATGCTTGCCGAACACGATGTCACCGACGCACAAGACCAATTGTTCGAGGCGATGCGCACCTGCGCCGCACCGTTGGTGATTGTCAGCAACGAGGTCGGCCAGGGCATCGTGCCCCAGACCAAACTTGGGCGGACATTTCGCGAAGCTCAGGGTCGGCTCAATATTCGGCTCGCTCAGCACAGCGATTGCGTGGTGCATGTGGTCGCCGGCCTTCCCAACATTCTTAAAGGACACCTGACATGACCGAATTTCACTGGGTGCGCCACGGCCCGACCCATCAGAAAACCTTTGTGGGCTGGCGCGATGTTCCGGCGGACCTGTCCGACACCGCCCAGATTGCCCGGCTCACGTCGTTTTTGCCCTCGGATGCGATTGTCGTGTCGTCCGATTTGATCCGGGCCTCGGCCACTGCCGATGCAATTCAGGCTCACCGCACGCGCTTGCCCTCGGACACGAAGCTGCGCGAGTTCCACTTTGGCGACTGGGACGGGCGCCATTTCAGCGATGTGGCCGAAACCGATCCGACGCTGAGCCGCCAATATTGGGAAACCCCCGGTGATATTGCCCCGCCCGGTGGCGAAAGCTGGAACGCCGCCGCCCAACGCATCAGCGCCGCGGTGGATGCGCTTTGTGCCCACCATCCGGGCGCAAAAATCATCGCAGTGGCCCATATCGGAGTGATCCTCACGCAGGTTCAGCGCGCATTGAAACAGGACGCTCAACAGGTCATCGCGCAAAAAATCGACAACCTTTCGGTAACCGAGTTAACCCTGCGCGACGGCCATTGGACCCTTGGGGCAATCAATCACCTCCCGTGATTGCCCCGCGCACAAATCGCCATTTTACGGACCACCCCGCCTTTGGTTAGCCTCGCGTGTATGACCTATGATCTTTATATCGGTGACCGGATGTTCTCCAGCTGGTCGCTGCGTGGTTGGCTGATGTTTGAGCGTTTCGACATCCCCTGCCGCACTCATCTTGTTGGACTTTACGCTGGCACAATGGCGCAAGAGATGGCTGATTTGGCCCCCGCGCGTCTGGTCCCAGCCGTGCGAACCGAAGCGGGCACCGTGATCGCGGAATCGCTGGCCATTGGCGAAACGCTGGCCGAGGCGCATCCCGACGCTGGGCACTGGCCCAAGGATCCCGGTCTGCGTGCCACAGCGCGGTGGTTATGCTCGGAAATGAGCGCAGGTTTCATGGCTCTGCGCGCAGATTGCCCAATGCAATTGCAATATTGCCATGTGGGTTTTCAGGCCTCGCCAAAGGTTCTGGCCGATCTGGCCCGCTTGGAAGACCTTTGGAACCATGCCCGCGCCCTGTCTGGCAGCAAAACCTGGCTGTTTGGCGACTATTGTCTTGCAGATGTGTTTTACGTGCCGGTGGCCGCGCGCATCATTGGCTATGGCCTGCCCGTCAGCGACGCCGCGCGCGCCTATTGTCTGGCCTTGCTGGGCGATCAACCCGTGCAAAACTGGCGCGCCGCCGCCCACGAAGTCACTTACGAGCCCGACCCCTACGCGCTGGACTTGCCCAAACAGGATTGGCCGAGCTTTGCCTGATCTGGCGTTTTAACCCTTTGTAAACCATCCCATGTCAGCCCTTTGGAAACAGGGGGCTAGACATGGTGGCGCACGCCTACACGGTGGCATTTCAGGGGGTGGACGCGCAATTGGTGCAGGTTCAATGCGCGGTGACACCCGGATTGCCTGCGTTTTCGGTGGTTGGCCTGCCAGACAAGGCCGTCTCGGAAGCACGAGACAGAGTGCGCGCGGCGTTAACAGCAATGGCCATTGCCCTGCCGTCGAAAAGAATAACGATCAACCTTTCACCTGCCGACTTACCAAAAGAAGGCAGTCATTTTGACCTGCCAATCGCCTTGTCGCTGTTGGCAGCCTTGGACATTCTGCCCCCCGATACTGTTGCCGCATCTGTGTCGCTGGGAGAATTATCGCTGGATGGAACCCTCGTGTCCGTGCCCGGCGCATTGCCCGCAGCCATGACGGCCGCCACCGAAGATCGGATCTTGGTGTGCCCCAAAACCTCAAGCGCCGAGGCTGCCTGGGTGGATGCCACGCAGGTGATCGGCGCACAGGATCTGGGCGCAGTGGTGCGCCACTTTACCGGCCAGGCCCCCATCATGCCGGCCCGCCCCGGCGAAGTTCGCGCGCCGGACACGCCCGGTGACTTGCGCGATGTCAAAGGCCAGGAGCGTGCCAAACGGGCTTTGGAAATTGCCGCAGCCGGGCGTCATCATGTGATGCTGGTGGGCACCCCCGGCGCTGGAAAGTCGATGCTGGCCGCGCGCATTCCCGGAATCTTGCCGCCGCTCAGCGCATTCGAGGCCTTGGAAACTTCGATGATCCATTCCCTGTGCGGGCTGTTGGACGAGGGCGGCATCAGCCGCGCACGCCCGTTTCGCGCGCCCCATCATACAGCTTCAAAGGCGGCGATCATCGGTGGTGGACGTCGCGCCAAACCGGGCGAAATCAGCATCGCGCACAACGGCGTCTTGTTTATGGACGAATTTCCCGAATTCTCGCGCGATGTGCTCGACAGTTTGCGCCAGCCCGTCGAACAGGGGCAAGTGATGGTGGCCCGCGCCAATGCACGCGTCAGTTATCCATGCAGGGTCATGCTGGTGGCGGCCGCCAACCCGTGCAAATGCGGATATCTCACCGACCCCGAGCGGGCCTGCAGCCGCGCGCCGCAATGCGGAGAGGACTATCTGGGTCGCGTTTCTGGCCCACTCATGGACCGCTTCGATCTGCGCTTTGAAGTGCCGCCAGTGGCGTTCACAGACCTTGATCTGCCTGCGAGCGGCGACACCTCTGCCCAGGTCGGCGCGCGCGTGGCAACGGCGCGCGACGTTCAGACCCTGCGCTACGGCGACTTGGCCGCGGTCGCGCAAAACGCCGATGCCGATGGTGATCATCTAAAGGAATGGGCAACGCCCGACGCCGAAGGGCGCGACCTGCTCAATCGCGTTGCCGAACGGTTCGGACTGTCTGCGCGCGGCTATCACCGTGTCTTGCGCGTGGCACGCACGATTGCAGATTTGGAAGGTGAGACAAATGTTCGGCGTCACCATATTGCGGAATCGATAAGTTTTCGGATTGCAACTGCGTGGGATTAAGCCAGATTAACCCGATCCAAAAGCCCCCCAGTGTCCAACCATCCGCCCAGGTTCCCAGACCTCTGTGCTGGGTTTTGACCTGTCTAAGCAAGATCGTATCGGCCTCTTTCGATGTTGCATGAAAGCGGCGGCTGATGTGCACAACGCACACCCTTGTTGGTCCCAACAGGATAAATCAGCAAAAATTGGGACTGTGAAAGCCACAGTAGGCAACGGCCCGCGTGGATATGGCCGCCGTAAATCCTGACGTGGCAGTGGCGCTGGAGAGTGTGTGTTTGGCACCTTCACGCATGACTTGGCTGCGTGGTACAGATCGCATTCTGTGATCTGCGTCGCCATGGTCCCAACCGGTTTTGGGGAATTCGTGGCTTGTCAGATGTTCAATTTGCCCAGAATCGATGCCTTTTTTGTTTATCCCAGCTGCACCAAAACCATGACAGACCGAAACACGGACGTCAGTGTTGCCCTGCAGTTGATTGAACAGCAATCGACGAAATGGGGCAGATGATCCATCCGGTCTGGATGGGCTGGTGTCCTTTTGCGGTGCCAATGGCCGGGCTTGGGTCGAGGCAATCAAAGCCGCGTTAAATGGCAATGACCGCCCCGAGCAGGTCTTTGCGATGACCCAATCGTGGAAACGCAACGACGCTTATCACGCCAAGATGTTGGGACGTGCTTGTCATCTTGAGACGCTGTGGACAACTCAAGATCGTAACCCATGGCAAACTCCTAAAATCCGCGGCAAGACAAACAAGGCAACTTCGTTTGATGTCAGGGCGGGTGTGTCCTCGGAGTAAATTTGTTGCAGTTCTTGGGGATGAAGCCGCCCCTTTCGCGCGAAGCGGTTTGTGAATGCGACATCCGTCTAACTGCGTGCTTCAATGCCGAACGCGCCCCGCCTTGGTTGTGTTTGGCATCGCGCACGCTTTCGCACATGAAAGTAAGCGATAGCGGGCTGTTGGCGGAAAGGTGCTTTTGTCGCCCGCGAGATAATCGTCCAGCCGAACCGCCGCAGTTTTTCGCTTGGCCGCAGTCACGATTGGACGCGGTGACACAAAACTTGGAGCACTGAACTGACAGCTGACGGCACGCGCAGACCAAACCCGCCGCTGCCACGCCTGACAAAACCGCGGTTCTGTTTTGCAGCACCTCCGCGATGGCATGAGATCCCAAACCCCGGCGCGTCGCATCACAACGGCTGACACCGCAATCAAGCGCCCCGCCAAGTCGTTCGGCTATGATTTGCAAGACTTGCCGCAAGAGGCCGATTTTGTTGAAGAAGCCGTTTGATCTTACGTTTTGAGGCGAGCTTGGTTGTGTGTTTGATTGAGCAATCTAGGGGCGTGCCGCCGTTCTAGGCTATGACGGGCACCGTTGGCTTGAGTTTCGCTAACGTCCGGAGGTTTTGGGCTGCTGCTGCGAGGGTGAACTTGTCTTGAACACCGCAGGGGCGTCGTAATCGGAGCCATTGCAGCCCGAGGATGCGTTTGAGATGAGCGAAGATCATCTCGACTTTCTTG
>JBGCDD010000130.1:0-23267 GCA_045105075.1 Sedimentitalea sp. | reverse complement strand
CCTTTCGCGCCGCGCTTGAGGAACGCACGCGCGACCGCGTGCCGATGGGCTGGGCGATGACGCAGGAAAACCTGGCGCTGGCGGCACAGGCGTTGGCAGCGCAAGACGATGCGGGGGCGCGGGACGGGCATTTGCGCCGGGCGCGGGCGCATGTGGAGGCGGCGCTGGAGGTTTTTGACCCGGACGCGTCGCCCTATTTTCACAACATAGCCAGTGAATTGCGCGCCAAGATACTGGCCGCTTTGGAAGAGGGAGAGGTGTGATGGACGCGCCGTTTGTGTCGAGTGTGATGGAGGTTGATCCGGCGTGGACGGATTACAACGCGCATATGAACATGGCCTATTACAACGTGCTTTTTGATCGTTGTGCGGATCAGGTTTACGAAATGTTTGGCTTTGGGCCGGAATATGCAGCGCGAGGGTTCACCACATATACCGGGGAGTTTCATATTTGTTACGTGCGCGAGCTGCATGAGGGGTCAAAGGTGAGGGTGTCGTTTCAGCTGATTGATCATGATGAAAAGCGGTTTCACGCCTATCAGGAGATCCGCCATGAGGATGGTTGGCTGGCCGCGACGGGCGAGGCGATGGCGCTGCATATTGACCGCTCGGGGCCGCGGGTTGCGCCTTTTCCCAGTGATATCAAGGCCAAGCTGGAGGTGATGCAGGCAGCGCATGATGTGCTGGGGCGCCCCGAACGGGTGGGGCGTGGCATAGGGATCACGCGGCGCGGCTAAGGAGATCGGCGGCGGTGTGCGGGGGTGTCGCCGGCGCGCGAACCTGATAGATTGCGCGTCAGGTTTGGGCTCGGGGGCGTTATGGGCGTTTATGAATACAAGGTTGTGCCGGCTCCGGTGCGGGGTGTGAAGGCCAAAGGGGTCAAGACGCCCGAGGCGCGGTTTGCGCTGTCGGTTGAGGGCGTGTTGAACCAGATGGGCGCCGAGGGCTGGGAGTATGTGCGTGCCGAGCTGTTGCCCAGCGAAGAACGTGCGGGACTGACCGGATCGTCAACACAGTGGCGCAATGTTTTGGTGTTTCGCCGCTCAATCGTTGCGCAGGACGAGGTCGTTAGCGCGCCGTCTGGCGACGTTGTGGCGCTGTCGGTTGTGGCCGCAAGCCAGAGCAGCGAGGCTTTGGCTGAGGAGACGCGCGTTGAACCTGCGGCCCCGGCGGCGATTGCGCAGGATGTGGACAGCCCCCCTGCACCGGCCGCCGTTGCCCAAGACGCAGGCGCTCCAGAGTTTTCGTTTCGCCGGCGGGACACGGCACCTGATGAGAGCGACAGCGACACGCCGCGCACGCCCCCGGTGGTTTAAGTGTCGATGTCCAACGCCAGTGCGTGAATGCGCGCGACGAGGTCAGCGCCCAGTGCGGCATGAACAGCACGGTGGCGTTGCAGCCGGGACTGGCCCTGAAACGCATCCGAGCGGATCCGCACGTTGAAATGGCTCTCGCCGCCTTCTGCAAAACCGGCATGGCCGCGATGGCTTTCGCTGTCATCCACCACATCAAGGGCGTGGGGCTGAAAGGCCGTGCTGAGACGGCTATGGATTTCTTCTGTTTTGGTCATATCACAAAATTTAGCGGGATTTTTTTTCCACGCCCTCTTCTATCTGAGCCTCATTAGATTAGACTCTGTCCCTCGAGTCGGAAAGCCGCTTGGCGCAGGAAATTTTGAAAAGGGGATATTATGACGAAACGAGACCCGTTTGGATTTGATATGTCCGTCTCCTCGGCCAAAAAGAAAAACCCGCGCGGGCGGCGTGGCATGTCGGGGGCGTCGGAAACCTCGGTGCGGCAATGTCAGCATGAAGGGTGTATCGAGCCCGGTAAATTCCGCGCGCCCAAAGCGCCGGACGTGCTGGACGACTACATCTGGTTTTGCCAGCAGCACGTGCGCGAATATAACCTGAAGTGGAACTTTTTCGACGGCACCACCGAGGCGGAAATCAACGCGCAGCAGACCAAGGACAAGGTTTGGGAGCGCGAGACCAAGCCGATGGGTGACCCCGAAGCACGGGCCTGGGCGCGTCTGGGCATTGAGGATCCGCATCAGGTGCTGGGCGCCAATGCCACGCAAAACCCCGGTAAGGGCGCGGGATCGGGCAAACGCCTGCCCCCAACAGAGCGGCGTGCGGTCGAGATACTGGAAATTAAGGACAACGCCACAAAACCAGAAGTCCGCAAGGCTTATAAGGCACTGATCAAGGTTTTGCACCCGGACATGAATGGTGGCGACCGCAGCCAGGAAGAGCAACTTCAGGAGGTGGTTTGGGCTTGGGATCAGATCAAAGCCAGTCGCAATTTCAAAGATTGACGTGGGCTGTTTTTTCGATTTTGGATCCCGCTAACCTTTTGTTAAGACAATTTAACGTATTCCTAAAAACTTCGAACTGCGGGCGGATCATTAACCGTTTGTTAACCTTTTGACCGCTAGCGTGCAGAACACCTCGCTAATTGGAATTAGCCCTCAAATGGACTGCCTCATCGTTGAAGACGACACATTGCTGTGCGATGCACTGGCGGATTGTGTAGAAGGCATGGGGCACGCCACTGATCGGGCGAGTACAATTGAAGAGGCCATGCATCGCCTCAAGCGTCAAAAATACGAATTGATTCTGCTCGACTATGGCTTGCCCGACGGCAATGGTTTGCCCGTATCGAACTATGCGGCGCTGTTTTGCCCCGGGGTGAGGATCATTTTGGTGACGGGAAACGAAATCTTTCCCAATGGCGAACACCGACAAGTGGCGCCGTCAATCGATTGGGTGATGCGCAAACCTGTTTGTTTTGATGATCTTAGCGCCTTGATAGATTACGCAGAGTTGGACAGCGCGCCACACAACCGGACCCATTTGTGATGGCGGCGCGGCGGAGCAGATGGTTCCGCCGGTGGCCGGTTATCACCCTGGCGCTGGCCGGTCTCTTTCTGAGCGCAGGGTTTTGGAACATTCTGGACAAACAACGCACTGCGCGCTTGTCGGATTTGCTGCATGCGGAAGCCGGCTATCGGGTCAAGTTGCTGCGCCGGGATCTGTCATTGCGTGTGCTCAGCATGACGCAGCTTGGCCGTTTGTGGAGTGCGAACAATGGCTTGAGCCAGGACACCTTCCAAAATGAAGCGATGCGCCACATTGAAAGCGTGCCCGGATTGCGCGCGATTGGGTTTCTTGACGCAACGGGGATTGCACGGTTTGTCGCCCCGTCCGCCGGCAGCCGTGCCTTGGGTCGCAACATTGCCCAAGCCAGCCCAGAGCGCCTGGTGGCGTTCAACAGGGCGATGAGCACCGGCAAGCCGGCGTTGACCGATCCCGTAGATCTGGTGGACGGGTCGGGCAAAGGCTTGATCGTGTTTGTGCCGGTGTCGAAAAATGGCGCGCCTTTGGGTGTGCTGTCGACGGTGTTCAACGTCAACGCCTGGATCGAAAGCGCCAAATATCATGAAGAATATGTGGAGGTGGATCCGAACTTTAGCCATCTGGTGGCGGTGAACGGGGTCACGGCGTTTGAGTTCGATGGGCACGTTGAGACATTGCCAGACCCATCTGTTTCAAGAACTCTGGATGTGTTTGGCAATCAGCTGTCGGTTCAGGTCCGGCCCGGGGCGCAGTTCGCCAGCGCGCATCGCGGCATTGCTCCGGAGCTTGCGGCGATGATCGTTTTGCTGAGCATCAGCGGTGCCGGGCTGTGTCTGATTTTGGCCAACCGGGCGTGGCAGGCGGAACAGACGGCGCGCCAAGCCAATGAACGGCTGACGGAAAACGTCTCAAGGTTGAATGCTGAAATGTCCGAGCGGCGCCAGGCTGAAGCCCGCGCGCGGTCGGCCCGAGAGGCAACATCGCGGTTTCTGACCACCATGAGTCACGAGATTCGCACGCCGCTGAACGCGATCATGGGCATGTTCCAGCTGATCGCCAAAGCCGATGTGCCCGATCGTCAAAAGCGCCAGGCCGCGGGCGGGCTTTTGGCGTCGCAGCGGTTGTTTCGCGAATTGACCAATGTGCTGGATGTGTCGCGTATAGATGCCGGTGCCATGACGATCCTGCCGCGCGATGTCGAAACTGCGCATTTGCTGGAAGACTGGTTCAACATTTTGGAAGGTTTGGTTCAAAAATCGGACAAGCCTTTGGATTTGAAGTTGGAAAAAGCGCCTGACCTGCCCAAGATTGTCTGTTTGGATCCGGTGCGTTTGGGCCAGATCGTGACCAATCTGTTGGACAACGCGGTCAAGTTCACGCCCAGCGGTGAAATCCGTTTGCGCCTGACAATGGACGAAATGGACATGGTTTTGGAGGTCATCGACAGCGGCCCCGGCTTGAAAGCGGATGATTTTGAGGCCGTGTTCCAACGGTTTTATCAGGTCCACGACGGCATGGCCCGCAGTTATGAAGGATCCGGTTTGGGGTTGTCCATCAGCCGCGATCTGGCGGCGCTGATGCAAGCAACACTGACAGTGGAAAATGGCGCAAAGGGGGGGTCGATATTCACGTTCAGGTTGTTTAACGTCTCCGAACGAGATATCACGAAGACCCGCAACACGTGCGTACCAGACGACCAGGGAACAACCCCGGCGTAAATAAGTGAAGGAGTACACTGTGCCCAAGAAAGTTATGGTGGTTGATGACGACCCGACGACGCGGTTCATGATGGCAGAGTTTCTGGACGCGTTGGGATTTGAGCACAGTGTCGTGTCCAGCGGCAGCGAATGTTTGGCACAGTTGATGACAGATCCGTCGTCGTTTTATGCGGTTCTGATGGACATCCATATGCCTCATGTCACGGGCTTGGACACGTGCGGGTGGATTCGCGGGCTGGAGAGTGACCCGCCGTGCAATATTCCCATCATCGCGCTGACGGCGGACAATCAATATCATCGCCCCGAAGATGTAGCGCCGTTTGGGATGACGGATGTGCTGCCCAAGCCGGTAAGTCTTGATGATCTCAACGAAAAATTGACGCGTTTCGCCACAGCAGAACACTGACGCGACGCACACCTGCGGAGCACTCCGGGCGCCGGGATGCCTTGCGTGTGTGCGCAGCGCGGCGAACTGGAGCGACACGACGTTTTTCACGCCCCCTTCCCCTTGCCCTTGCCCGCTTTATGTTGCACCACATGCAGGATTTTGCCCCAGCACAGTCAGTGCGGTGGGCCCGATACGTTAGGAAAATGTGGCATGGCCGACGGCGCAATGGATATTGATGCAAAACCTCTTGAGGACATTTCAGTTCAGGATGTCTTTGGGATTGATACGCCGATGCTGGTCAAGGCATTTGGCGAGACCAGCGACCGCGTGCCGGAGGTTGACCCGACTTACAAGTTCGATGCGGATACAACGTTGGCGATTCTTGCGGGCTTTTCGCACAATCGCCGCGTGATGATCCAAGGCTATCACGGCACGGGCAAATCGACGCATATTGAACAGGTGGCGGCGCGGCTGAACTGGCCGACCGTGCGGGTGAACCTGGACAGCCACATCAGCCGGATTGACCTGATCGGCAAAGACGCGATCAAGCTGCGCGACGGCAAGCAGGTGACGGAATTCCACGAGGGCATTTTGCCCTGGGCGCTGCGCAACCCGACAGCGATCGTGTTTGACGAATATGACGCCGGACGCGCCGACGTGATGTTTGTGATCCAGCGCGTGTTAGAACATGACGGCAAGCTGACGCTGATGGATCAGAACGAGATCATCACGACGCATCCCTATTTCCGTCTGTTTGCCACCGCCAACACGGTGGGTTTGGGCGACACGACCGGCCTTTATCACGGCACGCAGCAGATCAACCAGGCGCAGATGGACCGCTGGAGCCTTGTGGCAACGCTGAATTACCTCAGCATCGATGCAGAGACCGCGATCGTTTTGTCCAAAGCGCCCCATTACAACACCGAGGCCGGGCGCAAGACGGTCAAGCAGATGGTGACTGTGGCCGATCTGACGCGCACGGCGTTTATGAACGGCGATCTGTCCACGGTGATGAGCCCGCGGACGGTGATCAACTGGGCGCAAAATGCCGAGATTTTCAAGAACCTTGGCTATGCCTTCCGCCTGTCGTTCCTGAACAAATGCGACGAGCTGGAGCGTCAGACCGTGGCCGAGTTCTATCAGCGTTGTTTTGACGAAGAACTGCCGGAAAGCGCCGCAAGTGTGAGCCTTGGCTAAGCCGGGAGGCGCCTGAGCGATGAGCAAATCGTCCGACAACCCCGCCGATCCGTTCAAGAAAGCGCTGGCCGAAGCGACCAAGGTCATGGCCAATGATCCGGAGTTGACGGTCAGCTACACGGTTGATCCGTCTGGCCTGTCGGGTGAGGCGATGCGCCTGCCGCAGGTGAGCCGGCGGATGACGCGCGACGAGGTGATGCTGGCGCGTGGCACGGCGGACGCTTTGGCGATGAACCGGCGCTATCACAACGGGCAGACGCATTCGCGCTACGTGCCGCCGGGCGACATGGCGCGCGATTTGTATGAGGCGATGGAAACCGCGCGCTGCGAGGCGATGGGCGCGCGTGATATGCCGGGCACGGCAGGCAATATCGACGCCAAGATCGGCCATGACGCGACGCGGCGCGGGTATGATCAGTGCCGCGAGATGGCGGATGCGCCGTTGGCGGTGGCGGCGGGGTATCTGATCCGGCATCTGGCGACCGGGCGTGATTTGCCCGCATCGGCGCAGAACGTGATGGATTTGTGGCGCGGCTATATCGAGGATCAGGCGGGTGGTACGCTTGAGCGGTTGGATGATCTGCTGGAGGATCAGGCGGGTTTTGCCAAATTCGCGCGGCAGTTGATCAAGGATCTGGGCTATGGCGATCAGCTGGGCGATGATCCCGATGAGCTGAACGATGATCAAGAGGATCCGGCCGAAGAAGACATGGACGATCAGGCCGACCCCGACAGCACCGGCGACGATGACAGCGACGATCAGGACGCAGATGCGGACCCCGAGCAGTCCCAGGAAGATCAGCAGGATCAGTCGCAGGCGCAGGTCTCCATGGATGACATGGCCGATCAGGAGCTGGGCGAGGCCACCGAGATGCCCGAGGGCGAGGCTCCGCTGGAGCCCCCGGCCCCGCCTGCCCCGTCCGAGGCCGACCCCGATTACAAAGTGTTCCTGAACACCCATGACGAAGAGATTTCCGCCGAGGATCTGGCCGAACCGGTCGAGCTGGAGCGGTTGCGCGCTTACCTCGATCAGCAGTTGGAGCCTTTGAAGGGCGCGGTGTCGCGGCTGGCCAACAAATTGCAGCGTCGTTTGCAGGCACAGCAGAACCGGTCTTGGGAATTTGACCTCGAGGAGGGGATTCTGGATGCGGGGCGGTTGGCGCGTGTGGTGGCGAACCCGACGACTCCGTTGAGTTTCAAGGTCGAAAAAGACACCGAATTTCGCGACACGATTGTGACCTTGCTTTTGGACAATTCGGGCTCAATGCGCGGGCGGCCGATTTCGATTGCCGCGATTTGTGCGGATGTTCTGGCGCGTACGCTGGAGCGGTGCAACGTCAAGGTCGAGATCCTGGGCTTTACCACGCGGGCGTGGAAGGGCGGACAGGCACGCGAGGTTTGGTTGAATGATGGGCGTCCGCAACAACCCGGACGTCTGAACGATTTGCGCCACATCGTCTATAAATCCGCAGATGCGCCGTGGCGGCGGACCCGGCCCAATCTGGGGCTGATGATGAAAGAGGGTTTGCTGAAGGAAAACATCGATGGCGAGGCGCTGGAATGGGCGCATCGGCGGATGATGGCGCGCCAGGAAGCGCGCAAGATCCTGATGGTGATTTCGGATGGTGCGCCGGTGGATGACAGTACGTTGTCGGTGAACCCTGCGAATTATCTGGAAAAACATCTGCGCGATGTGATTGCGATGGTGGAGCGGCGCCGGGCCGTTGAACTGTTGGCGATTGGCATTGGCCATGATGTGACGCGTTATTACGACCGTGCGGTGACCATCACCGATGTGGAACAGTTGGCCGGCGCAATGACCGAGCAATTGGCGGCGCTGTTTGACAGTGATCCGCGCGCGCGGGCCCGGGTGATGGGCATCCGGCGCGCCAGCTAGCCGCTGCGCGGCGGTTTTGTGCCTCCGGCGGGGATATTTAGAGCAAGAGG
This sequence comes from Sedimentitalea sp., assembly GCA_045105075.1. Taxonomy (GTDB): domain Bacteria; phylum Pseudomonadota; class Alphaproteobacteria; order Rhodobacterales; family Rhodobacteraceae; genus JBGCDD01. The sequence goes on along the minus strand of JBGCDD010000130.1, from coordinate 15,160 downwards.
AAGGGCCTGACATGTTCCAGACCTTTGAAGTGACGGCGCGCCCAGAACAGGGCCCTCCCCGATTGGCCGCTTTGCGGGCCGAGATGGCGGCAGCGGGGGTGCAGGGTTTTCTTGTGCCACGCGCCGATGCGCATCAGGGGGAATATGTGGCACCGCGGGATGCGCGGTTGGCATGGCTGACCGGGTTCACCGGATCGGCCGCGTTCTGTGCGGTGCTGGCGGATGTGGCGGGAGTGTTCATTGACGGGCGTTATCGCACGCAGGTCAAGGCGCAGGTGGCGGATGTATACTCGCCAGTGCCGTGGCCTGATGTGGGGTTGGCCGAGTGGTTGAAGCAGCACTGTTCGGGCGGCAAGATCGGCTATGATCCGTGGTTGCACACGGTGGCCGAGGTGGAGCGGCTGCGTGCGGGGTTGAAGGGCACGGGTGTTGAGATGGTGCAATGCGCCAATCTGGTGGATCTGATCTGGGACGACCAGCCGCTGCCTCCGATGGCGCCGGTCAAGGCGCACCCGATTGAATTTGCAGGGCAATCATCAGCAGATAAGATTGCGCAACTGGCGGGTGATTTGCGCGCAGCGGGACATGATGCGGCGGTGATCACGTTGCCCGATTCGATCATGTGGTTGCTGAATATTCGGGGCGCTGACATTGCGCGCAACCCGGTGGCGCATGGGTTTGCGGTGTTGCACGGCTCGGGGCGTGTTGATCTGTTTATGGACAGTGCCAAGCTGGAGGGCGTTGCTTTGGACGACGCTGCTGCTGTGCATCCGGCGAACGGTTTTCTGGATGCGTTGGCCGCGTTGGAGGGCCAGGTGCGGATTGATCGCACCACTGCACCGCAGATCGTGGGTAAGGTGCTGGGCAGCCGGGCAGTGTTTGGCGATGAGCCTTGTGCTTTGCCAAAAGCGCGCAAGAATGCGGCCGAAATAGCCGGGACCGAGGCGGCGCATTTGCGCGACGGGGCGGCGATGGTTGAGTTTCTGACATGGCTGGATGCTCAGGCGCCGGGCAGTTTGCATGAAACCGATGCGGTGCGTCATCTGGAGGCGTGTCGGCGCAAGGACAATGCGCTTCAGGACATCAGTTTTGAGACCATCGCCGGGACCGGCCCAAACGGGGCGATCATGCATTACCGGGTGTCTGAGGAGACCGATTCTGTGATGCAGGACGGTCATTTGCTGGTGCTGGACAGCGGCGGGCAATATCTGGATGGCACCACCGATATCACGCGCACGATTGCGATTGGCGATGTCGGTGCGGATGAACGCGCGGCGTTCACGCGGGTGTTGCAGGGCATGATCGCGATGAGCCGGTTGGTGTGGCCTGCGGGTCTGGCCGGGCGTGATATCGAGGCGATTGGGCGGGTGCCCTTGTGGCTCGCCGGGCAGGATTTCAACCATGGCTTGGGTCATGGTGTCGGCACCTATCTGAGCGTGCATGAGGGGCCGCAGCGGTTGAGCAAGCTGAGCCATGTGCCGTTTGAGCCAGGCATGATTTTGAGCAATGAGCCGGGCTATTACCGCGAGGGGGCCTTTGGCATTCGCATCGAGAATTTGCTGGTTGTGGAGCCGCGTGTGGTGCCCGGCGGCGATCCGGAGCGGTCGTTTCTGGGTTGGAAAACGCTGGCCTATGTGCCGATTGACCGCCGCCTGATCGATGTGGATCGGCTGAGCGGGGACGAGCGAGAGTGGCTGAATGGCTATCATCGCGACGTGGTTGAGCGGATTGGACCAAGGGTGGGCAAGGATGCGCAAACGTGGTTGGATGCGGCCTGCGCTGCGCTGTGACGCAAGCCCGGGCGTGACAGGCGCCAGGTGCAGGATCGGTGCAGACCGGACGCAAAAGACGTGAGGAGGAGCGTGGGATGGCAGATCATATCAAAATTCGCAAGGCCGCTGGGCGGTGGACGGTGCGTTCGGGCGGCGCAGTATTGGGCGAAAGCAGCACAGCTCTGGAGTTGAGTGAGGGCGATTATGCGCCGGTGATCTATTTCCCGCGCGCTGATATTGCCATGGCGATGCTGGATCCCAGCGACAAGCGCTCGCGCTGTGAGCACAAGGGAGAGGCGTCGTATTTCACCATCGTGAACCGCTCGGCCCGAGTGGAGAACGCGGTGTGGAGCTATGAGGATCCGTTGGAGGCGATGGCCAAAATCAAGGGCTATCTGGCCTTTGCTGTTGGCGATGAGGTCACGGTCGAGCAGGTCTGAGCGCTTTTTTCGGACCGTTTGGGGGGCGCTGCCCCCTGCCCCCCCGGGATATTTGCAGCAAGAGGAAAACGCGCCGTTTTGAGGGGCTGCGCGAGAATGGGGCGTGGGTGTTTGGCAGCGGCGTCAGGAATGTTCTTCGGCGGCGGTGGCGGCGAGCGCGCGGTTGTAGGCTTTGAGGGCATCGATGTGGAACAGGGCGCCGATGAGCTGTGGCTCTTGGGTTGGGGTGGCCGGGCTGAGCACGGGTAAGAAGCGTTGTTCGGTGCGATCAAATATGGGCATTGCGGCTTCTAAAGTGGCGGAGCTGTCGATGCTGAGGCCGTCCTTGATCAGCGCGGCGCAGGTTTGCGCATCAGCACTGCGCGCGCCGCCCATGGGGCGCATCACCGCACCGGCGCGTAGCATCGCCAGCAAATAGGCCTGGGGACCGGCGGCGAGATGGATGTTGCGCCGTTCCAACTGTGTGAGGAAGAACGAGCGATCCACCAGGCGCGAGGCAAGGGCTGTGGACATCGACACCGACACCATCACCGCGAGACCAATTTGCCAGTCTCCGGTCAGTTCGAACACGATCAGCGTGGTTGAGATGGGGGCGCCGAGCACAGCGGCCGCGACGGCTCCCATGCCAGCAAAGGCGTAGAGCGTGTGGGTGCCGGAGACATCGGGCAGGATGCCAGTGGCGATCAGGCCAAAAGCCAGCCCGGTCAGCGCGCCCACCATCAGCGAGGGCGAGAACACGCCGCCACCCATACGCCCGCCGAAGGTGATGGCCACGGCGATGGTTTTGAGCACGGCGTAGACGATGGCCTGGGTGATCATGAAATCACCCGACAGGCCGAGATAGGTGGTTTCATAGCCCACGCCGATGATGTGGGGGAACCAGATCGCCAGGCCGCCCAGCATGGCGCCCGCAACGGCGGGGCGCAGCCAGCGCGGCAGGCCGGTTTTGGTTTGCAAATAGGTGCCCAGGTCGTCGGCCCAGAAGATTGAGCGCATCAGCAGCACGGCGACCACTCCGCAGACCAGACCCAGGATCAGGAAGGCCGGGAGTTCGACGTAAAACTGCAGCGCGCCGGGGGTGGCGAGGATGAATTCGGTGACATCGCCATATTCCAGACGGTTGATCACTGTGCCCGCCACGGCGGCGATGACGATGGGAGCAAAGGCGTGCACGGCGAAATGGCGCAGCACGACTTCGAGCGCAAAGAGCGCGCCGGCGATCGGGGCGTTGAAGCTGGCGGACACACCGGCGGCGACAGCGCAGCCCAGCAGGTCACGCCCGGTCAGCCCATCGGCGTGGATGCGGTTGCTGACCCATGTGGAAATCACGCCGGCCATGTGCACCACCGGCCCTTCCCGCCCGGTTGAGCCGCCCGAGGACAGGGTGATCATTGAGGCCACCATCGAGGCCAGGCCCGCGCGCATTTCCACGCGGCCATCGCGCATGGCGGCGCCTTCAATCACATCTGCGACCGAGCGCACGCGCCCGTCCGGGGTGAACAGGTGCAGAATCACGCCGACAATCAAGCCGCCGCAGATCGGGATGGTCAGCACCCAGTACCAGGGCAGATGTTGGGCGAAGGAGTACAGGAAATGGATGTCATCGACGCCGTAAAGCCGCGCCTGGAGCGCTTCGATGGCCTTGCGGAAGGTGACGGCGGCAAAGCCTGCGGCGATTCCGATGGCCAGGGCGATGAACCAGAACTGGATTTGGCTGGGTCCGCGGTGACGCAGCACGCGCCAGCCGCCCTTGCAGGCGGATACAGCCTGATCCAGCTGTCGGGAGAGTGCAGAGGGGCTGCGCTGTGACATCGCCAATTTCAACGGTTTTGCCACTGTTTAGGGCGTTGCGCGGTTGGGCGAAACCCCTGTTTGTGTCGCAGCGGTGCGGCGATTTGAGCTGCGCAGGCGCCGTTTCGGGATCAATTTCGCGATTGTGGTGTTGAGCCGTACGGCCCGCACATGGTGCAACCCGGCAAAGGTCACGCCAATCAACGCCGCAAAGCCCAGCACAAAGATGGTTTTTTGTGCGACAACTGCGAGATTGACGGAGCTGTTGGTCATCATGACTTCAAAGACGGCAACCGCCAGCAGGCACCCGGCCAACTGCGCGTAGGCGCGTATGGCTTTGGCGGCGGCGCGCGATTTCAGACCGGCTTCGGTGATACCCGGTTGTTTGGGCGGTTGATGGGGCGGCGGGGGCACAGGCAAGCTCATGGGCCAATCCTTGGGACAGGGACCCCCGGGCCAGGATCTGAAAATGGGTCAGACTGGGCCGGGGAAGACTAGGGTTTGGTCATACAATACAAATCTCACTCTGATTGGTTTGGTCGCGCGCGTCTGTGACACAGATCACAATCAAGTTGTCATCTGGTTTATTGAGGCTGCCCGGCGAATTTGGCGCGGTTTTGGGCCTGGATTGCGCAGGTTTGGATTTACGAAAGAGCCGGTTTCGATTGAGCCCTGTGGCAAGCGCAAATCATGATCAAATCCGCAACAGGCGTGGCAGCAATCAGCCGGCCAAAAGCGACCGGGCGGCGGCGCGGGCTTCGTCGGTGATGGTGTCACCGGCCAGCATCCGCGCGATTTCGTCGACGCGCTCGGGGTCGGGCAACGGCACGACGCTGGACAGGGTTTTGCCCGCCTTCACCTGCTTTTGCACGCGCCAGTGATAGGCACCGCGCGCGGCCACCTGCGGCGAGTGGGTGACCACCAGCACTTGCCCGTTTTGCGCCAAAGCCGCGAGGCGGCGCCCGACCGCATCGGCGGTGGCGCCGCCCACGCCGCGGTCAATTTCGTCAAAAATCAGGGTCAGGCCGCTGCTTTCGCCGGTCAAACACACTTTGAGCGCCAGCAGAAAGCGGCTGAGTTCACCGCCGGAGGCGATTTTGTTCAACGCTCCGGCGGGGGCGCCGGGGTTGGTGGCCACGCTGAAGGCCACCAGATCGCGCCCGTCCGGGCCCGGATCGGTCGGGGTGATCTGGGTTTCAAACACCGCGCGTTCCATGCGCAGCGGGGCGAGTTCGTCCATCACATCACGGTCCAGCGCTTTGGCCGATTTGAGACGCGCGGCGGTGAGTTTGGTGGCGGCGGTGTCATAGGCGGCCTCGGCTTCGGCCAGATCGCGCTTTTGGGTGGCCAAATCGGCGTCGCCGGCATCAAGCGCGGCCAGCTTGGCGCGCAGCGTGTCGGCGAATCCGGGCAGATCCTCGGGCACAATCGCGTGTTTGCGGGCCAGCGCACGCAGGGCAAAAAGCCGCTCTTCGGTGTCTTCCAGTTCCGAGGTGTCAAAATGCAACCCGTCGAGCGCGCGCGCCACCCCGTCCTGGGCATCGGTCAGCTCGACCATGGCGCGGGCCAGAGCCGACAGGGGGGCATCCAACGCGCCCTCGGCCTGCTGAGACACACCGTCCAGCCAGCGCATCGCGTCGGCGATCGCGGTTTCAGCGCCCTGCCCGCCCAGCAACCCGTGCGCGCGCACCACATCATCGCGAATCCGCTCGGCGCCCTGCATTTGACGGCGGCGCAGATCAAGTTCGGCGTCTTCGCCGTGTTTTGGGTCAAGCGCGTCGAGTTCGGACATCGCGTGACGCAGGAATTCCTCTTCTGCGCGCACCGCATCCAAGGACGCCTGGGTCTGTTCCACCGCCTTGCGCAACGCCGCCACGGCCGCCCACGCGGCGCGTGTCGCTTGGCGTGTCTTTGCCAGGCGGCCATATTCGTCCAGCAACACGCGGTGACCGCGCGGGTTCAAAAGACCGCGATCATCGTGTTGACCGTGCAATTCCACCAGCGTTTCCGACAGCGCGCGCAGCACCTCGCCCGAGGCGCGCCGGTCGTTGACCCAGGCGGTTTTGCGCCCGTCAGCGGTGTTGATCCGGCGCAGAATCAGCTCGTCACTGCTGGGCAGACCGGCGTTCTCCAGCACTTTGCGCGCCGGGTGATCGGGGCGCAGATCAAAGGTGGCGGTGACTTCGCCCTGTGCCGCACCCTGGCGCACCAGTTCGGCCCGCCCGCGCCAGCCCAGCACAAAACCCAGCGAATCCAACAAGATAGACTTGCCCGCGCCGGTTTCGCCGGTCAGCACATTGAGGCCCGGTTGGAACGACAGATCCAAGTGGTCAATGATCAGCAGGTCGCGGATGTCCAGCGTTCGCAGCATCACACCCTCCTGCCGCGCGCTAGAGCCATTGCCCTTTGATCGATTGACGATAAATCTGCGACAGCCAGTTGTTGCCTCGGCTGCGCAATTTCAGACCTTGCGAGGTGAGCAGGTTAAAGCTGTCCTGGTACCAATCGGTTGATTGATAGTTAAAGCCCAGAATTGCGCCTGCGGTTTGCGCCTCTTCGGTCAGGCCCAGTGACAGATAGGATTCAACCAGACGGTGCAGCGCCTCGGCGGTGTGGGTTGTGGTCTGGAAATCCTCAACCACCACGCGAAAGCGATTGATCGCCGCCGTGTAATGTTTGCGGCGCAGGTAATAGCGCCCGATTTCCATTTCCTTGCCGGCCAGATGGTCAAAGGCCAGGTCGAATTTGAGAATCGCCGAAGTGGCATATTCGCTGTCGGGATAGACCTCGATCACCGTGCGCAACGCCTGCAGGGCCTGAAACGTCAGACCCTGATCGCGCCCGACTTCGTCGATCTGATCATAGTAGGACAGCGCCAAAAGATACTGCGCATAAGCGGCGTCTTCGTCGGTCGGATAAAAGTCGATATAGCGCTGCGCGGAGGCGCGCGAATTGGGGTAATCACGGCCCTGATGGAACGAAAACGCCTGCATGATCAAAGCGCGTTTGGCCCAGCTGGAATAAGGGTAGAGCCGTTCGATTTCAGAGAAATAAAAGGCCGCATCGTCCGAGCGGTTGCGGGTCAGTTCAAATTCGCCGCGCTCAAAGATCTGTTCGGGGGCAAAGGCCTGAAGCGACTGCTCGCGGTCCGCTGCAGGCGCCCCGCCGCCTCTGGCGCCGCATCCGGCCAGAACAGCCATCACCAGCATCGCGCTGATCGCCCTGCTGCCTCTCATTCTTGCCTATCCCCGTGGTCGTTTCCGCGCAAATTGCGCGCCGTTCGTGTTTCGTTTAGCACATTAACTTCTGGTGCAAAACGCCTTAAACGCCGCCGATGTCGGTGAAGCGTCGCCCACCGCCTAAAGCCTGCGGTTTGCCGGGCCGGATTGCACCGGTATCGACGGCGCGCGTTTCGATTTTGTGGATTTTTATCAACGGCTTATGGTGAACCGTCCGGTGGCGTAACACATTGGCTTACACCCGCGTGATATCCGCCATTTCGCCGATTTTGATTGGTCAAACGACCCTAGGCGACCTGTGGGATTTCGGACCAGATCAGCCCCTGTCCCGGCAGGCGCGCGGTCATTGCGGCACTGCACGACACCATGCGCACAGCGCCCGGCGTGGCAAAGAGTTTGCGCAACAGCGTGTTGGTCAGCGCATGGCCAGCGCGTTCTCCGATATAGTGACCCAGAACCGGCCCCCCCGCGAGCGAAAGGTCGCCCAGTGCGTCGAGCATTTTGTGGCGCACAGCTTCGTCCGCGTGGCGAAAACCACCGGGGCTGAGCACATCGTCGCCGTCAACCACAACCGCATTGTCCAGCGTGCCGCCCAGAGCCAGGCCTTTGTCGTGCATCGCATCCACATCGGATTGGCGGCAAAACGTCCGGCTGTCGCACAACTCGCGCGCAAAGCTGCCATTGCGCATGTCCAACCGTTTGCTTTGGCGGCCAATTGCGGCGTCTTCAAAGTCGATGTGGAATTCGATTTCCAACCGGTTGGAGGGCAAAAGCGTGGCGCGGGCGCCGTCTTTTTCCACTGTCACATGCTTGAGCACCTGAACTGCCAGCACCGGAACCGCCTGGCGACGCACGCCACGGGCCATGATGCCGCGCACAAATGGGGCGGAGGATCCATCGAGGATCGGGACTTCGGGGCCGTCAATGTCGATCAGTGCGTTGTGCACGCCGCATCCGGCCAAAGCCGCCATGATATGTTCCACGGTCGACACCGACACACCGGCATCGTTCAGCAGTCGGGTGCACAGGGGCGAGCGGTCGACCATGTCCCACAGGGCCGGGATCATCGCATCGCCGACCTGAATATCGGTACGACGGAACCAGATGCCATGCCCGGCTGCGGCAGGGCGCAAAACCATACGTGTTTGTGCACCGCTGTGCAGGCCCACGCCTTGGAAGGCCACCGGAGATTTAAGCGTATTTTGCAACTGCTGCCTCGTCCCAATATTTCCAACCGCAAGGGCCGGCTTGTAAATGAGTTAACGGGCGGGGGCTTATGTCTCAACTCAATCTTTGTAACGGAATGAAACATCGCGATCTGAAATCGGCGCAACCCCGCCGGTAATTGGTCAAATCGTTGATTCAAAACGAAAAAGGGCTGCCCGTGGGCAGCCCCTTCCGCGTGTAACGTGACGTATTAGTTTGCTTGACGGCGCAGGAATGCGGGAATTTCGATGCGTTCCTGGTCGGCGTCAGGCTCGGCAGCCACCGGTGCGGGGGCTTCTGCGGCGCGCAAACTGGGTTGCTGACGCACCGCTTGGGGGGCGCGTTCGGCAGGTGTGTCGCCGGCATGACCGGTCATCCGGTTGATCAGCGAGTTGATGCCAAAGCGCTGTTTTTCCGAAGCCGCCACCGGCCCGGCACTGGGGGCTGCCGGTGCGCGGTGGGCCGACGCGGCGGCCTGAAGCCGCTGCATCGCTTCGGGAGAAGGCGTTCCGGGTGCAGGCGCACGCGGGGCGACAAATTCGGCGGGCTCGCCATCGAAGGTGTCGGCCTTTGGTTCGAATGCCGGGATTTCGGGCTGATAGGCCGGGGGTGGCAGGCCATCATCGATCACGGCGACCTCTGCTTCGACATGCGCTGGGGCTGCCTCGGCTTCGAGATTTTCAAACAGCATTGGCTCTTGCGCGGTTGCGGCCACTTCGACCTGCTCGGGCGCGGCAATTTCCAGTTCAGGGGCCGGCTCGGGGGTGGCTTCTTCGGCCAGAACGGCCATTTTCAACGGCTGCGACATAGAGCGGCGCGGCACGGGGATTTCGGTGTTCACATCGGTGGCGTCGATGCCTGTGGCCACAACCGACACGCGCATGTTGCCTTCCATTGCCGTATCGAGCGTCGAACCGACGATGATGTTGGCTTCGGGGTCGACCTCTTCGCGGATGCGGTTGGCGGCTTCGTCCAGTTCGAACAAAGTCAGGTCATGCGCACCGGTGATGTTGATCAGAACACCTTTGGCGCCGCGCAGGCTGATTTCGTCGAGCAGTGGGTTGGCGATGGCCTTTTCGGCGGCCTGGGTGGCGCGATCTTCGCCTTCTGCCTCGCCTGTGCCCATCATGGCTTTGCCCATTTCGTCCATCACCGCACGCACGTCGGCGAAGTCGAGGTTGATCAGGCCGGGGCGCACCATCAGGTCGGTGACGCCTTTGACACCCTGGTACAGCACGTCGTCGGCCAGGCTGAACGCTTCGGTGAAGGTGGTTTTCTCATTGGCCAGACGGAACAGGTTCTGGTTGGGAATGATGATCAGCGTGTCGACCACTTTTTGCAGGCTGTCCACGCCGTCTTCGGCTTGGCGCATGCGCTTGGCGCCTTCAAACTGAAACGGTTTGGTGACAACGCCCACGGTCAGCACGCCCAATTCGCGCGCGGCTTGCGCAATGATCGGCGCGGCTCCGGTGCCGGTGCCCCCGCCCATGCCGGCGGTGATAAAGCACATATGCGCGCCGGCCAGATGGTCGACGATCTGCTCGATGCTTTCTTCGGCGGCCGCGGCCCCCACGGACGCGCGCGCCCCGGCGCCCAGCCCTTCGGTGACTTTCACACCCAGCTGAATGCGGCTGACGGCGGCGCTTTGTTGCAGCGCCTGCGCGTCGGTGTTGGCCACTACAAACTCGACCCCGTCGAGCTGCTTTTCGATCATGTTGTTGACCGCATTGCCACCGGCGCCACCGACGCCGAACACGGTGATCCGGGGTTTGAGATCGTCCTGACCGGGCATCGTAAGGTTAAGTGTCATCCTGGTATCCGCCTGTTTTTTGTCCGCCCGCATTCGCGAGTGTTTTTTACTATCCTAACGCCAGACAATACCGTCGCGTGTCCGTCGCGTCACTCAAAAAAAGCAAAAATGCCACAAAATCTGGGCAAATTTTTGCTCTTTCCCGCTCGATATCGCGTGTTTGGCGATATCTTGCGGTCACCAGTTGTCGCGGAACCATTTTACGGCGCGTTTCAGCGACCGCGCCGGGTACCGGTCAACGGGAATCTCAAAGTCCCACCACTCGTCCTGCGGGTGTGCGGCGAACAGGGACAGGCCAACGGCGCCGGCGAATCCCGGTCCTGTGGCCGATTGCGGCAGTCCGTGCACCCGAAGCGGGCGCCCAAGGCGCACTTGCTGGCCCAGAATTCGACTGGCCAGCCCGTCAAGTCCGGGGGTTTGGCTGCCGCCGCCGGTCAGCACGATTTGCTGGCTGGGCAGGTGGTCGAAACCGGCGGCATCCAGACGGGCGCGCACCTCTTCCAGAATTTCCTCGACGCGGGGGCGCATGATGCCGATCAATTCAGCGCGCGAGACCGTGCGCCGGTCGTGTTCATAATCACCGGTGTCGCCGCCAATCTGGATCATCTCGCGGTCATCCATGCCAGTGGCGTGCACGCCGCCATGCATTGTTTTGAACCACTCCGCGCGCGCCATCGGCACGCCCAACCCCATCGAAATGTCAGCGGTGACGTGATCGCCGCCCATGCGCACGGCGTCACAGTATATCATGTGCTTTTTCATAAAGATCGAAACGCCGGTCGACCCACCACCCATATCGATGCAGGCCGCGCCCAGTTCCTGTTCGTCTTCCACCAGCGATGAGATCCCGCTGGCATAGGCGCTGCTGGCGACTCCGGCCAGTTCCAGATCGCAGCGTTTCACACAATGGGCGAGGTTTTGCAGCGCGTCTGCGTCAACGGTCAGCATGTGCATATCAACCGCCAGCATTTGGCCCAGCTGGCCGCGCGGATCGGCCAGACCAGAGCGGTGATCCAGCGCAAAGTTCACCGGTTGCGCGTGCAGCACTTCGCGCCCCACCCCGTAATCGGGCACATCACAGGCGGCCAGCACGCGGGCGACCTCGTTCTCGGTGACCACCTGGCCTTCCAGTTCGACCTTGGCATCGAGCCCATAGCTGCGCGGATGAGCGCCCGAAAAACAGGCAATCACGTGATCAACCCGGATGTCGGCCATTTTCTGCGCGGCCTGAATGGCGGTGCGGATGGCGCGTTCGGTTTCCTGCATGGCGATGACTTCGCCGAATTGCACACCGCGCGCGCGGGTGGTGGCCGCACCGATGACGCGAAAGCCCGATTGCCCGGCCAGCGAGCCGATCGAGTTGTCCTCGGAGAGACGCCCGGTGCCATCAAAGCGCAACACCAGACAGGCGGTTTTTGAACTGCCCACGTCCAGAATGGCGATCACCCCGCGTTGCATGGCCTGCTGGCGCATTTGGCGCATGGCGCGCTGGGATTGGTAAAGGTCTGTCATCGCCTACTGTCCGCTTCCATTTAGTTCTCGGATCCGCCACCAATCGGAGACGGCGTCACTGCTCATTCTGAGGGTCGGGCGCGCGCTGAGGCGCATGTCAATCACGGCCACGTCACGCTCGAGCATTTCGTGGGCTTCGCTGAGCGCGATCACCCGTTCCAGCGCGTGCACCGCGCCGTCAACCGGAAGCAAGATGCGCTGATCGCGGTCCAGCACCACATCCCAGCGGCGCGCGCCGATGCGCACCAGACCGCGCAGGCGATCCCCCAAGGGACGGGCGGCGGCGATCAGGGCCAGGGCCTGCGTGACATGATGATGCGCCCCCTCGCCCACGATCAAAGGCAGATCGGCGCGGGTGACGCGGCTGGGCAACGTGTCGATGAAGGCGCCGGTGTCATCCAACAGCGCAATGCCATTGCGGTTGCGCCAGACCAGAACCGGCTGACGCTCAAGCACATCGATCTGCAACACACCGCCGGGGCGCACACGCACTGTGGCCGATTTGACCGGATGAAGTTCAGAGATAACCTTGCGGATTTGCGTCAGGTCGAGATCAAACGAGCTGACCGGAAAGTCCAGCGGCACGACCTCGCGGATGTCTTGGGACAACGCCGGGCCAGCGCCATCAATGGCCATCAGCGAGACCATGAATTCGGGGCGTTCCTGAATGCTGGCGCGCATATCCGCAATCGAGGCGGTGATCGCCTGGCGCCGGGTGTCATCGGCCAGATAGGCAGAGGTGCCAATGAACACCAAGGCAAACGGCACCCCGGCGCGCAAAGCAATGCGCACGGTTGGCGTCAGCATCCAGCGCTGCAACCTATAGCGCCAGCGCGACGGCGCGGGATCGTGGGATTTCATCGGTTGCACGACGCGTCCTTTACCATCCAGGCACAAAGAGCGCCGAAATCCATGCCTTTGGCGGCGGCCTGTTCAGGCACCAGCGAGGTCGGCGTCATGCCCGGTTGTGTGTTGGTTTCCAACAGGATCAACCCGTCTTTGCCGCGGGTGTCGTCCCAGCGGAAATCAGTGCGGCTGACGCCTTTGCAGCCCAGTGCTGTGTGGGCACGCTGCGCATAATCCAGGCACAGCGCGGCGATGTCATCGGGGATGTCGGCGGGGATCACATGGCGCGAGCCACCGGGTTTGTATTTGGCGTCGTAATCATACCAGCCATCGGTCAGAATATCCGTGACGCCCAGCGCGCGATCGCCCATCACTGTCGTCGTCAGCTCGCGCCCGGGGGCAAATGTTTCCACCATCACCGTGTCGGGCATGGTATCGGCCAGCGCAGGCGGGCCATTGGCGGCCTCGTGCACGATATAGATGCCGACGCTGGAGCCTTCGTTGTTGGGTTTGACCACATAGGGCGGCGCCATCTGGTGGCTTTGGCGCGCCGCATCGCGGGTGGTCAGCAGGCTTTGCATCACCGGCAGTCCGGCGGCGGCGAAGACTTCTTTGCTGCGCTGTTTGTCCATCGCCAGGCCCGAAGCCAGCACCCCGGAATGGGTATAAGGCAGGCCCAGCCATTCCAGCAGGCCCTGCACACAGCCGTCTTCGCCCCATCGCCCATGGAGCGCGTTGAACACCACATCTGGTTTGATATCTGACAGACGCAAAGCAAGATCGCGGCCTGCATCGACCTCGACCACTTCAAATCCTTCACCCCGCAGCGCGGCGGCGCATTCACGCCCGCTGGACAGAGACACCTCGCGCTCGGCCGAGGGTCCGCCCATCAATACCGCCACTTTGAGGGGAGTCCCGCCTGACTGACCCAACACAGTGCCTCAATGTCCCCGGATCTTTAACGATCCGATGTTATTGGCCCGCCCATTGTTGGGTTCGGGTCCATACCGCCGTGCTCCGGAATTGTGTTCTGTCTGCTCTCAATGCCGGTTTTGGCTTATTATTACGTCGCCGGTTCCCCGACGCGCATGATTTCCCACTCTAATGTGATACCACTGGTGGCGTAAACCTTTTTTCGCACCTCTTCGCCCAATCCCTCAAGATCCGCCGCCGTGGCGGTGCCGGTGTTGATCAGAAAGTTGGAATGCTTGGGGCTCATCTGCGCCCCGCCCTTGGTGGCGCCGCGCATGCCGGCGTCGTCGATCACTTTCCAGGCTTTCAGGTCTTGCACGTCGTCGGCGCGCCCGGTGCTTGAGAATCCGGCCGGATTGCGAAAGGTGCTGCCGGCGCTGCGGTCTTTGGTGGGCTGGGTGTCGTCGCGCTTTTTGATCTGCGCCTCCATGCGTGCGGCTAATGTGGCGGGCTCGGTTGAAGGGGCGTTGAACGTGGCGCTGGTGATCACCGCGCCATCGGGCAGATCGGACTGGCGGTATCTGAGGTTGAGCGCTGGGGCGTCCAGCGTTTGAACCTCGCCTTGGCGGGTGATGAGGGTGATCGTCTCGAGCACATCCGCGACGTAAGAGCCATAACAGCCCGCGTTCATGCGCACCGCGCCGCCAATGCTGCCCGGGATCGTGCGCAGAAAGGTCAGATCGAGGCCCGCTTCGGCGGCCTTGCGCGCCACATGTGCATCCAGCGCGGCCGCACCGGCGGTGACGGTGGTGCCCTCAATGGCGATCTGGTTGAACCCGCGCCCGAGCCGGATCACCACGGCGCGCAAGCCCCCGTCGCGCACAATCAGGTTAGAGCCGACACCCATCGCGAAGACATCGGTGGCCGGGTCAAGACCCCGCAGAAAATCCGCCAGATCCTGCGGGTCCTTGGGCTGAAACAGATAATCCGCCCGCCCGCCGACACGCAGCCAGGTGAGATCCGAAAGATCCCGGTTCGGGGTCAAAGCCCCTTGGGGGGTTGGGAGGGTCATTTGCGTCACCACGTTGGAATGCCCGCCTCCTAATGCAAATTGAGCTGGTCCGGTAGCCAATTTCAAACCGGGACACCCCATGGCCCGGCCTGCGCCTGCCTGCCCCCCGGTTGGCGCATTCGCGCCCGGCCAGTCAGGCGCTGGCCTTGGGTTTCATTAAAAAGGGAGCAAAACACGAATGATCCATAAAAAAACGCTGAGCCCGCTCCCAACTGAGCCAAGCACAATCAACGCTTTGCCGACGTTGACCGTCAACTGAACAGGATATTGGAAGCTTGACTTTACCGCCCGGACCAGACGGCTGCCCAATCTGTAACGGCTCTCGGTCAGTTGATCTGGTGGACTTTCGGGGTCCGCAATCACGCGCATGTCTTCGGTCAACTGGAACGCGAGATCATCTGTCGCGCGTTCGGCCACGGCGTTGGTCAGGGCTGCGACGTTGTCTTTCTGCTCTGGGGTCATTGCCTCATAGCGACGACTGGCGCGGGCGTCGATGGTTTGGCTGACTTCGGTGTCGAAGTGATAAATATCGTCGGCTGTGTTTTGCAGATCGCTGACCA
>JBGCDD010000129.1:0-2699 GCA_045105075.1 Sedimentitalea sp. | reverse complement strand
GGCGCGGGTCGATTTGTTGTCCCACATCTGCAACGCATCCAGCAGGCCTTGATCCGGGCTGGGCAGCGCGAAATCAACCACCATCGTGGTGCCGCCAGACAGAGCCGCGCGCGTGCCGCTTTCAAAGTCATCCGAGGAATAAGTGCCCATAAACGGCATTTCCAAATGGGTATGCGGATCAATCCCGCCGGGCATCACATAACACCCGGTCGCGTCCAGTTCTTCGTTTCCGCTCAGACCTTTACCGATCTCAACGATCACCCCGTTTTCGATCAACACATCCGCGCTGTAGGTCAAATCTGCCGTGACGATGGTGCCGTTCTTGATGACTGTGGACATGGCTGTCTCCCTCTATTCGATATCACTGGACGCCTTGGAGGGCGCGCCAAATTTCAAGGCCACAAACGGCGACGCGACCAGCATCAGCACGCCGGACAAAAACGCTGGGCCAAAGCTGTTTTCGGGATTGGCGGCGCGAAAGGCGTCGTCCTGACCCGCCACGATCACCAGATAGTGCAGCTTGGCCGCAACGCCCGCGCCGACAAAAGCGATGACGCAACCGGCAAAAGCTGCCAAAATCAATCCCTTAGCGCGCGATGTTGATGTCATCCATCGCCCGGCCCCGTTGGCAACCGCCCAGAAGGCCAGCACCATTCCGACGAAAATATAGATGGCAAAACCTTCGGCGCTCATCAGGTCATACCGAGCTGAAACAGCCGATGGCGCTGCCGTGCACACCGATGTCGAGCGGGCCAAAATCGCTCTCGACACACAGCGAGAAATACCCGGCGATGGGCAGGTAAACCACGCGGTAATCGCCGTCCGAGCGGGTCACGGACCAGCATTTCTGGGTCAGGCCACCGCTGAAGTTCACCGTGATCAAGCGTGGCTCACACCGGGCGGCACGAAAATCACACAGCGTGTTCAGCTGGCAATCGGTTTGCACGCGAAAATCAGAAATTTCCTGTGTTATCAAATCCTTGATCCGGTCAGGAATGCTCAGATCGGGGTTCAGCATCGCCTTCATCCTACGATCTCTGCAGTTTCTACAACCGCGTGGAACAGCACATTGGTGCCCGCCGCGGCCCATTCTGGGCTGATCTCTTCGGCCTCGTTGTGGCTCAACCCGTCCACGCAAGGACACATCACCATCGCGGTGGGCGCCACCCGGTTGATCCAGCACGCATCATGACCGGCGCCGGAAATCAGGTTCATGTGGCTCAGACCCAAACGCTCGGCCGCGTCGCGCACCGCCGTCACACAAGTCTCATCAAAGGTGACCGGATCAAACCCGCCAACTTTTTCAAAAGCGACCTCAAGCCCCATGTCATCGCAGATCTTTTGTGCCTCGACCCGCAGGCGCGCTTCCATGTCTTCAATCACGCTCAGATCAGGGGAGCGGAAATCAACGGTGAACACAACTTTGCCCGGTATCACATTGCGCGAATTGGGAAAAACATCGATGTGACCGGCCGCCCCAACGGCGTGGGGCGCATGAGACCAGGCGATCTCATCCACCTTGTCGAGCACCCGCGCCATGCCCAGACCGGCATTTTTGCGCATCGGCATCGGGGTCGATCCGGTGTGGCTGTCTTTGCCGGTGATGGTCAATTGGGTCCAGGACAGGCCCTGCCCATGGGTGACCACGCCGATTTCCTTGCTCTCAGCCTCAAGAATGGGGCCCTGTTCGATGTGCAGCTCAAAAAACGCATGCATTTTGCGCGCGCCCACTTCTTCTTGGCCGCGCCAGCCAATGCGCTGCAATTCATCACCAAAACTTTTGCCTTCTGCATCCTCGCGCGCGTAGGCCCAATCTTGGGTGTGAATGCCCGCAAACACCCCCGAAGACAGCATGGCCGGCGCATAACGCGTGCCTTCTTCATTGCTGAAATTGGTAACAATAATAGGGTGTTTCGTGGTGATCTTCATGTCGTTGAGGCTGCGAATGATCTCGAGCCCGCCCAACACGCCCAGCACGCCATCATATTTGCCACCGGTGGGCTGCGTATCAAGGTGGCTGCCCACATAGACCGGCAGCGCGTCCGGGTCACTGCCTTCGCGACGGGCAAACATATTGCCCATCTGATCCAGCCCCATAGTGCACCCCGCGGCCTCGCACCAACGTTGAAACAGCGCGCGCCCTTGCGCGTCTTCATCTGTCAGCGTTTGGCGATTGTTGCCGCCAGCGACGCCAGGGCCGATCTTGGCCATCTCCATCAGACTGTCCCACAGCCGCGTGCTGTCGATTTTCAGGTTCTGTCCCGGTGCTGCCATGGCCGTGTTCCCCCGCCAGCGTTTTTACGATTTGACCAACTGGTCAAACGAAGGCTATCACGGCACGAACCTCAGTCAAGCGCGCCGATTGTGACGCCGCCTGACAGGTCAGCCAGTTGGCGCAAAATCAGGCAGGCAAGATGGCACAGACCCGTATTCAGACGAAAAACCGCGCAGCCATTCTGGATGCGGCGCTGGAAGTGTTCTCGACCCATGGCTACGGCGGTGCGACCGTGGATCAAATCGCCAGCGCGTCAGGTTTGAGCAAGCCGAATCTGCTGTACTATTTTCCCACCAAAGAAAGCATTTACACCGCCCTTCTGGCCGGTCTGCTGGACACCTGGCTGGACCCGATGCGCGCGATTGACCCCGAAGGCGATCCGCT
Organism: Sedimentitalea sp.; assembly: GCA_045105075.1. Classification (GTDB taxonomy): domain Bacteria; phylum Pseudomonadota; class Alphaproteobacteria; order Rhodobacterales; family Rhodobacteraceae; genus JBGCDD01. Next base: position 40 of record JBGCDD010000129.1, on the reverse strand, counting down.
GGAAGAGCTGTTGGCCTATACCCAACGCAAATTGCAGATG
>JBGCDD010000128.1:0-25391 GCA_045105075.1 Sedimentitalea sp. | reverse complement strand
GCTGATCCTGCCCACGAGGGTTTGCACATCAGGGTCATCGGTGCAGCACACCGCGAGGCCATAAAACGGGATGTTGGAGACGAAATCGTAGAAGCCTTTGTGCAGGTTTTCCTCGGTGCCCCAATGCTCCATATGCTCGGGATCGATGTTGGTGACGATGGCGATGGTGGCGGGAAGGCGGTTGAAGGTGCCGTCGGATTCGTCGGCCTCGACCACCATCCACTCGCCCTGCCCCATGCGCGCGTTCGAGCCATAAGCGTGGATGATGCCGCCGTTCACAACCGTGGGGTCAAAGCCGCCCGCATCGAGCAGCGTGGCGACCATTGTCGTGGTTGTGGTCTTGCCGTGGGTGCCGGCGACGGCGACGTTGGATTTCAGGCGCATCAGTTCGGCCAGCATTTCGGCGCGGCGCACCACAGGCAGGCCGCGGCGGCGGGCTTCGTCCAGTTCGGGGTTGCCCGGTTTGATCGCAGACGAGATCACGACGACCTCGGCGTGATCAAGATTGTCGGCCTCCTGGCCCACAAAGACGGTGGCGCCCTGCATCACCAGGCGTTCGGTGATTTTGGAGGATTTCAAGTCGCTGCCCTGCACCACATAGCCGTGGTTCAACAGGACCTCGGCGATGCCGGACATGCCGATGCCGCCGATGCCGACAAAATGGATCGGCCCAACATCGAGGGGCAGTTTCGTGGCGGCTATGATCATTGGGCTTCCGTCCATCATTATTCTTGGGTCCTTCCGGCCAGGTCTGAGACAAGGGTTGCGAGGCGCGCGGTTGCATCCGGCACCCCTGCGGCGGTGGCCGCTTGTGACATTGCCAGTGCTGCCTTTGGGTCGGTCAGAACGGCGGTGATGTGGCGCTTCAGCGTGTCGGCGTCAAGGGCGGATTCAGAGATCACGATGGCTCCCCCGGCGTCAACCAACCCGCGCGCATTGGCCGTTTGATGGTCGGACGCGGCGGCGGCATAGGGGATCAGGATGCTGGGGCGCCCGATGCAGGTGATATCGGCGATTGACGATGCTCCGGCGCGCGAAATCACCAGCTGAGCCTCGCTCATGCGGCGCGGGATGTCGGTGAAAAACGGCGCGACTTCGGCCTCGACACCCATGGCGTCATAGGCGCTGACCACGTCGTCGTGATCTTCGGCGCGGGCCTGATGCGACACCCGCAGGTGGGCGCGCGTGGTTTGGGGCAGACCGGCGATGGCCTTTGGCACCACTTCGGACAGGATGCGGGCGCCCTGGCTGCCACCCATGACCAGCACCGCCATCGGATAGTCACCCGGCGGTATGTAGCTGGCGCCAGTGCGTTCCAGAATGGTGTTGCGCACCGGATTGCCAGTGTGAACCGCATTGGCGCCCTCGGGCACCTCTGTGGGCCAGACGCCGCAGGCCACATGGGCCACGCGGGTGGCGAACAGCTGGTTCACGCGGCCCAAAACGCCGTTTTGTTCGTGGATCATACGCGGCCGTTTCAACAACACCGCCGCGCCCAAGGCCGGGATGCTGGGATAGCCGCCAAAGCCCACCACCACATCAGGGCGGTCGCGTTTCATCTGGGCACGCGCGGCCAGAACGCCGCTGAGGATCTTGGGCGCGACTTTCAGCTTGGCCATCAGCCCGCCGCGCGCAAAGGTGGCGCTGGAGACTTCGGAGATTTCGGTCGCATCGGGAAAACCGCCGGTATACCGCGCACCGCGTGCGTCCGTTGACAATTGCACCCGCCAGCCTTGCTGCAACATGGTCTCGGCCAGGGCCTGAGCCGGGAACATATGCCCGCCCGTGCCCCCTGCCGCGATCAAGAGCAGCGGCTGGCTCATTTGCTGCGCCCGCGCAGCAGGTCGCGAATTTCGCCTTGGGGGCGCGTGCGGGTGAAAGCGAGCAACATGCCCACCGCGATGCCGCCGGCAATCAGCGACGAGCCGCCATAGCTGACAAAGGGCAACGTCATGCCTTTGGCAGGCAACAGCCGCACGGCCACGCCCATATTGATCATCGCCTGCACCCCGAATGTGCAGGCCAGCCCGGTGCCCGCCAGCCGAATGAACGGATCCCGTTCGCGCATCAGACGCAACAACGAGCGCACCACAATCAGCGCGTACAGCGCGATGATCACCAGCACCAGGATCAGCCCGTATTCCTCGGCTGCCACGGCAACAATGAAATCGGTATGTGCGTCAGGCAGCGACCATTTGACCTCGCCCTCGCCCACGCCAACCCCAAACAAACCGCCCTCACGGATGGCATTGGTGGCATAGCCCAGCTGCGTCGTGGGATCGACATCGGGGTTCAGGAACCCATCAATGCGGCGCGCGAAATGGTCGGAACTGGAATAGGCGACAGTGCCCGCAAGCACCACACCACCGGCCATGCCCACCAGCAACAGCATCGGCGCGCCGGCCACGAAATACATCACACCCCAGCCAAACAGCACGAGGCTGGCCTGGCCGAAATCCGGTTGCAGCGCCAGCATCAGCACGATGGAAACGCACAGCGCAAAGGACCAGGTCTTGCCCGGCGGGCCATTGATCTGTTGACTGGCCGCCAACATCCAGGCCGCCACAACCGCAAAGCCGGGTTTCAGGAACTCGGAGGGCTGCAAAGCGGCAAATCCCAAGGAATACCAACGGGTTGCGCCTTTGCCAAAATCGGTGCCAAACACCGGCAACAAGGCCAGCGCCACAAACGACACCACAAAGCCCAGCACCGCCAAACGGCGCACCAAAGTCGGCGTCATCATCGAGGTCAAGAGCATCGCAATCAGCGCCAGCCCGCCAAACACCGCCTGCCGGGTGACATAGTGAAACGGCTCAAACCCATTGCGCGCGGCCAAAGGGGGAGACGCCGCAAGCCCGAGCAACAGCCCGATCACAAACAGGATCAGCACACAGGACATCGACCATTTGTCGAGCGTGCGCCACCATTTCGGAAGAATAGGTTCGCCGCCCCTATTCGGGACTGCGCCATAGACCATTTCTGTCATGGATTACCGCCATTTTGCCTCTGCCCGCCCCGTTTTCGGGGTCGTTGCCCTTACCGTTACAGCAAAATTGACGATCCGCAAAGGGACTTTGGCTTGCCTTTGGGCAAGAAATCACGCCACGTCGCGCCCATGTATGTCGATACGATCATTCTGGGCGCCGGTGCTGCGGGGCTGATGTGCGCCGCCACGCTGGGCGAAAACTGCGTGCTGATCGATCACGCCCGCGCACCGGGCGAAAAGATCCGCATTTCCGGCGGCGGGCGGTGCAATTTCACCAATCTCTACACAAGCCCGGAAAACTTCCTGTCGCAAAATCCGCATTTCGCCAAATCCGCACTGGCGCGCTACACCCAATACGACTTTCTCGAGATGGTCGACCGGCACGGCATTGCGTGGCACGAAAAGACCTTGGGTCAGTTGTTTTGCGACACCTCCGCGCGCGAGATCATCGCCATGCTGCGCGCCGAACTGAAAACCGCGCAATTGTGGCTGTCCACCCATGTGCGTGAACTTGAAAAATCCGAAAATGGCTTTCGTCTGGTGGTCGAGCGTGAAGGCGCGCGCCAAACCCTGACCTGTCGCCATCTGGTGCTGGCCACGGGCGGCAAATCGATCCCGAAAATGGGCGCCACGGGCTTTGCCTATGATGTCGCGCGCCAATTCAACATCCCGGTCACGCCCACACAACCAGCGTTGGTGCCGCTGACCTTCGCCGATCAACGCTTTAAACCCTTGGCCGGCGTGGCGCTGGATGTGCGCGCGCAGTGCCATGACACCAGCTTTGACGAAGCCCTGCTGTTCACCCATCGCGGCCTGTCCGGCCCCGCGATCCTGCAAATCAGCTCTTATTGGCAACTGGGCGAAACGATCCATGTCAATCTCAACCCAACGGGCACGCTCTACGACACACTTCGCGCGCTCAAACAGACCCAGGGACGGCGCGCACTGAAAACCGAACTGGCCCGCCACCTGCCCCAACGTTTGGTCGACCACCTTGGCCAACACCACCCACTTACGGCCCGCCTGGCGGATCACAGCGACGCGCAGCTGAAATCCCTGTGCGACGCGCTCAGCCACTGGCCGCTCACCCCGGATGGCAGCGAAGGCTACCGCACCGCAGAAGTCACCCTGGGCGGCATCGACACTGCCGCGCTGTCATCACGCTCAATGGAATGCACCAGCGTCCCTGGCCTTTACGCCATCGGCGAAGCGGTCGATGTCACTGGCTGGCTCGGCGGATACAACTTCCAATGGGCCTGGTCCTCAGGCTGGGCCGCCGCCACCGCCATCACAAAAACGCGCCGCGCCGCACCTTCCTCTTGCTGAAAATATCCCGGGGTGTGGGGCAGAGCCCCACGAAACACTGGGCGTGGGGCAGAGCCCCATGAAACACTGGGTGTGGGGCAGAGCCCCGCGAAACACTGCGTGTGGGGCAGAACCCAACAGATACCCGCATATGGGACAAAGCCCGACCAATCCCTTATCCCAAATGCGCGCGCACCTGAGCAATGAAATCATCGCCGCGCTGCTCGAAATTGTCATATTGATCAAAGCTCGCCGCCGCCGGGGCCAGCAACACCGTATCGCCAGCCTCGGCTTCGGCCACAGCACGCGCCACAGCCTGGGCCATATCGGTGCAGATCTCCGCCTCCACCGGCAGCGCGCGGGCAAAGGCAGCGGCCTCGCGCCCAATGACATAGGCTTTGGCCACGGATCCGCCCGCCCCTGACAAGCCATCCAGACCACCTTCTTTTTGCAACCCGCCACAAATCCAGCGGATGCGTTTGAACGCGCCCAAAGCCTTGGCGGCGCTGTCGACATTGGTCGCCTTGGAATCGTTCACGTACACTACGCCGTCTTTTTCGGCCACGATCTGACTGCGGTGGGGCAAACCGGGATAGCTGTGCAACGCCGCTTCAATCACCCGTGGCGCCAGACCCAGCGTGCGCGCAACCGCATAGGCCGAACAGGCGTTTTGATGGTTGTGCGCGCCGGGCAAGCCAATGACGCCGCGCAGATCAAGCGAGGCCACCTGCCGCCCTTTGCGATATTCCGACAAAAACCCTTTGCGTGCAAACACCTGCCAGCCCGGCCCCACCAGCTTTTGCGCCACACTGACGCGGATCACCCGGTCGTCGCTGGCGCCCTGGCCCAACTGCATCGCCAGATATTGCCCCTCGGGTTCGTCCACACCGATGATCGCGCGGTCCGGTCCGCCCTCGGCGAACAGCCGGCGTTTGGCCGCGAAATAGCCCCCCATCCCGCCGTGACGCTCCAGATGATCGGGCGACAGGTTGGTGAACACTGCGATATCGGGCGTCATCGCGCGCGCCAGTTCGGTCTGATAGCTCGACAGTTCCAGCACCACAACCTCGCCGTCAATTGCGGGGTCAATATCCAGCACGCCGCGCCCGATATTGCCAGCCAACTGGCAGGGGCGCTCGACCTGGGTCAGAATGTGGTGGATCAGCGCCGAGGTGGTGGATTTCCCGTTGGAACCGGTCACGGCAACCACCTGAGGTACGGTGTCAAAATTGTCCCATTCGGGCGTGGCGAAAGAGGCGAAAAACAGCCCGATGTCATTGTCCACAGGCACGCCTGCCGCGAAGGCTGCGGCGATCACCGGATTCGGGCTGGGATAAAGATGCGGAATGCCGGGCGATGTGATCAGTGCCGAAACCGCTTCAAAAGCGCCCGCTTTGGCCAGATCGGTGATCTCGATCCCCTCAGCGGCGGCGCGGTCGCGCGCCTCTGGGTTGTCGTCCCAGCACACAGGTGTGGCCCCGCCGGCCTGCAGCGCCCGCGCCGCCGCAAGGCCCGAGCGCCCCAAGCCCAAAACCGCCACGCGCTGCCCTGTCATGCCCAAAACCGGAATCATAGCCTTGCCCCCTGATTGCGCGCGGACACTGCCCCGCACACGACAGCGGCGCAAGCGGTTCGCGTGGCACATCGCAACGTCGCGCGCCCCCTGCCCGCCCAGCCCCCAAAAGGAAAGCCCTGTCCTATCGGTTTCGTCTGGGCGAAGATTGCAACGCATCTCCAGCCACGCTGCGCGATCCTATCCGACCGGTTTCAGGCTTTTGAACACGCTTGAGGCGACAAAGATGAGGGCGGCGACGCACACAATCGAGGGACCGGCGGGTGTATCGAGCACATAAGCCGCGCGCAGGCCAACCAGGACCGACAGGCTGCCGATGGCGCCCGCGGCGATGGCCATGGCTTCGGGTGTTCGCGACAAGGGCCGCGCCGCAGCCGCCGGAATGATCAGCATCGCCGCGATCAGCAAAACGCCAACGACTTTGATCGCAACTGCGACTGTGATCGCCAAGGCCAGCGTCAAAACCAGCTGTTCACGTTTGGGGTCTATCCCGCTGGCGTAGGCAAGATCCTGGTTCAGCGTCGATGTCAAAAGCGGCGACCAACGCCAGGCCATCAACGCCACAACCAGCAGGGCGCCGCCCCAAATCACCGCAAGATCACTGCGTGATACGGCGAGAATGTCACCAAAGAGATAGGCCATCAAATCAAGGCGCACGCCCGACAGGAATGACACCGCCACCAGCCCGAACGCCAGCGCGGAATGCGCCAACACCCCCAACAGCGTGTCCATGGCATAGCCCCGCCCCGACAGCACATTGACGGTCAATGCCATCAGCAGTGCCACCGCCATCGCGCCGACAAAGACCGACATGGAAAACGCCAATGACAGGGCCACGCCCAGAATCGCTGCGTGCGCCGTGGCATCGCCAAAATAGGCCATGCGCCGCCAGACCACGAAACACCCCAAGGGCGCGGCGGCAACGGCAACACCCACGCCGGCCAGCGCGGCACGGACCATGAAATCACCCAGCATCACCCGGCGGCCTTGGAGGGGTCACGATGGTTGTGGTTGTGGTCATGGTCATGGTCATGGTCGTGCCCGTGGTCATGGTCGTGCCCGTGATCATGCCCGTGCCCGTGGTCATGGTCGTGGTCATGGCGGTACAACGCCAGAGCGCCACCGGTTCCAGTGCCAAACAGCGCGCGATATTCCGGCGCCGAGGCAACCACATCGGGCGTGCCTTCGCAGCAAACATGACCATTGAGACAAATCACCCGGTCAGAGGCGCTCATCACCACATGCAACTCGTGGCTGATCATCAAGACCGCGCAGCCTGTGTTTTGCCGGACCGTTTCGATTTGCTGATAGAACGCGGCCGATCCAGGCTGGTCCAACCCTTGCGTGGCTTCGTCCAGCACCAAAAGATCCGGCTTTCCAATCAGCGCACGCGCCAACAGGACACGTTGGAATTGCCCGCCTGACAGTTTTGACAATTGCGCTTGGGTCAGTTCTGGCACCCCGGCTTGGGTCAGGGCCTGAGCAATCGTTGCGCCCGTCTGGCCACCGGGCAACTTCAAAAACCGCGACACCGTGATCGGCAAAGTTTCATCAATGTGCAACGTTTGTGGAACATAGCCAATTTTGAGGCCCGCGCGCCATTCCACATGGCCCTGGACGGGTTTCACCGCACCGATGAGCGCGCGCAACAGGCTGGTTTTGCCCGATCCGTTGGGCCCAACAATGGTGACGATCTCGCCCGCGGCGATGCTGAGGGACACATGGGACAACACCGTGCGGGCGCCGTAACGCACACTGATGTCTTTGACCTGAACAAGGCTCATGCGTCGGTCTTATCCACGCAGGACGGGCAAAGACCCTCGGCCTCGACAATGGTGCGTTCGATGTGAAAACCGCTGGCGCGGGCTGCATCGCCCAAAGCCCCGCGCGCCGGAGAGGCCAGGGTTTCGGCAACCGTGTCGCAGGACCGGCAAATCATAAACGCTGGGGCGTGATGTTCATTGGGATGCACGCACGCGATAAAGGCATTCAGCCGCTCGATTTTATGGGCCAGGCCATTCAGCACCAGGAAATCCAGCGCGCGGTAGGCCACAGGCGGTTGCGAGCCAAAGCCTTCTTCGCGCAACCGGTCGAGAACCGCATAGGCCCCAAGCGCGCGGTGGTCCTGTAGCAAAATCTCGAGCACTCGGCGCCGGACCGGGGTTAAACGAAGCCCGTCCGAGGCACATCGCGCATCAGCTGCGGCAAGCGCGCCACTGACACAGGTGCCGTGATCATGCTGGGCGAACCCCAAAGGACCGCCAGCACTGTCGTCGTTTTTTGAGTCACTTGTCATAGTATAACATTATGTCTATTCAGCCTGTAATGTTATACTATTACACGGAGACTTCGATGTCCAGAACGCTTGTTGCCCTGTCGCTGATCCCGATGATGATGGGAGGTGCTGCTTTTGCACAAGCGCCCCGGGTTGCGGTTGATATTGCGCCGGTGCATTCACTGGTGGCCCGGGTCATGCAGGGAGTCGGCGCGCCCAAATTGATTGTGCAACCCGGCGCCAGCCCGCATGAATACAGTCTGCGCCCCTCCGAAGCCCGTGCCCTTCAGGACGCCGATCTGGTGTTTTGGATTGGCCCCGATCTGACCCCTTGGCTGAGCGATACGATTGCAACACTGGCCGCTGATGCGACACCGCTGGCTTTGCTGGAGGCGAACGGCACAATCGAGCTGGAATTCCGCGAAAACGCGCTGTTTGAGGCGCATGGTCATGATGATCACGATGATGACGATCACGGCGATGCGCACAAAGACGATGACCACGGCGAGGCCGGACACGACGAGGAAGGGCACGACGAACACGGGCACGGGGCTCATGATCCACATGCCTGGTTGTCGCCGCAAAATGCAATGACCTGGCTGAATGTTATAGCCGGTCAGCTTTCGGCCGCCGACCCTGACAATGCCGGACAGTATTTTGCCAATGCCGCCGCCGGGCGCGCAGAACTGGATGCCTTGATTGGCGAAGTCAACGCAACGCTGGCGCCGGTGCGCGGTGGCCAGTTCATCGTGTTCCACGACGCCTACCATTATTTTGAAAACGATTTTGATTTCCCTGCGGCTGGTGCGATTTCACTCAGCGATGCGTCTGACCCAAGCCCGGCACGGATTGCCGAAATTCGCGACCGCATTGGTGATCAGGGCATTGACTGCGTGCTGGCGGAACCGCAGTTCAATCCTGGTCTTGTTGAAACCGTTCTGGATGGCACGACAGCTCAAACCGGAATCCTCGATCCGCTCGGATCTGATCTGGCACCGGGACCGGCGCTTTATCCGCAACTGATCCGAAATCTATCAACTGCGCTGGCGGGGTGTATGTGAGGCGAACGTCGCGCGCCCTCGGTTGGCGTGCACGCATCTGACGGGCAAAGCCGCGAAGGGTGCGCAGAGATAAGGTCCCAGACCCGCGCCAAAAGCCCGGGTCTTGCCGATCACATCGGTTGTTTGCCCCCGGGCGCGCGCGTGCGCTTAGGTGCCGTCGCCGCCCAGATCCGCCCAGATCTCGCGGATCCAACCCATGATCAGCTGTGCTTCTTCCCAGCGGTTGGACATCTCGCGCCCCTGCGCGTCGGTCATTGCATATTCCGGCGGGCCCAGTTCGCACAGGAAAATGCAATCGCCCACAGGGTTGCGGGCGCGCCAATCCGCCAGTCCCTCGCGCCACCAGCCTTTGAACAGCTCAACCCACTTTTGATGCTGGGCAAAGCCCAGTTGCAGCTGGATTTGCTGGCGCGATGCCACGCGGCCCTGAAAGCTGTCAGAGCGTTGCAACACACGGCTGATCAACCCCATGTCATGCTCGGACATCGGAAACCAGAATTCACGATCAACCACGTAGTGGGACAGGTCGGCGCACACCCGCATGTCCGGGATCCGGTCCAGCAATTGCAGCATCGTATACAGATCGTTGGTGATGCAATTGCGATGGGTTTCGAATTGAACAGGCACGCCGATGCGGTTTGACATCGCGATCCAGGTTTCGATCACCGCCACCATGTCATCCAGTGCGATCGGCATGACCTGACCAATCACATCCACAAAAGGCGCGCCAAAATCGGCCGCCATGTGCAGCGTGTCCTCGAGGCTGTCGATGGTTTTGGGAAAGGCCACAATCAGCGGGGTCAGATCGTGACGCTGCATATGCGGGCGCACGGCATGGGCCACCGCAACATCCGAGGCACCAAGATCAATCGCCATGCCGTCAAAACCGGCATTTGCCACCATTTCGCAGACCTGATCATAGGGCAGTTTGACGCCGCTTTGGTCGTGCGGCTGCATCGCCCAGAGCGAGGTATAAACCTGAAGCCGGCTCATTCAGCAGGCAAACGGGTTGAGCGACCACCGGCGCGCGGGATGACCCAGACCTCGTCCATCGGATAGGCGCTTTCGTCCTTGGCCATCAGTTTCTGAATGACTTCGATCTGGAATTCTATCCAGCCCATCCGGTGCACCTGCCCGGCCTTGTTTTCGATGCGGGCGTTCAAATCACGCAGCTTCCAGAATGGCACGGCCGGAAAGGTATGATGCGCGGTGTGATAGGGCATCTGCCAGCACAGCCAGTTCTGAAACGGGTTTGCGCGGGTCGAGCGGGTGTTTTCGAGAATATCGTTTTCGTGGCTCAGGCCCAAATGCTCGATGGTATTTTGCAATTGATGCACCGGCTTTGTCAGGATCATCGGCAAGAGCCAAAACGTCAACGCAGCCCAGGACCCCAACAGCACCGACACCAAAGCGATCACGGCGTAACCCGCCAGATGCAGCCGGCTTTCGCGGATCACCCGGGCTTCTTCCTCGGTGCGAATGAAGGGTTCAATGATGATGCCCCGAGACCGGCGCAGGATCCCAAAAACGCGGTTGCGCCAATAGGTGATGCCGGTCATCCACAGCAAATAGGATCTGAGCGTGTAGGGTTCGCGCACCAGCTCGCCGTCACGATCCCAGTCCTGGGTATATTGGTGATGGGCAAAATGCATGATCTGGTCGAAATCACGCGGGAAAAGCTGAATAAACCCGATGATGCGGCCAAAGATTTCGTTCAGCTTGCGGGTCTTGAACACGGTGGCATGGGACAATTCATGCTGTGCGGCGTAAAGGAAGTTCAACAGCACCCCCAACGCCAATCCGGTCAACCAAACCCACGCCGTGCCCATCGCCAAAGCATGACACAGAGCGACCAAGACGATGGCCGCCACATGGCTGGCCATTTGCAACCCACCCCGCAGATCCGAGCGTTCGGACAGGCTGCGCAACTCAGCCGGGGTCAGTATCTTGCGACGCGAAAAACTAGCTTCCATGGGCGGTACCTGCCTTTTTCATCACGATCAGAGTGGCGATATCGCCATGGCCCGTCAATCCAAAGCGGTTGTGTTTGATTTGATCCGGGTTGGCACGATCTGGATTGTGCAGCATGACGCAGATGACGCGGCATGCCCAACAGGCGCATCTCGGTTCTCGCTCACACGATCCGCCGCTAATCTGCGGCTTGGCTTTTGCCCTGAAACCACCCCGTTGAAACCGCGTTGGCCCAATCCGGCCGGCCCGCATCACGGGCGCATTGCGTCATCCGGGACGCGTCATAAGGCACCGTTTTGAAGTCAACCCGCCACGCGCCGTTAACCTGCTGGACCAAAGCATAACACGCATCCGGCAGGCCGGTTTCCATCACATGATAGACCGGGGCATCGTCATCATAGGCAGGCAAACCAACGCTGCCCGGATTGACGATCAGGCGGCCATCGTCCAAACGCACAGCCCGCGCGGTGTGGGTGTGTGCGCACAATATCAGCGGTTGGGTGATCCCCGCCGCATCGGACTCAATGTCGGGGTGGGCGCGCAGGGTGATGTCTCCGCCCGCCAAAACCTGTTCCAGAAAATACGTGCCATCGCTGCTCGGGGTTCCGTGGCACAAAAAGATCTGGTCCGACAGCACGCGCGTGGCCGGCAAACTGCGCAACCACGCCAGATGCGTCTCAGAGAGTTGATCAAACGCAACCTGATCCGAGGGCCCCATCTTGTCGCGCGTCAGCTCGATCAGGTAGCGATCATGGTTGCCGCGAATGTTGATCATATCACGCGCCAGTATCATCTCGGCCGTCTCTGCCGCCGCCAAGGGGCCGCTCAGATGATCGCCCAGATTGAGGATTGTCGTGATGCCTTGCGCGTCAATATCCGCAAGCACCGCCGCCAAAGCGTCTGCGTTGCCGTGCACATCGGCGATCACTGCGATGGGGTCGCTCATGGGAATGCTCATGTCCGAACCCTAAAGCGAAACAGCAAATCGGTGCAAATGATCGTGGATGTTTGGCGCGACGGCGACTGCGCGTTCGAAAGAGTCCTGAAGCACGATCCAGAGTGATAATAAGCGATACAAATGGATCTTTTTGAAAACGTCAGAAAGTGCAAATTTCCAAATATTCTGTTTATTTTCAGAATCTTATCGAATTTTTCGATTTCCCTCTGTTTGGGCGCGAACCCGTGCCAAAACACCCCCTGTATCAACCAAGGACCAGAGACATGGCACATAAATCTGTGTTTGCATCAACCAAAGGGCCATTGGCGCCCAAAGCATCGGCGCGCAACGCCCACGGGGCGCCGGCCTATGCCTATTCGGATGCCCATGCTTTGGCGCAACTTGCTGTGACCGGCACGTTCGGGGGAATGTTTTATCAAACGGCCCACGAAGAATTGGACTACGTTCTGGATGTGGCCGAGGCCGTTGACGCGCGCTTTCTGGCGCAGGCCGCGATTTATGCACGTGCGCGCGGACATATGAAAGACATGCCTGCGGTTTTGCTGGCGGTGTTGGCGCGGCGTGATCCGGTGCTGTTTCGTGCGGTGTTTGGACGTGTGATCGATACTGGCAAAATGCTGCGTACTTTCGTGCAGATCGTGCGTTCGGGTCAGACCGGGCGCAAATCGCTGGGTGCGGCCCCCAAGGCCATGGTGCAAAACTGGCTGAACACCGCGTCCGATTGGGCGTTGCTGAATGCCAATATTGGCGCGGCACCGTCTTTGGCGGATGTGATCAAGATGGTGCATCCCAAGCCACCCTCGCCCGAGCGCGAGGCGTTGTTTGCCTGGATCCTCGGGCGGCCGTGCAATCTGGCACGGTTGCCGCGGGCGGTGCAGGATTGGATGGCGTTCAAGGAAACCGGCAAAGGCCCGGTGCCTGACGTGCCGTTTCAGATGGTGACGCAGCTCGCGCTATCGTCTCAGCATTGGGCCCGGATTGCGCGCAAAGGCAGCTGGCAAATGGTGCGCCAGAACCTGAACACCTTTCAACGTCACGGCGTTTTTGGCGTGGCCCGGAATGTGGATCATGTGGCCGCTATGTTGCGCAACCCCGAGGCAATCGCAAAGGCGCGCGCGTTTCCCTACCAGTTGATGGTGACGGCGCAGCACGTCAACGAGGACATGCCGCGTGCCATCGTTGACGCGTTGCATGATGCGATGGAGATCGCGGTGCACAACGTGCCCAAGATCGCCGGCCAAGTGGTGGTGTGCCCGGATGTGTCAGGCTCGATGACCTGGCCGGTGACGGGATACCGCGCCGGGGCAACTTCGGCGGTGCGCCACGTGGACGTGGCGGCCCTTGTGGCGGCGGCGTTTCAGCGCGTGAACAAGGGCTGTCAGGTTCTGCCGTTTGATCTTGATGTGCGATCGGTGCGCCTTGAGCCGCGCGACACGATCCTGACCAACGCGGGACGGCTGGCGCAACTGGCGGGGGGTGGAACCAACTGCTCGGCGCCGCTGGCATGGCTGAACGCGCGCGGGCGTTGCCCTGATCTGGTGGTGTTTGTGTCCGACAACCAATCCTGGGTCGATGCCCATGATGGCGGCGGCGCCACGGCGATGTTGACCCAATGGGGCGTGCTCAAGCGGCGCAATCCAAAGGCCAAACTGGTGTGTATCGATATTGCGCCCTATGGGACCACGCAGGCCCAGACGCGCAAGGATGTGCTGAATGTGGGCGGGTTTTCAGATGCGGTGTTTGATCAGATCGCAGCCTTTGCCGCCGGCACGACGGGCGCAGAACACTGGTTGAACGAGATCGCGCAGATTGATCTGTGACAAAAAGGGGTCAGGCGGAATGCCTGTGGGACTACAGCTGTAACCTGTTATCTGTCTCACAAAAACACTTGTCCGCCTGACCTTTTTTTGCCGCCTCACCACGCCCTGATTGCCCGCCAGCGCCCCACGTGCGGCGGGTCACTTTGATCTTGCCCACTCAAGCGGCGGGTCTAAACTGTGCACAAAGACCGAACCAAAGTGAGTGTCATGCCCGAACCCGACCAGTTGCGCCCCCTGCTTGACCGCCTGTCGCAGGTGATCGACGTGGCCAGCGAACAATTGGTGGAACGTCGGCTGTTGTTTGAACTGGTTGTGCTGGGGTTGATCAGCAAAGAGCATGTGTTGTTTGTCGGCCCCCCCGGCACTGGCAAATCCGCGGCTGTGAAAATGGCAGCGCGCCAGTTTTCGGGCCAGTATTTCGAATATCTGATCGGCCGTTTCACCGAACCCAGCGAGCTGTTTGGCGCCCTGGATCTTGCGGCGCTCAAGGACGGCCAGGTGCGCCCGGTGGTTCAAAACATGCTGCCCGAGGCGAATATCGCCTTCCTGGACGAGATTTTTCTGGGCTCGACCGCCATTTTGAACACGCTGTTGGGTGTGCTGAACGAACGCACCTATCGGCGCGGCACTTTTCAATGTGATGTGCCATTGTGGAGCTGTGTGGCCGCGTCCAACGCCCTGCCCGATGATCCGACGTTGCAAGCTTTTGCCGATCGGTTTTTGCTGACCAGCTTTGTGCAACCGGTCAGCGAGGAAGGTCTGGGCACGTTGCTGCGTGTGGGCTGGCAGCAGGCCAGATCCGATTTGCAAGCAAGCCCCGAAACAGAAACCGCCAAATTGTCCGCCGCTGATCTGGCCACACTGACCCAAGGCGCCGCACAGGTCGACCTTGAGGCCACGCGCGCGCCTTATGCCCATGTCATTCGAAAACTGCGCGTCGGCGGGTTGTCACTGTCGGACCGACGTCTGGTCAAAGGTCAAAAACTGATTGCGGCGGCGGCCCTGCTGGCCGGGCGCACGCAAGCCACAAATGCGGATTTATGGCCGATCATTTACATGGTGCAGGATCCCGGATTGCAGGGCGAGGTCAAAGACCTTTTGGCCGGCGAATTGTCCCACGGCGAAAACACCCTGTTGCGCGAACGTGTCAAGCAAAGCAGCTTTGGCCCACACGCTCAGGCCAGCGAATTGGTGGATTATGGTCAAAAGCTGCTGGCGCAAAAGCCGCCCCACACCACAGCGCCGCAGTTCGAGGTGTGGCAGGTCAAACTTGAGTCCCTGCTGACCCGGATCGACGCCGGGTTTGCGCTCGATGATAGGCCCGAAACCCTGTCGGTGTTGCGCGCGGGTCTGGTGGCATCGATCGCACCGCAGGTGGCCCCGAGCTCCGAGGATCAGGACCCCAGCTAGATGCGCGCACTTGCTTTGCAGCCCAGCCAATTGCGCCCGCCTGTCACCGGGTTGATTGTGCACGCAGCGCACCAGCAAAACCTGCGCGCGAAACTTGTGGCGCGGGCCTCGCATTATGGCGATGTTTTTCTGGCCATCGGCCCGGACTGGACGGCGCTGTTTTGCCCCGCCGAAAGCGCAGCACCGGACCTGCCCTGGAGTGGCGACACAACGACGTATTTGTACCCATGGAGCACGGGGTGTCTGTGCGAATTGGGCCATGCGCCCAACGTTCCGGCGCCGCTGGCATCGGCGCTGAGCGCCAAACTGCGCCAGACCTATGGCGCCACCGGCACAATCGCGCTGGTGCGGGGGGGCGACACGCCGGGGCTGTATGATCTGTCGGCGGCGCGCAAAATCCGCGACGTTGATCTGGCCGCGCTGGCATGACGGGCACAGCGCAGACGCAAATTCCCAAAGCCTACCGCACCTTTGAGCCGCTGTTTGCGCAGATGGACGCGCCCTTGCTGCGCGCCCTGTCGGGCCTGTTGCGCGCCTTGCCCGATAACGCGCACACAAGCGGTGATTTTCAAAACCAGCCGCTGGGCGAATTTGTGGGCTATGACGGGCTGGAAAACCGAGGTGCGCTGTCAAACCTGCTGGAAACCGAATGGCTGCTGCGCGAATTGGACCCGGATGATTTTGCCCGCCGTGTGGCCGAGGGCGAAGTTCTGTTCCGCAAGCGCAATTTTCAAGACGCCGGCAACCGTCAGGTCTTTGCAGCAATTCTTGATTGTGGCCCGTGGATGCTGGGGCGCAACCGGCTGTTCGCGCTGGCCGCGCTGTTTCATCTTGCGATCCGTGCGCAGCGCGTGAAGGCCGATCTGATGTGGATCGTACCCGGCGCCAGACAGCACGACTGGTGCGTCGGTTTGAGCCGTGAAACTGTGTCTACCTATCTTGGCCAGATCGTGCAAACGCCGATAAACACCGACACAATTGACACCGCTCTGGCCCGTCTTGCGGCGCAAACCCCGGTGGAATGTTGGTATGTGGGCGCACAGCAAACTGCCGCAATCGCGGCGCATCCGGGCGTGACCGGGGCTTTGAGCGTGCACACCGGTTTCAACGACGCGCACGGCCGTGTTACGATCACGCACCGCAACCGCACGCTTGCCAAAATCGACATTGCGTTCCAGGACGACACCACTTGTGTGGCCGCGCTCAGACGCCCGTTCAAGCCCGAGGCGGGCACAAACGGCGCGCCGCGCGGGGCGGGTGATCAGAGCGTGCTGACCACGCGGCCGTTTCAAACCGGTTGGATGTTTGATCGTCACAACCAGGCCGCGCAGATCCATCTGGATGAGGGCGTGCTGTGGCAACCTTTGATGCCGCCCAACCGCCGCGATGGCGTTTGGATTGCCGTTCCCGAGGGCAAGGTTCTGCTGGGGCTGCAGGTCAATGCAAAAAAACGCCTGTCCGCGTTGATTGCAACGCCGCCCGACACGCCGCAAAGCGGAGCGCGACCGTGCGAAGTGGCGTTTTTTCAGGTCGATCTGGGTCATCCCGCAGCCAAGCCCAAACAGCTGGCCCAAGGCGTCATCCAGATCGATCCGGACAACTATGGTGGTCACCCTGTGGGCAATTTGCATGTCGAGCCGGTGCTGACATTGGTGGGCAATGATACCACGCAAATGACCTTTGGCATCGACCATAAGAAACGATTGTCGCAGGTGAAAAAGCCCGAGCCGCACATCCTGTTGATTGATCCCACCTATCGGATGCAGGTCAGAACCCCAAACCGCACAAGTTTGACTGTGTTCACCATCAAACGCGGGGTTCGCATGCTGCGGGCGCGCGGTTTTGCTGGCGCCCAAGACTTTGAGACCCGGCCCCGCCATACACTCTATTCGCCCCACACCAAAGTCGCGGCGATTTCCTATGACGCCAAAACCTATCACGGCTACTGCAGCGATTACCAAGACCACGACCGGGCCGACACGTTCACGGTTACTCTCCCCGACGGGCTGACTTTGTTGCATTTGGACAGCAGCACCAGCGCGCTGGCATGGGATCGCGAAAACGCCCACCTGGTTCAGGTGTCATTCACCCCGGGGCGCACAACCCGGCGCACGCTGTGCCGCTTTGACGGGCCTGAAACGGGCTTGCCGCGCTACTGTGCACTGACCGGAACCACTTTCGCGATCCAATCTGACGCAACCGGAACTCTTGAGTTTTTCGTGCGCATTCACGCCAAAAAGGGATGGAGCACACTGCGCCCGATGATGATTTCCAAAGCCATTGAAACCGCGCGGACAATATGGCTGGGCGCCTAAAACCCAGCCCGCTTGGCACCCGGATCGCGCCACCCGTGCCGCTGCGCAATGGGCTGTGGCGATCAGCACGCCGCTATGACGGCGTGCTGATCGCCTCCAGCAGCACCGGGATCGATCAATTTGTGGCGTGGCTGGCCTGCCCCGGGCAACTGCGCCAGGTCGGCGATTTTTATTGTCTGATCTTTGATCATGCCCAGACCCTGGATCCAGCGGATCTGGGCGCAGTTTTGCCGCTGCGATTTGTCGGCCCTGGCATGCTCAGCTCTTGCGATCTTGACCCGCTTTCGCAGGGTCCGGGTGGTGCCAACCAGCTGCATGTGCGCCATCACGGCCAGTCGCTTTGGTTTGATCTTGACAGTGCTACGCCCGTTGAGGCGCTTGATTTTTGGGATCTTTCCAGACTGGACGTTATGCGGGCGCGCGCCCTGCCCGGCCCTGCCAAGGCGCAAACGCCGCACATTCCGCGCCAAAGTGCGCCCTTGGAAAGCGTGGCAAAAACCGCGCCGATCTACGCGGACATTCGCAGTTCGGTTCAGTCTGCCCAATCGCACAGCGCCATGGATTGGCTGCGCTCTGGCGTGCGGGGTGTGCGCCGCATCCTGTCAGTTGTGTTTTGGATCGGCGTGGCGCTTTTCGTCCTTGCGATCTTTGCGGGGGCGATCGTGGCACAGTCACTGGCTATGGCTTGGGCTGGCGTTTGGGTTGTGATTGCTGCGGTTTGGGCTTTGGCGCATTTGCGTAGCCGATCACCCGCGCGGGTGGGGTCAAAGGCCGGTGTCAGCCGCCGTTCTGCGCCATCTGAACCGGGTTTGCTGGCACAGATGAAATCCTGGGTGTTGTGGAACACGCGCTGGGGCGACCGGTTGCGCGCAGATCTGGCACGCCACATCAAAGATGTCGATCGAATGATTGAACGGGGTGAAATTGACCGTGCGCTCAAACGCGCGTTGGCTTTGGGCGCGAAAAAAGACGCACAGTCCAAACGAAGTGCCATGGGGCCGACCGGATTGCCCCAAAAGCGCGCGTCACTGGACATGGATCTGTCGGGCATCGAGCCGCGCGCGGCCTCGATACTGGATGATGGATCCTTTGCGCAAATGGCGCGGCGTTACCGGCAGTTGGCGCAGGATCTGGCGGCCAAAGGTGATCACCAGCGCGCAGCATTCGTCTTTTCGGAACTGCTGGGGGATGTGCCGCTTGCGTTGTTGGAACTGGAAAAGCTGGGCGCTTACGAGGATGCGGCCAAACTGGCGACGGCGCGCAAAAGTCCAGCCAATGTGACCGTTCGGCTTTGGTTTCTGGCTGGTAAAAAGGACATTGCCATCGCGCTGGCCAAACGGTTTGGCGCGCTCGAGTTCATCGCCAACGCGGCCGAAACAAAAGACCCCGGGTTTGCAGCCTTTGTGCGCGGTCATTGGATCCGCGATTTGATCGCAGCCGGTGATCTGGCCGGGGCCGTCACGCACAGCGCCGGACGTCCTGCTCTGGAAAAGCTGCATGTGGCGGTGACACAGCAGGCGGTTCTGGCCGGTCTGCTCGATCAACCGGCGGTGTTGGGTGCCGCCGTGATGGCGCTGGACTGGACCCCCGGCGCGCTGGATGATGACCGCCCCACCTCGGGCAACAGCGCGGTGAACCAGCTTGAGCGCAGGCTGCATCGTCTGGTGTACGACGCCGCCCCGGCCGATGCCCCGGCGCGACACGGCTTGATTGCCACCCTAAGCACGCAGAGGCCCAGAACGCGCGCCACACCCGATGCGTTCTGGGCAGATCGCGCGCCGCGTCTGGGCGATGCCCTGATCCGCGCCAGCCTTGCCTATGACATTGACCATCCCGCGCGGCCCACGCTGGCAGACCTGCATCAGCTGGCCAAAGCGCTGCACCTCAGCGTTCTGGCTGAGGATTTGCGCCATGTGGTGCGATCAAACCCGGCGCCTGCGCCGAAACCGCGCAAAATCGAACTGCCCGCCGCCCCGCCTTGTGACGATCCAAATTGGATCCAAATTGCCGCCGTTGATAACGGTCAAACGCTGTTGGCGGCCCAAGACGGCGAGCTGACGTTGCTGGATGAAAACGGCAAACGGCGGTGGACGGATCACGTGACAGCCCTTGTTGGTCTGGTGCCGATTGGTCCCGGGCGGCTGGTGATCCTGGTGCAACAAAGCGGCGCCGACAAGCAACTGACCCTGCTGGACACCGCGCTTCAGAGCTATCGCGCATTGGGGCATGTGGCGCTGTTGGATTGGGATCAAACGGCGACGGCCGCGATGTGGTTGGTGCGCACCCCAAACGCGATCGGCGCTTTGGATGTCGCGGCGATGATCGACGAGGTTGCGCGCTTTGATATGTTGTGGTCAATCACCCAAACCGTGCCTGTCGTGGTGCTTGGGTTCAATCTGCTTACGGATCGCGCGCGCTGGGTGACGCAGCGCGACACTCACGGGCGTCCCGGTTTGATCGAAACATGGGAACTGCCCTTTGCAAAACAGGATCTGGACGTGCGGATGCTTGATCCGTCCGACCTGGACAATGGCGGTGTTTATCTCGCCGCGCATGTCTGCACTGCCAAAAACAAGATCTTGCAGGCCAGCCAAACCCTAAGCGCGCACTCAATGCCGCAACGCATCGACACCCGCCTGATCTGGTACAGCTATGACACTGAACAGCAGATATTGGCGGCCAACGCACCGTTTTTTGCCGATCTGACCCGGTTTGCCAACCTCACGCTGCTGGGCGATTGCGAAACCTGTGTCATCACCAACCAAACCTGCGCCGAGCCATCCGCCCAGATCATGATGACCAAAAAGCAGCATTTTCTGGTTCTGGGCGGTTGCCGGGCGATAGTTCAACACGCCCATCTATCGGGTCGCCGGATCGCGGCAATTGACGATCATCAGCGCATCATCATCGTGGATTTTGACAAAACAACCGTCGTGATCGCGCAACTCTGACACCATCCGCCTATGCCAATCGCGGGCTCAGAACGCCAAGGCGCCTCGGTTTCGAACCCCGGCCAAGCCAATCACAGCGCAGGCGACACCAGTCCAGACCATCAACATCACCAGATAGAACGGCGACCACGCCGTGCCGTTGATCGCGGCCCAGCTCAGCTCGCCCATGGCGCGGGTTGGGGTCCACTGCGAAATCGCGTTGATCACCCCGGGCATCGCAATCGGGGGCACCCACAACCCGCCCAAATAGGCCAGCGGCAGATAGACCAGATTGGCAAAAGGCACCGCCGCGCGCGCCGAACACACCGAACCCAGCGCAATGCCCATCAGCGTCGCCGTCACCACCGACATCAAACACACCAGGCCAAGCCGGGCCCACGCCGGCGCGCCAAGCTGGATGTCGGTCATCACCAGCGCAAGAACAACCACCAGCAAAACTGCGATCACCACAAAGATCAGCGAGGCCAGAATGCGCGCGATCCATTGTTGCACAGCCGCGCCGGGCAAGCTGCGCTGCCAGGTGGCAAACGGGCTTTCGCGGTCTTGCGCAACGCTGACACCAAACTGAAAGAACCCCACGCCCAGCACCGCATAAACCGCAAAAGACGCCATCGCATTGGCGGCCCAGATCCCGCCACCGCTTTGCGCCCCAAAAAACCCATATAGCATGGCCGGAAACAGCACAGTCGGGATCCAAAAGCCGGGCTGGCGAAACAGCGTTTTCAGCGTCAGGGTGATTTCGGCGCGCAAATGGCGGATCATTGGGTCAACTCCTCTTGGCGGATGCGCTCGATCAGATCTTTGAGTTTCAGCGGCTCCAGCGTCAGGCCGCTGAACGCCAGCCCCTCGTGCACCATGCGGCGCAAAACGGCATCGGTGTCGCCACTTTCGAGACTCCAGAATGGGCCATCATGGCGCGCCTGCATCCACTCCGGCGCGACCCCACCGGCGGGCAGCCGAAAGCGCAGCCGGTTGGCGGTGGTGCGCGCGCGAATGTCATCGATGCGCCCGTCCAGAACAGTTTCGCCCTGATCAATCAGGGTGATCGTGGTGCAAATGGCTTCGATCTCGTCCCAGTGGTGCGAGGTCAGCACCAGCGCCCCGCCTTGCGCCACATAATCGCGAGCCACCTCGCGAAAAGCGTCCTGCGCCGCGCTATCAAGCCCCGCCGTTGGCTCGTCCAGAAACACCAGCTTGGGCCGCCCGACAAAGGCCAGCGCCAGCGCCACGCGGCGCATTTCGCCGCCGGAAAATCCCGCAACGCGCCGGTCGATCAGTTTTTCCAGCCCGAACTGGTCCACAAGCGCGTCAACCTGCGCCGCGACCCCGTACCGCGCCGCCGTGTAGTGCAGAATTTCGCGCGGCGAGAGCTGATCGGGAAAGCCCGTGGCCTGCGGCGTTGCTCCGGTCAGAGCCCGCGCGCCGGGGCTGCCGGCGGTGTGGCCAAACACGCGGATTTCGCCGGCATCGGGTTGGCGCAGTCCCATCAGCATCGACAGGGTGGTCGATTTGCCCGCGCCGTTTGGCCCCAACAGCCCGATCGCCTCGCCAGCTCTTACATCCAGATCAACATTGGACACCGCGCGAACATCGCCAAAGCGCTTGCAAAGGCCCCGCGCGCTCAGGGCTGTTTGACTTTGAGGTATCGGCATCGGCGGTCTCGCAACTTGTTTATCTGTGTACGAGCCGTATCTATGGGCGCATGAGCCAAACCAAGCCCGACTTCGCAACCGCCCCGCAAAACACCGCCAATGACACGGCGCTGTCGTTGACGCTTCGCCAACTGCACGCAACTCTGCGCACTCCGCTTTACTGGATCATCAACGGATCAGCGGTGTTTCTGGCCGCTTTGGCTGGCCCTTACTTTACGCTCGAA
This sequence comes from Sedimentitalea sp., assembly GCA_045105075.1. Classification (GTDB taxonomy): domain Bacteria; phylum Pseudomonadota; class Alphaproteobacteria; order Rhodobacterales; family Rhodobacteraceae; genus JBGCDD01. The sequence continues at coordinate 2,890 of JBGCDD010000128.1, read as the reverse complement.
CGGTTGAACTTTGCCGAACGGATGGTGTTTTGGGGCACAACGGTGGTGTTTTCGGCGCTGTTAATGACGTTCCTGTCGATCTTTGCGTATCGGGTCAACACAACGCGCGACTGGCCCTGGCCACTGGTCGCCCTGTTGGCCGGCGCAGTTGGCGTGTTGCCGGTTGTCGGCTCGCTTTATCTGGCACAGGGGTTGGCAACGGGCTTTGGTCCGGGTTGGTCAGACTGGGCGCCGTTTTCGTCGCTGGTGCTTAGCGTCGCGCCCTCACTTGTGGCCGTCACATTGATGGTCAATCTGGCCATCCGTCTGCAAAACCGCGATGCACCGCCTGGCAATGCCGCCCCGCAAACGCCCGCGCTCAGCGTTTTGCAACGAAAGCTGCCACATCATTTGGGCCATGATATCGTGACCGTGCGAGCCCAGGATCACTATGTCGAGGTGACCACGCCCAAAGGTCAGGCGATGGTCTTGATGCGCCTGGGCGACGCGGTTCAGGATCTGGCGCCGCTTTGCGGGCTTCAGGTGCACCGGTCATGGTGGATCAACCTGTCGCATGTGACGCGCAGCCAGCCCGGCGCGAACGGCCCCGAGGTGGTGATGTCAACCGATCAAGTTATCCCGGTTGGGCGCAGCTTTCGCGCCGCATTCCGCACGGCCATGTCCGGGGCAGATCACTCCGCCTGACCCCGGATCACCCCGCCCCGAAACTGACCGACCAAGCCAGCCATCACAGGAAATCGTCGCGCCGGGGCGTGAAGCAATCCACCAGCGTGCCCGGCGTCAGGCAAACGCAACCATGGGGCAACTCGGAGGCGACAACAAAGCTGTCGCCCGGCCCCACTTCGCGTTCACTGTCGCCCAAAGTAAAGCGGAAGCGTCCGCTTTCGACATAGGTCGATTGCACATGCGGATGATGGTGCAGCGCCCCAACCGCGCCCTCGGCGGCAAAGCGAAACGCCACCACCATCAAATCGGGATGATCCGACAACACCTGCCGGGTCACGTTTTCACCAGTTGAAACGATTGGAAAATCAGCCATGAGGTGCCTCTGTGTTGGCGGTCAGGAAAAGACCATCCCGCCGTTGATATCGATGTTGGTGCCGGTGACAAAGGCCGAGTCGTCGCACGCCAGAAACAGGATCAGATTGGCGGTGTCATCGGTGTGACCCTGGCGTTTGACCGGGGCCGTGGCCTCGAACCCGCGCCGGCCCGCATCGGGGGTGTGCACGTTGTGAAAATCGGTGTCGATCATGCCGGGGCACAGCGCGTTGACGCGAATGTTGGGGCCCAGCTCTTTGGCCAGCCCGCGCGTCATGGTCATGACCGCGCCCTTGGCCGTTGCATAGGCCACAGCGCCAGCCCCGCCACCATCGCGCCCGGCCTGGCTGGCCAGGTTCACAATCGTGCCCGTGGTCATGTGTGCAAGGCACGCCTTGGTCATCAGAAAGGTGCTGGTCAAGTTCAGATCCATCACCGCATTCCAATGCTCCAGCGGCATTTCGGAAATGGTTTTGCGCGCCACCAGCCCGCCGGTATTGTTGACCAGAATGGTGATCGCGCCAAATTCGGCAACGGTTTTGGCAACCAGCGCGTCCACGTCTTCGGGATTGGTCAGATCGCCCTTCAGCGCAAACGCCCGCCCGCCCTGCGCTGTGATCTGCGCCACCGCAGCATCAGCACCGGCACTGCTCGAGAAATAATTGATGGCGACATTGGCCCCCTCAGAGGCCAGTTTCAGCGCCGCAGACTGACCAATGTCGCGTCCACCCCCGGTGATGATCGCGGTTTGCCCTGCAAGTTTCATATCATGTTCCCTCGTGTTTTCCCTTGGCGCTGGCATACTAGTCATTGAACTGGTATGCCAGTGCCAACTGGGGGTGGCGTGCAACCTGCGCTGTCCAGATGAAACAGACCATCGGTGTTTTGGCAGCGGTTCTTTTCTCGTCTCTGTTTCGATAGTTCGATAAGACGTGCGCGACGGCATGGCAGGGAGATGACGAAATGGCGCAAGCAACACAACTCGGCGAACGACGCACCAGCGTTGACGACGTCTTTGATCATCTGCGCGAAGAGATCCTGTCCCTGAACCTGCGCCCCGGCGACAAAATCTCGGAAGCCGAGATTGCCGCCCAGTTTGGCGTGTCGCGCCAACCGGTGCGCGATGCGTTCAACCGGTTGGCGACGCTCGATCTGTTGCTGATCCGCCCGCAGCGCGCCACCGAGGTGAAACGGTTTTCGACCCGTGAAATCGCCAAGGCCCGGTTTGTGCGCGCCGCGATCGAAAAGGAAGTGCTGCGCCTGGCCGCCCGGCATTGCGACGCGCCTGGTGCGGGCGAGCTTGAGGCCGCTTTGGCCGCGCAAGATCAGGCGATTGAAGACTGCGATGTCGACGCCTTCGGCGCGCTTGACTACGAATTTCACAAAATCCTGTGCAAAATTGCAAAAGTTGATTTCGCCTTTGACGTCATCATGGCGGAAAAATCCAAAGTCGACCGCCTTTGTATTCTCAGCCTGTCCAAGGGCGCCCGGATGCCCGAATTGGTCAGCGATCACCGCGACATCGCGCAGGCCGTGGCCAACCACAATGCCGACCAGGCCGTCGAAGTTGGCATGCGCCATCTGTCGCGCCTTGATGATACCATCGCGCAGATTTCGCTGACCAACGCCAATTACTTTGAACGCACCGAGGTTTAGGACCGCGGCCCATTTCAGACAAAGGACATCTCATGAGCGATACCAAACCCCGCGTCGGGGCCCCCATCGGACCATTCACATTTACCGCCACCCAGGGCGGGTCGATCACGGTGGGCCAACCCAAAGACCGCTGGACCATGCTGTTTGTCTATCGTGGCCGGCATTGCCCGCGCTGCAAAAAGTTTCTCAACAAGCT
>JBGCDD010000127.1:0-4523 GCA_045105075.1 Sedimentitalea sp. | reverse complement strand
TCGTTGATCGCCTCGAAGTTGAACGCCAGCAACAGCGCCTCGCGCACGCGCCAGTCGGCAAATTGCGCGCGCCGGGTGTTCATGACAAAGCCAACCATGCCCGAGGGACGTTGATGGGCGATTTCGGATTTCACCACATCGCCGCGCGTGACAGCGGGGAAATCGTAATTGCGCCGCCAGCTTTCGGCATTGGGCTCGCGGATGGCGGTCAGCTCGCCCGCCTTAAAACCCTCAAACAACACAGTGGCATCGCCAAAGAATTCAATGCGCAGCTCGTCAAGGTTGTGGGTGCCGCGGCGAAACGCCAGATCGCGGCCCCAATAGTTCGGGTTGCGCTTGAAAGAGACAAAGCGGCCGGGCTCGTAGTCTTCAATCACGTAAGCTCCGGTGCCCAAGGGTACCAGATCAAGCCCGGTTTCGGCAAAGTCGCGCCCCTCAAACTGGGCTTTGCTGAGGATCGGGCGCATCCCGGCCAACAAGGCCAGTTCGCGATCTGCGGTGTTGAAACTGAGCCGCACCGAGCGGGGGCCAGTTTGCGCGATCGCCTCGATCTGGGAATAGAGCCCGCGATAGCGCAGATGCCCCTGGGTGCCCAACGTCTCGTAAGACCAGATCACATCTTCGACGGTGACCGGGGTGCCATCGGAAAACGCGGCCTCGGGGCGCAGGGTGAATTCAACCCAAGAGCGATCCGCTGCGGTGGTCACTGATTCGGCCAAAAGCCCGTAAAGCGTGAACGGTTCGTCCCAGGATCGCCCCATCAGGGACTCGTAACTCCAGAACCGCATCTGCCAGGGCGCCGTGCCTTTGCGCGCAAACGGATTGAGCGAATTGAAGCCGCCGGTGTTGCCCACCACATAGCGCCCGCCGGTGGGCGCGTCTGGGTTGGCATAGGGGAGAGACACAAAATCCGGTGGCAACGCCGGGGTGCCATACATAGCTATGCCATGATGTGATTCTCCCTGCGCGAGAGTCGCGCTGAAAAAGAGGATGATTCCGGATGAGATCGCTCGTAAGCGTTGGAAACTATTTGGGTGCACTTTGGCAACAATCCCGCTCTTGCCTTGTTTTATTGCTCTCTAAGGTAACCGGGGATGTACATCTTTTCAAACTTTTAGCTTGGACGCAGCGCAGGAATTGCTTATAAAGGCATCACTGCTCGATAGGTTTCTTGCCTGTATGAAACCTGCCTCAATAACTCAACGCCCGCTTCGTGCGGGCGTTTTTTTTGGCGTTCTGTTTGGGCGTCGTGAGGTTGCGGTCTTTGTGCGCTTGCAGCACATTGATGTTGCGCATGCAGCATGAAGGAGAGCCGCACATGAGCCTTGCCGGAAAAACAGCGATCATCACCGGGTCAAATTCGGGGATTGGATTGGGCATTGCCTGGGAGATGGCGCGCGCTGGCGCGGATGTGGTTTTGAATTCGTTTTCGGACCGCGACGAAGACCACGCGATTGCCGCTGAGATTGCCAAAGAGACAGACACCAAGACGCGCTACATCAAGGCGGATATGTCCATAGGGCAAGAGTGTCGGGATCTGATTGCGTCGGCCGGGGCCTGCGATATTTTGATCAACAATGCGGGCATTCAGCACGTTGCACCGATCGATGAGTTTCCGGTTGATAAATGGGATGCAATTATTGCGATCAACATGAGCTCGGCTTTTCACACCACGGCAGCGGCGTTGCCGATGATGCGCAAGGCGGGTTGGGGGCGGGTGGTCAACATCGCCTCGGCCCACGGGTTGACGGCGTCTCCGTTCAAATCAGCCTATATCGCGGCCAAGCACGGGGTTGTGGGGATGACCAAGTCGGTGGCTTTGGAGACCGCGCAAGAGCCGATCACGGCCAATGCGATTTGTCCTGGCTATGTGTTGACGCCGTTGGTGGAAGCGCAAATCCCCGACACAATGGAAAAGTACAACATGGGGCGCGAAGAGGTGATCAAGACGGTCATGCTGGAACGCCAGCCAAGCCGCGAGTTTGCGACGGTGGAGCAGTTGGGGGGCACGGCGGTGTTCTTATGCTCGGATGCGGCGGCGCAGATCACTGGCACGACCATCAGTGTCGATGGTGGCTGGACGGCGTTGTAAGGCAAGCGGGTTGGGGGCGCTGCCCCCTCTGGGCCGTGGGCCCATTCACCCCCGGGATATTTTGAGCAAGAGGAAAAGGCGATGGCAGTGAAGCGGATCAATCTGGCTTTGCAGGGCGGCGGTGCGCATGGGGCCTTTACCTGGGGGGTGCTGGACCGGTTGCTGGAAGAGGAAGATGTTGAGATCGCTGCGATGTCGGGCACATCGGCAGGGGCGATGAATGGGGCGGCTGTCAAATCGGGCATGCTTGCGAATGGGCGTGCGGGGGCAAAAGCCAATCTGGACTGGTTATGGAGCCAGCTTGGGGCGCTGAAGGATGAGCGGATGGCGGGCTGGATGCGTGCCTTTGATGTGGGTCAGGTGGCGCGCGCCATTGAGGGCTCGCCAGCGTATCAAGTGGGCTCTGCCTGGTCACGGATGGTGTCGCCCTATTCCTATGGGCCGTTTTACACCAATCCGGTACGTCCGATTGCCGAAGCGTTTGATTATGACAAGGTGTGCGCGGATGAGGGGCCGGAGTTGTTTATCTGCGCCACGCGTGTGCGCACTGGCAAGATCCGGGTGTTTTCCGGCGATGAGATCACCACCGATGCGATTTTGGCCTCGGCTTGTTTGCCGACGATGTTTCAGGCGGTCGAAATTGATGATCCGCAGACCGGGCGGCGTGAGGCCTATTGGGATGGTGGTTATACCGGGAACCCGGCCTTGTTCCCGCTGTTTCACGGGGCTTTGCCGGACGACATTGTGATCATCAACATCAATCCGATGGAGCGCGATTCGATCCCTACCACAGTGCCGCAGATCCAGAACCGGCTGAATGAGATCAGTTTCAATTCATCGCTGTTGCGCGAGCTGCGCGCGATTTCCTTTGTGCAGCGACTGTTGGACAATGGCACGCTGAGCACGCAGAGCATGAACCGGGTGTTGGTGCATATGATTGCCGATGATGATTTGATGGTGCGCTTGTCCGTGGCCACCAAAACCGTGCCCAATGCCATTGTGCTGGATCAGCTGAAACAGGCCGGGCGGGCAGCGGCGCACACGTTTCTGGACGATCACAAGGGCGATCTGAACCAGAACAGCACGGTCGATCTAACGGAGATGTTCACTTAAGCGACCCGAAGCTGACGGAGGTTTGACACGTCATCTCTGGTGTGTTTGCGAGAATTTGTTTCGGGGTTTTTGGCGGGAAACGGAACCAGTTGGGGCCAAAACCGGTCGCTTCATTATGCGCGCCACACCAATCAACCAAATGACATCGACTACCTTGATGTGCTTTTGGGCAATTTCGAAAACCTGTCCGATGAAAAGTCTGTGTTTCATCGCCTTGGGGCCCGCAAAATGCGCACAACAGCAAGCGGGTCGGTCCGTCAAACGGATCGGGGCAGTTTGAGTATGTGTTCACGTATGATGCCAGTGTTGGCCAATTCGCTTTGAATCAATCGGATTTGAACCGGGTGACCTATAATTTCTTTTCGCCCGATCAGGGGTTTGAACATGTGATGTGGGATGTTGTGCCCTGGATTTTCTGGGGCAACACCGAACAGGACACAACCTTTACACCCCGTGCGCGTCTGGATTTGGCGGCAGAAAGTCTACTTTATGCCAGTGCCGGTGCGTTGGTCGATGATGTGATTGATCTGGTTTACTTTTAGCTGACCTTTCAGTCTTGCGTGCGCAATGGGAGCGGACAGGATGATCTGATTTTGGCGACGGCTGGAGCCGAACATTTCAACGGGTTTGCGGGCGAAGACGAGGTCGACTATGCGGGCTCGGTGCGCGCTCTTGAGCGTGGCGCGGGGTTTGATGGGGACGCGCGCGGCGACAGCTATGTCGATATCGAAAACCTGTCATGGACCCATCTGGGCGGTATCCTGATTGGGGATAATGGGCAAAACCGTCTGTTCGGGCGCGACGGACATGATATTTTGCAGGGTCTGGGCGGCCGCGATGTTCTGGAAGGCGGGCACGGCGAAAACCAGCTGTTTGGCGGGCGTGGGCGCGACACATTGACCGGAGGGCAGGACCACGACCAGTTCTTTGGCGCCCAGGGGCGTGACACGATTATCCTGAACCATGCTCTGCCTGATCTGGCGCATGCGGGCAAAGGCAATGACAAGATCATTGTCTTGCAGGGCACGGCGCATCAGATTGATGGCGGCGAGGGGCAGGATGTGCTGGATCTGCGCGGCTTTGGAGTCGTTTGATTTTTTGAAGGTGAAAAACGTGGAAGAGGTTAGGCTGTCGGACGTGTTTGTGAGCCAGACGCCGGCGCAGTTTGCACCCGGCAGCGATATGTCAATTGAACTGTTTGGCGCCCATAAATTGACGCTGGATCAAGCCGAGGTTGAGGGGGCGCACTATTTGATGGGCGATATTGCGTTTGAATTCGCGGTAGCGGAAACCGTCGCAACGACCCTTGAGAGTCCAT
>JBGCDD010000126.1:0-6108 GCA_045105075.1 Sedimentitalea sp. | reverse complement strand
TCGCCTGTGAAGATCGAACCGAGCAAGCTCACAGTATCTGGCCAAACGATATGTGCCTTCGCGCGGGCATGTGAGCCATGAGCAATCCGGATGCGCAGCTTGCTGACCTGGCCGCGGCGCATGGGGTTCATGCGGATTTTCATGATCTCAACGGTGTGCATCGCCCGACCAGCCCGGACACGTTGCGCGCGCTGTTGGGGGCGTTGGGTGTAGATGCCTTTTCACACGCCAGTGTGGCCGAGGAATTGGAGCGGGATACGGCACGCCGCGCTGCGCGCGTTTTGGCCCCCGAATACGTTCTGGATGCAGGGCAGGGCCGGAGCCTGCCTCTTGGCAAACCCTGCGACTGGGCGCTGTTGGATGAAACCGGAACGCTGTTGCACGACGGCAAAAGCACCGACACGCTGAGCTTGCCCGCGCTGGACATTGGGTATTACGCGCTGAAACTGGCCTTGAAGGAAGGTAAGCAAGTCACGCGGTTGTTGGTGCGCCCGGCGCGTGCACCGGATGTGACGGCGCAAACCGGACACCCGCAGTGCTGGGGCGTCACAGCGGCGCTTTATGGGTTGAACAGCGCATCCAATGGCGGCCTCGGGAATTATGCGGATCTGGCGCAGGCTGGTGCGGCTTTGGGCGGTGTGGGTGCGCAATTTCTGGGGGTGAACCCGATCAACGCGTTGGGCTGGGCCGCTGATGACATGATCAGCCCGTATTCGCCAACCCATCGCGGGTTTTTCAACATTGACCACATCGCGCTGGATCGCAGTTTGGATCAGGCGCCCGGCGATCTGATTGACTACCCGTCGTTCCGCGCGCGTCACCGCGACGGCTTGGAGCGTGAGCATCGCGCATTTCTTGCGGCCCCGGACCCGGCGTTTTTCGACTGGCAAGCCGCACAAGGGCGGCCGCTGGAGGAGTTTGCGCAGTTTGAAGCCCTTAGTGAAGTCCACGGACGCGATTTTCGCCGCTGGCCGCAGGCGTTGCAATGCCCCGGCGCTGGTGCCAAACGCGCGGCCGGCCAACGGGCCGCGTTCCACGGCTGGCTGCAATGGCGCGCTGAACTGCAGGTTTCGCAGGCTCAGAAGAGCGCAAAGAACGCCGGGATGACGCTGGGTCTTTACCTTGATCTTGCTGTGGGTCCGCGTTTGGACGGGGCCGAGGTCTGGATGAATGGCGCCACAATTGCAAAGGGCGTCAGCATCGGCGCGCCGCCCGATCACCTGAGCCCGCAAGGGCAATCCTGGACATTGGCTGCGCATGCGCCGGGGCCGTTGGCTGAGGTGTTTTATGCCCCGTTACGGGCGATGTTGCGCAAATTGATGGCCCATAGCGGGCTGTTGCGCATCGACCACGCGCTTGGCTTGTTGCGCAGTTTCTGGCTGCCCGAAGATGGCAGTCCGGGGGGGTATATCAGCCAGCCCTTTGCGTCACTTCTGGCGGTTATCGCGATCGAAGCGCATCGTGCGGGCTGTGTGATTGTGGGCGAAGATCTGGGCCTTGTGCCGGATGGCTTTCGTGCGCAACTGAACGCCGCCGGGCTTTATAGCTATTCGGTGTGGCAATACGAGGCCGAAGCCAGTGGCGCGCTGCGGGCTCCGGCCGGGTTGTCGCCCCATAGCCTGGCCTGTTTTGGCACCCACGACACGCCCAGTTTGCAAGGGTTCTGGTACGGCGAGGACATTGCCTGGTGGCAACAGGTGGGCTGGGTGTCAGACGCCGGGGCGCAAACGCGCCATGCCGAGCGTGCACGTCAACGCAACAGCCTGCGCGCGCGGTGTGGTATTGCGCCACTGGCCCGTCCGTCAGAGGTGTCACATGCGGTGCATCACCATCTGGGGCGAGCGCCGTGTGCGTTGTTGGCGGTGCAACTGGATGATGCGTTGGGCGTGCTGGAGGCGCAAAACCTGCCCGGTACCATTGACGAACACCCCAACTGGCGCCGCCGCTGTCCGGTTCAGGTCAAAGATCTAGGCACCCATCCTGGGTTTGAAACCTTGCAAGACGCCATGGCGCACAGAACGCCATCAGCTGCCAAAGATCAAAGCTCGATCACGTAACCGCGCCGTCAAATGGTGTCGGCCCGGGCCGTACGCGCAGGGCAAACCGGGCAGCGCTTGGCCGCCCGGTTGCTTGGTTTTACGCGACTAGGTCGAAGCGGTCGGCGTTCATCACTTTGGTCCAGGCCGCGACGAAATCATGCACGAACTTTTCGGCATTGTCGTCTTGGGCATAAACCTCGGCGCAGGCGCGCAGGATCGAGTTTGATCCAAACACCAGATCAGCGCTGGTTGCGGTCCATTTGACTGCGCCACTCTTGCGGTCACGGATTTCAAAGGTGCCGCCCTCGACCGGATGCCAGCTGTTGGCCATGTCGGTCAGGTTGACGAAGAAATCCGAGGTCAGCTGCCCAACACGGTCAGTGAACACGCCGTGCGCGGCGCCACCCGCATTGGCACCCAACACCCGCATACCACCCAGCAGCACGGTCAGCTCAGGGCCGGTCAGGCCCAAAAGCTGTGCGCGATCCAGCATCATTTCTTCGGGGCTGACCGAAAAGTCTTCCTTCTGCCAGTTGCGGAAGGCATCGGCCAAAGGCTCCAGCACGCTGAACGAGTCTGCATCGGTTTGCGCATCGCTGGCATCGCCGCGACCAGGGGCAAAGGGCACCGTAACGCTGTGGCCCGCCGCCGAAATCGCCTGTTCCAGCGCGACATTGCCGGCCAGAACGATCACGTCTGCAACTGACGCACCAGCTTCGGCCGCGATGGGTTCCAGAATGCCAAGCACCTTGGCAAGACGATCGGGTTCGTTGCCGTCCCAGTCTTTTTGCGGTGCCAGACGGATGCGCGCGCCATTGGCCCCGCCACGTTTGTCCGAGCCCCGGAACGTGCGCGCGCTGTCCCATGCGGTGACCAGCATATCGGTGGCCGACAGACCGCTGGCGGCGATCTTGGCTTTGACAGCATCCACATCGTAATCGGTGGCGCCTGCTGGGATCGGATCCTGCCAGATCAGATCTTCGCCCGGCACATCTGGGCCGATATAGTTGACCTTGGGGCCCATGTCGCGGTGCGTCAGCTTGAACCAGGCGCGCCCGAATGTGTCGGCGAAATAGTCTGGGTCGGCCATGAATTTCTGGCAGATCGCATTATAGACCGGATCGACCTTCATCGCCATGTCGGCATCGGTCATGATCGGGTTGTGGCGCACAGATGGGTCGGTTGGATCAACCGGACGGTCTTCTTCTTTGCAATCCACAGGCTCCCACTGCCAGGCACCGGCGGGCGACTTCTTCAGCTCCCACTCATAGCCGAACAGCAGCTTGAAATAGCCCATGTCCCACTGGGTTGGGTGTGTCGTCCAGGCGCCCTCGATGCCCGAGGTGAAGGCGTTGGTGGCTTTGCCGCTGTGCTCGGGGTTGGCCCAGCCCAGACCCTGCGCCTCGACGCCGGTGGCTTCGGGCTCAACGCCGATGTCGTTGACAGCACCGCGCCCGTGGGCTTTGCCAACTGTGTGACCACCACAGGTCAGCGCGGCGGTTTCTTCGTCGTTCATCGCCATGCGGGCGAAGGTTTCGCGCACGTGTAGTGCGGTTTTGGCCGGGTCAGGCTGGCCGTTCACACCTTCGGGGTTCACATAGATCAGGCCCATATGCACAGCCGCCAGCGGGTTTTCCAGCGTCGCGGTGTCGTCCAGATCACCATAGCGGTTTTCGCTGGGCGCAAGCCACTCGTTTTCGCTGCCCCAGTACACATCGGTTTCGGGTGCCCAGATGTCTTCGCGGCCAAAGCCAAAGCCAAAGGTCTTCAGACCCATCGATTCATAGGCCATGTTGCCCGACAGGATGATCAGATCGGCCCAGCTGAGCGCGTTGCCGTATTTCTTTTTGACCGGCCACAGCAGGCGGCGGGCTTTGTCCAGGCTGGCATTGTCGGGCCAGGAGTTCAGCGGCGCAAAACGGATGTTGCCCGCGCCCGCACCACCACGGCCATCGCCCATGCGGTAGGACCCGGCCGAGTGCCAGGCCAGACGGATCATCAGGCCGCCATAGTGACCCCAATCCGCAGGCCACCAGTCCTGGCTGTCGGTCAGCAGGGCGGTGATGTCAGCCTTGACCGCTTCAAAATCCAGCGCCTTGACCGCGTCGCGGTGGCTATAGGACGTGTCCATCGGGCTGGGGCTTGCACCATGCTGGTGGAGAATCTCAAGGTTCAGCGCGTTCGGCCACCATTTGGTCACCGGTTTGTTCATCATCGTATTGCCGCCGTGCATGACGGGGCAGCCGCCTTTGCCATCAAGGTTATTGCCGTCCATGGAAGTCTCCGTTTGCTGGATCAACTGCTGTTTTGTGCTCAGTCTGGAACTCTTCTAACAAAGACCGGGCTGGGTCTCTAATTGATTATTCTGACTGCTGCGATAAGCTGGGCTTATGATAGGCGTTACTCTGAAACAACTGCGCTATTTCGATGCGCTGGCCCGGTTTGGTCATTTTGGTCATGCCGCCGAGGCCTGTTCGATCTCGCAACCCGCATTGTCCCAACAAATCAAAGAGCTGGAGGCGATGGTCGGCGCGCCCCTGGTGGAACGTGGCGCGCGCCAGATCAGGTTGACGCAACTGGGCGAAGACTTTGTGCAGCGCTCGCAGAAAATTTTGCTGGGTGTGGATGAGCTGGGCGATCTGGTGCGTGCATCGCAAGGGCCGCTTGCCGGGCGGCTGCGGTTGGGAATCATCCCGACTGTGGCGCCGTATTTATTGCCCGATATTATCGCCGCGCTGTCACAGCGGTTTCCCGAGCTTGAGGTCGAACTGCGCGAATCCGTCACTATGGCGCTGATTTCTGATCTGCTGGATGCGCGGCTGGACGTTGCCATCGTCGCGCTGCCAATTTCGGAACCGGCTTTGCGCGAATTTGCCATGTTCGACGAAGATTTCGTGCTGGTGCGCCCGCTGGAAGATGCCGGTAAACCGGTGCCGAGCCCAAAGATGTTGCAGGCCATGCGGTTGCTGTTGCTGGAAGAGGGGCATTGTTTTCGTGATCAGGCCCTGTCGTTTTGCGACGTTACCGGCCCGCAGCCGCGTCAGGTGATGGAGGGCAGTTCGCTGTCGACGCTGGTGCAGATGGTGGGCGCGGGCATGGGCGTGACGTTGATCCCGGAAATGGCGTTGAAGCTGGAAACCCGATCGGCTGATGTGTCGGTGGCCCGCTTTGCCCCGCCAAGCCCGCAGCGCACGATTGGGATGGTTTGGCGCAAATCTAACCCACTGTCCGAGCAGTTGATGAAGATCGGCGCGATTGTGCGCGGTGCTGCCACGTCGCAGGGCTACGCTGTGGTGTGATCCCGCCAAGGCGGCCCGGTGCACGAGACTGCCCGCCGCCGGAACAGACCCTTGCGACCGGTCGACCCTATCTAAAACCTGCAAATCGATTTCGGCTTGGACATTGCGCGTGGCTGTCCCGAAACGCCGCTCAACGAGCATCGCAAGCCGGGCGAGGCTGCGCTATGCAAGGATCTGCGGACGTTCGCGAATGGGGTGAGTGCATGCTGGAACAGGAAAGTCGCACGAGTTTCGCGCCGCTGAACGCCGCCTATGACCGGGTTTTGCAACCCAATCGCCTCAGCGTTGGGTTGGTCATGCCGGTGGAAAACCATATGCACAGCGCGGTGCCCACATTGACCCGCCATCTCGAGCGCGCGCAATTTGCAGAACAGCTTGGGTTTGCAGCGCTTTGGCTGCGTGATGTGCCGTTCAACGTGCCGTCCTTTGGCGATGCGGGGCAGACTTTTGATCCGTTCGTTTACCTCGGTGTCTTGGCCGGACAAACCCGCCAGATCGCGCTGGGTGTGGCCAGTCTGATCTTGCCATTGCGCCATCCGGCCCATGTGGCCAAAGCGGCGGCCAGTGTCGATGTTTTGTCGGGCGGGCGGTTGCTGCTTGGGGTGGCGTCGGGTGATCGGCCCGAGGAATATCCGGCGCTGGATATGCCCTATCATGATCGCGGGCTGCGGTTTCGCGAAAGCTATGCCTATATCCGCAACATGGCGCAGGAGCGGCCCGATTTTGAAAACGCGTTCGGTCGGGTCGGCGGCGGCATCGATATGCTGCCC
>JBGCDD010000125.1:0-51712 GCA_045105075.1 Sedimentitalea sp. | reverse complement strand
GGCGATGCAGGCCTATCGAATTGGTCATTGGCTGTGGCGCAGGGGTCAGCACGACCTGGCTTATTTCTTTCAGATGCGCGTGTCTGAGATCTTTGGCGTCGACATTCACCCGAATGCGCGGATCGGCAAGGGCATTATGATTGACCACGCCCATTCCATCGTGATTGGCGAAACGGCGGTTGTCGGCGACAATGTATCGATGTTGCATTCAGTGACGTTGGGCGGCACGGGCAAGGAAGAGGAAGATCGCCATCCCAAGATTGGCGACGGTGTGTTGATTGGGGCCGGGGCGAAAGTGTTGGGAAACATCACGGTTGGTGCATGCAGTCGCATTGCGGCGGGATCGGTGGTGTTGGCAGAGGTTCCAACCTGCAAGACTGTCGCGGGCATCCCAGCCAAGATCGTGGGCGAAGCGGGATGCGATCAGCCCTCTATCAGTATGAACCAGCTATTGGCGCAATAGCGCCACGCCTTAGACCAGCATGGTCAGGGGCTGCTCCAGATTGTCGACGATGGCGCCCAGCAATTGGGCGCCAAGCGCGCCGTCAATCACCCGGTGATCCACCGACAAGGTCAGCGACATCACAGTTGCGGTTTCAATATCGCCCTCAGGCGAGACAACCGGTTTCTTGACGCCGGCGCCCACCGCGAGGATGGCGCCATGTGGCGGGTTGATCACGGCGTCGAAATTCTCAATCCCGAACATGCCCAGATTTGAAATGGCAAAGCTGCCGCCCTGATATTCGTGCGGTGCCAGTTTGCGCTCACGGGCGCGGGCGGCGAGGTCTTTCATCTCTGCAGACAACACGGTGAGGGATTTGCTGTGCGCATCGGTCAGGACGGGGGTGAAAAGCCCGCCTTCGATTGCCACGGCGACGGCCACATCCGATGGGGTGAGTTGCAATATGTGATCTCCGCCCCAGACGGCGTTGGCCTCGGGCACCATTTGCAGCGCAATGGCGCAGGCTTTGATCACAAAATCATTTAGGCTGAGTTTGATATCGCGCGGCTTGAGCTGTGCGTTCAGATCGGCGCGGAAGGCCAGCAGTGCATCCAGGCGCACGTCGCGGCGCAAATAGAAGTGCGGGATCGTCTGTTTGGCCTCGGTAAGCCGGTTTGCGATGGTTTTGCGCATACCATTCAGCGCAATCACCTGATGCGGGCGGTCCTGATAGATTTGCGCAATTGGGGTGCTGGAGGGCGCGGTGCCCGCGACAGGTGCGATTTGAGGCTGCGGAGCGGGCGTTGTTTGGGTCGCACTGAGCACGTCGTCGCGAACGATACGGCCGCGCGGGCCAGACCCGGTGATCTGACCAAGATCGAGACCTCTTTGACTTGCAAGGCGGCGGGCCAATGGCGTTGCGAAGATCCGGGGCGGATTGGGTGTGGCGGCGGCCTGCGCGGCTGACCCCTTTGGGGCCGCCTTGACGGCCGCGTCGCTTGCCTGCGGCCGCTCCGGCACTGCTTCGATCTTGGAGCGTGGACTTTCAGCGGGTGCTGCGTCGTCGTCACCGATCAGAGTGGCGATTGCTGTATTGACCTTTATGCCTTCGGTGCCTTCGGCAATCAGGATGTCGCCAATTGTGCCTTCGTCGACGGCTTCGAATTCCATTGTGGCTTTGTCGGTTTCGATCTCGGCCAGCAGGTCACCTGCATTGACGACATCGCCGGGTTTGACCAACCATTTGGCCAATGTGCCCTCTTCCATGGTGGGGGACAGGGCGGGCATGAGGATTTCAATAGGCATGAGGGATCCTTACCGATAGGTCACAGTTTTCACAGCGTCGATCACGTCTTGGGTGGTGATCAGCGCGAGTTTTTCCAGGTTGGCGGCATAGGGCATGGGCACGTCCTTGCCGGTGCAGGTGATCACCGGGGCATCCAGAAAATCAAACGCCTGCTGCATGATCACCGATGAGATATAGCCGCCGACCGAGCCCTGGGGCCAGCCTTCTTCGACTGTCACACATCGGTTGGTTTTTTGCACACTGGCGATCACGGTTGCGGTGTCCATCGGGCGCAGGGTTCTGAGGTCGATCACTTCGGCGTTTATGCCATCCTGTGCCAGTGCGTCAGCGGCCTCGAGCGCATATTTCATGCCAATGCCAAAGCTGACCAGAGTAACATCCTCGCCGCTGCGCCAGATGCGGGCTTTGCCGAAGGGCACGGTGTAATCATCAACGTCGGGCACATCAAAGCTGCGTCCGTAGAGGATTTCGTTTTCCAGAAACACCACAGGATTTGGATCTCGGATGGCGCTTTTCAGCAGACCTTTGGCGTCGGATGCGGAATAGGGCATCGCCACTTTCAACCCGGGAATTTGCATATACCAGGCGGCGTAATCCTGGCTGTGTTGCGCCCCAACGCGGGCGGCGGCGCCGTTGGGACCCCGGAACACCATCGGCGCGCCCATTTGGCCGCCTGACATATAGAGGGTCTTTGCCGCGGAATTGATAATTTGGTCAATGGCTTGCATGGCGAAGTTGAATGTCATGAATTCGACAATGGGGCGCAAACCGCCAAAAGCGGCGCCGGTGGCGATGCCGGCAAAGCCATGTTCGGTGATCGGCGTGTCGATGATGCGTTTGGCGCCAAATTCATCCAGCAGGCCTTGGCTGATTTTGTACGCCCCCTGGTATTCGCCGACCTCTTCGCCCATCAGGAACACATCGGGATTGGCGCGCATTTCTTCGGCCATGGCGTCGCGCAAGGCCTCGCGCACGGTTTGCGGTTTGAGCGGCGTGCCCTCGGGCCAGTCCGGGGTGGTGTCGGGCGTGGGGGCAGGGGCGGCCGGCGCGGCTGACCCCGTTGGGGCCGCCTTGACGGCCGCGTCGGACGCCTTTGGCGCCTCCGGAGCCGGAGCGGCGGTTTCGCCATCGATCAGAAGTGTCGCGATGGCGGTGTTGACCTTGACGCCTTCGCGCCCTTCGGGGATCAGCAGTTCGCCGATCACACCTTCATCAACCGCTTCAAATTCCATTGTGGCCTTGTCGGTTTCGATCTCGGCCAAAAGATCGCCGGCAGCGACAGTGTCACCGGCTTTGACCAGCCATTTGGCCAGCGTGCCTTCTTCCATCGTGGGCGACAGGGCGGGCATGAGAATGTTGGTTGCCATGATCAGTGCCCCTTATGCGCTGGCGTTTTCGGCGTAGATGTCTGTCCAGAGTTCGCCCAGATCCGGTTCTGGACTGTTCTTGGCAAACTCGGCCGAGGCGTTGACCACGGCCTTGATGTCTTTGTCGATGGCTTTCAGCTGATCTTCGGTGGCGTGTTTGCCAGCAAGCAGCATCGCGCGCACCTGCTCGATCGGATCCCGTTCCTCGCGCATTTTCTGCACTTCTTCGCGGGTTCGGTACTTGGCCGGATCCGACATGGAATGGCCGCGATAGCGATAGGTTTTGATTTCCAGAATGTAGGGCCCCTTGCCAGACCGCGCGTGGGCCACAGCGGTTTCACCGGCTGACTTCACCGCCAGCACATCCATACCATCCACCGCTTCACCGGGGATGCCAAAGGCCTTGCCCCGTTCCCAGATTTCCGCCGATGAGGTCGAACGCTGTTGCGACGTGCCCATCGCGTACTGGTTGTTTTCAATGACAAAAATGCACGGAAGTTGCCAGAGGGCGGCCATGTTGAAGGTCTCGTACACCTGGCCCTGATTGGCCGCGCCATCGCCAAAATAGGTGAAGGTCACGCGGCCGTTGTCGTTGTATTTGTCCGCAAAAGCCAGTCCTGCGCCCAGCGGCACCTGCGCGCCAACGATGCCGTGACCGCCGTAAAAATGCTTTTCGCGGCTGAACATATGCATCGAGCCACCCTTGCCTTTGGAATAGCCGCCTTCGCGTCCGGTCAGTTCGGCCATCACCCCGTTTGGGTCCATGCCACAGGCCAGCATATGACCATGATCGCGGTAGGATGTGATGCGTTTGTCGCCCTCTTCTGCCGCCGCTTCCAGCCCGACCACAACTGCTTCTTGCCCGATGTAAAGATGGCAGAACCCGCCGATAAGACCCATGCCATAAAGCTGGCCGGCCTTTTCCTCAAACCGTCTGATCAGCAGCATTTCGCGATAATAGTGCAGCAGATCTTCTGCCGAAACGTTTGTTTTCTTGGCAGGTTTGCGTGCGGCCATCGACGATCTCCCCGGTTCCGGTGAAACTAGTTTAGTGGTAAACTATATTCTAACCGATAATTGTCAAAGTGGCGAGGGGGAATTGCGATCTTAATGTGCCCGGCCTTAACCTTGGGCCGCCGATACTCTGCCATACGCGTCAGTCTGGGGACGTGAACGGACGTTCTAGCGAATGACGATTTCGTCAGCGCGCAACAAACCCAGAACCGAGCGGGCCTGTTCGTCCAGCAGATCCAGATCAAGGTAGTCATCCGACAGGCGCCGTGTGAGATTTTCAATCGCGTCGATCTCTCCCTGCAGCCGGGCCAGTTCGCGGGTCAGCATGTCGGCCTCGGCGGCGATTTCCACGCGGCGGAACAGCCCGAAATCCCCCTGAACGGCGGCGAAAGTAAAATAGGTGCTCAGCGCAAAAGCCACTGCAAAAAACAGCAGCGCGCCAAAACTGGGGCGGTTGGATCTGGTCACGGCTCGGCCTCGGGTTGCGCCCTTATCACGGGCGTTTCCAGGGACTATGACACAGGGACTCCCGCTTGGGAATCCCTGTTTTCGGGTAGGTTTAGCCGGCGATTGAGGCGGCGTGGATGCTTTTGATGGTTGCTTCCAATGTCGTGTCGAAATCAGCATCGGACTGACCCGCCGACAACCCTTCGGTCAGCGCGCGCGAGAACGATGCGATCACGCCGGTATTATGGGACAGTCGGGTGTTGGCCTCGGTGCGGTTGTAGCCGCCCGACAGCGCGACAACGCGCATCACGCGGGGGTGGTCGACCAGCGGCTTATACAGGTTTTCGACCTCGGGCAGGGTCAGCTTCAGCATCACCTGTTGATCGGCGGGCAACGCATCAAGGTGGCGGGTGATCTCGGCCAGCAACAACGCTTCGGCATCGGCTTTGTCCGCGATCGAGATGGTCACCTCGGGTTCGATGATCGGCATCAATCCGTGGCCGAGAACCTGTGCGGCGATCTCGAACTGCTGCGCCACAATCGCGGCAACACCGCTGGGCGAGGCCGCATCCACAACCGAGCGCATCTTGGTGCCAAACACGCCCAGGCCAGCGGCGCGCGCCAGCAAGTCATCAAGGCCCGGCATCGGCTTCATCAGCTTTACGCCGTCGCTGGCCTCTTCAAGGCCCTTGTCGATCTTCAGAAACGGCACCACCTGGCGCGTGTCCCACAGGTATTGCGATGTGGGCGTGCCGTCGATGTCGCGGTCCATGGTTTGTTCAAACAGGATCGCACCGACGATATGGCTGCCGGTGAAGGCGGGGGATTTGATGATCCGGGTGCGCATGGCGTGGATCATGTCGAACATCTCGGCGTCCGAGCTGTATTCGTTTTCTTCAACCCCGTACAATTTCAAGGCTTTGGGCGTCGAACCACCGCTTTGATCCAATGCGGCAATGAACCCGCCGGCCGATGTCATCTGTTTGCTCATAAGGTCTTTTGACATGTCATCTTTCACTTTGTTGCGCAGATTTCCCGCCCCAGGGTCAGGGTTGGAGCGGGTTTAGGGCACGCGTTGGGCTGGATCAACAAACTTGGCGCATCTCGCCCGGTGTTTGCGCCAACATGGCCTTGATCAGCGCAAAAGGTCGGGCACATTGCGACCAATCCAGTCGCGCAGCACCCCATTGTCCAGCTTGCGGGTTTCTTCGGCCCAGGCCGCACCATCGCCGCGCAGGCGCATCAGCTCGGTGACCTCGTCACGCAGATCGGCGCCGATCCCGTCACCTGCCGCAGCCGCCATCGAAGCCCAGTAATAGGCCGCGCGGAACGACCGGGGCCGGGTGGTGCCGGTCAGAAAACCGCGCGCGGCACTGCGCATGGCCGCCAGATCATTGTAGAGGCTGGCATCGGGTGAATTCATCAACGCGTTTTGTTCCGCGATGATGTCCTCATAGCTCATGCGCCGTTCCAGCCGGTCCAGCAATGCCAGCGATCCGGGCAGTTGCACCGAGGCCGTGCGCAGGGCGTGGCTATAGGCGTCCTTTGGGTTGATGTCCGCAATTGCTTCGGCAATCAACATCGAGGCTTGGGCATTGCCACCGCGTGCCAGTGGCAACAGCAGGCCAATCCCGGCGCTGACATTGCGCGGCGCGCCTAGTCCGGTGATCAGGGCCGCACCCATCGCAAAGGGATCGTCTGGCTTGGCATCGTTGTTCAGCGTGGCATCCAGCGCAGCCACCGGGATCGCGCGGTTAAGGGCCAGTGGCATTTCGCTCAAAGACGGGTTCAGGCGGTCAAAGAACGGGGCAAAACTTTCTTCCAAAGTGGCTTCGCTGATGCGGTAGGGGCCGTTCTCGATGCGCGTGGCCAGAACGATCTGGCGGCGCCCGGCATCAAAACCGCTGGCCAGATTGCCCGCCGCCAGTGCAAAACTGCGCTGCGCCGGGGTCAGATCGCGCTGCGTCGGACCATTGGCATCGCGCATGATCGTCTGCGCCCCCGAGCTCACAATCTGCTTGATCACATCCGGGTTCAGCATGTTTGCCGGCACAAACGACTTGGCCAGATCCCAGCCCCCCTTGTCACGCAGGGTCAGCTGTAAAGCGTTCAAATCAAAAGCCACCACAGGCTCTTCGGTGGCAAAATCCATCCGGTAGCTAAAGTAATCAATGTCAGCCTCAAGCGTGACCGCGGCCAGACGCTCAAGATCGGTGGTCAGCAGAACTTCGCCCCCGCCCGACGCGTAATCATAGCGGATCGTTACATCGGCACGTTCCGCGCGCAGACGCTCAAAGCCCATGCCTTTGGCCATTTGCGCAGGCTCGGGCGGCAAACAGCCCGGCGCAACGTTGAGCCCATCCAGAGCCGCGTGAAACTGCACCTGCCCAATACGGTCAATCGCGTTGCCTTTCAGCGTCATCCGTTCGACACGCACCGCGCAGCTTTCCAGCCCGGGCACAAGCGGCGCGATGTCAACGCCCGTCAGAGTAACACGCAGCGCCACCGGATCGACGCTGATCTGGTCGTATTTGATGTCGGCCAACACCCGCGCGGTGCCCAACAGGCTTTGCACCGCGCCGGTGGCAAAGTTTTCAATGGTGAACACCTGCCAAAAGCTGGGGCGCGACGTCTGAGGCGCATCGCCCTCTTGTGCCTGTGCCATAGGCGCGCCCAACAGAACCAAAGTGGCGGCTGTGGCGATGAAATGATTACGCATCTGAAATGTCCCATCCTAAAATCCTGGAGGGACAGGTTACCTCATTTTTCCAGCGCAGCAACGCCCGGCAGCGTTTTGCCTTCCATCCATTCCAGAAAAGCGCCTCCCGCCGTGCTGATATAGGTGAAATCCTGAGCGGCCCCGGCCTGATTCAGCGCCGCCACCGTATCGCCACCCCCCGCCACACTGATCAAAGTGCCCGCGCGAGTTTGCGCGGCGGCTTGTGCTGCGGCCGCATTGGTGGCGGCGTCAAAGGGGGTCAGCTCGAACGCGCCCATCGGCCCGTTCCAGATCAGCGTTTGCGCATGCTCCAGCGCCTCGCCCACAGCGGCCACCGTGGCCGGACCTGCATCCAGGATCATCGCATCGGACGGGCATTGATCGGCGGGCAGCGTTTCATGGGGCGCATGGGCCTTGAAATCGCGCGCCACCACGATGTCGCTGGGCAAGATCACAGTGCAGCCCAACGTGTCGGCCTTGGCCAAAATGGCGCGCGCGGTGTCGGCCATGTCATGCTCACACAGCGATTTGCCCACATCCAGACCTTGCGCGGCCAAAAACGTGTTGGCCATGCCGCCGCCAATCACCAGCATATCGACCTTGCCCACCAGATTGCCCAGCAGATCCAGCTTGGTGGACACTTTCGCACCGCCCACCACCGCCATCACCGGGCGTTTGGGCGCGCCCAATGCGGCCTCAAGCGCGCTGAGTTCGGCCTGCATCAAACGACCCGCACACGACGGCAACAGACGCGCCACGCCTTCGGTCGAGGCGTGCGCCCGGTGCGCAGCGGAAAACGCGTCATTGCAATAGACATCGCCAAGAGCTGCAAATTCTGCGGCAAGTGCCGGGTCGTTCTTTTCCTCGCCCGGATAGAACCGGGTGTTTTCCAACACCACGACGGTGCCTGGCGCCATCGCACCCACCGCCGCTTCAGCCGCCGGGCCGCGGCAATCGGCGCAAAACATCACCTCTGCGCCAAACGCGGCCTCAAGTGCGCCGACCAGCGGGGCCAGCGACAGATCCGGCACGCGCGCGCCCTTGGGGCGGCCGAAATGCGCCAGCAGGATCGGCTTGCCGCCGGCTGCCAGAACATCGCGGATCGTGGGCACAATGCGCTGAATACGGGTGTCGTCGGTGACCTTGCTGTTTTCGACCGGCACATTGATGTCAACGCGCACCAGCACACGTTTGCCTGCCAGTTCCATATCATCCAGCGAGTTCCAGCCCATAGCGCGTCCCTTTCGTTCCTGATTGCCTTCGGTTTTTTCCGCAAAAGCCCGGATCGTCAATGCCTGACTTGGCAATCCAGCGCCCCGCCATTAGGTATCAGCCCAAAGTGAGTTCAAAGGAGAGCCTGATGGCCGAGATCAAAGACCCCGAAAACACGATCCTGATGGAGCTGAAAGGCGGCACCGTCACAATCGAATTGCTGGCCGACGTGGCGCCGCAACATACGGCGCGCATGAAGGAACTGGCCCGCGCCGGTGCTTATGACAACGTGTGTTTCCACCGCGTCATCGAAGGTTTCATGGCGCAGACCGGCGACGTGCAGCACGGCGATATGGAAGACGGGTTCAACATCCGTATGGCCGGAACCGGCGGTTCTGATCACCCGGATGTGCCTGCGGAATTCTCCAAACTGCCGCATGGGCGGGGCAGTCTGGGCGCGGCGCGTTCGGCCAACCCCGACAGCGCCAACAGCCAGTTTTTCATCAACTTCAAAGACAATGACTTTCTGAACGGTCAATACACGGTCTATGGCCAGGTGATTTCGGGCATGGAACATGTCGACGCCATTGCGCGCGGCGAGCCGCCCGCCGAGCCGGACCGGATGATCAGCGTCAAGGTGGCCGCAGATGCGTAGCCTTATCACAGCGCTGGTGCTGCTGGCGGCTCCGGTCGGGGCCACGGGCATCGAGATCGAGGTCGCTGGCGAAGGCGCCAACGGCACCGTTGTGATCGATCTGCTCGAAGATGTGGCGCCCCAACATGTGGCGCAAATCACCGCGTTGGCGGCGCAAGGCGCCTATGACAACGTGGTGTTTCACCGGGTCATCGACGGCTTTATGGCGCAAACTGGCGACGTGCAGCATGGTGTGATGGGCGGGGATATGCGCCGCGCTGGCACTGGTAAGTCAGAACGCGCCAATGTGGCGGCCGAGTTCTCGGACGTGCCGTTTGATCGGGGCATCGTGGGCATGGCGCGCTCGCAAAGCCCCAATTCAGCCAACAGCCAGTTCTTTATCATGTTCGCCGAAGGCTATTTCCTGAACGGGCAATATACTGTGATCGGTCGCGTGACGTCTGGCATGGACGTGGTTGACGCGATCAAACGCGGACAAGGTCGCAACGGATCCATCGTGGGTCAGCCTGATATGATGAAAACGGTTACCGTCACCAAGTGATTTGGCCCCACGGCCAAGACACACGCCCGCTCACCTTCGCGTGTGGCGGGCTTTTTCCTGCCTGATGTTCGCGCGATGGTTTGAGCGATCACGGGAGGGACAGATCACATGCGCCTGTTTGCGGTACTGATTGCGATTGCTTTGGCCACGGCGGGCTTTGCCAACCCGGCCAGCTGGGTATCTGAGTGGCCCGACACTGATTTTTCGCGCACATCTGTGGTGGATTGGGCGCAGGTCCGATCGGGTGGGCCGCCCAAAGATGGCATCCCGGCGATCAGCGATCCGAGCTTTGTGCGCGCGGGGCAAGAAACCCGGCTGGGCAAACGCGAACCGGTGATCACTGTGAAAATCGGCACGGCGCCGGCGCGGGCCTATCCGATCCGCTATCTGATCTGGCATGAAATTGTGAATGACACAGTTGCCGGAGTGCCGGTGGCGGTGACGTTTTGTCCGCTGTGCAATTCGGGCATGACCTTTGATCGCCGCACCCGGGCCGGCACGCTGAGCTTTGGGGTGTCGGGCAAGCTGCGCCATTCGGATATGATCATGTATGACCGCGAAACCCAAAGCTGGTGGCAGCAGGCGGTTGGGCAGGGGATTGTCGGACAGATGATGGGCACGTCGCTGAAGGCGGTGCCGAGTTGGATGGAAAGCTGGCAACAGTTTCGCGACGCAAACCCGGATGGGCTGGTCATGGCCGAGCCGGATTTCCGGCGTGATTATGGGCGCAACCCTTATCGCGGTTATGACACTTTGGTGCGCCCGTTTTTGTATGATGGCGCGCTGCCGCCGCATGGGATTGCACCATTGGCCCGAGTCGTGCGCGTGGGCGATCAGGCCTGGACGCTAAGCGATTTGGCACAAAGCGGCGAACTGCGCGCGCAGGGATTGGTGCTGAGTTGGCGGGAAGGTCAAGCCTCGGCGCTGGACAGCGGGCGGATTGCAAAAGGGCGTGACGTCGGTTCGATCCGGGTGCGCGACACCAAAGGGCGTGATATGGCGCATGACGTGATGTTTGCCTTTGCATTTCATGCGTTTTGGCCGGACGGGCGTTGGATGCTGATGCCCTGAAGACGTCTTTGGTGCTTTGGTCTTGGCGGGTTTAGGGGGCGCTGCCCCCAAGCCCTTTGGGCCTTCCCCCGGAGTTTATCTTGAAAGATGAAGCGACGCGTGGATTCGATTTTGTCGATGGCGTGCGTTTTTTTCGTTTAGGGATCTGCGTGCGGGGGCTGGCATTCGATCAAACGCTGGCCCGACTTGGCGTGAGTCTGGCTGTTGGTCTGTTGAATGAAAAACGGCGCGATCTTGGAACCACGCCGTTTTGAATTTGTGTCGTGTGGCCCTGCGAACGCTTAGCTGGCTTCGGCTTTTGCGGCTGCTGGCGCTGCGCCGCCTTTGCGGCTTGGGTTGAGCGGGTCATCCTGGCGCTGAACCGAGCCTTCGAAATGGGCGCCGCTTTCGATCGCAATGGTCTTGTGGATAATGTCGCCTTCGACACGTGCTGTGGCGGTCAGACGCACCTTCAGGCCGCGCACGCGGCCCACAATGCGGCCATTCACAACAACATCATCTGCGGTGACTTCGCCTTTGATTGTAGCGCTTTCGCCGATGGTCAGCAGGTGGGCACGGATATCGCCTTCGACTGTGCCTTCGACCTGAATGTCACCGCTGGTCTTAATGTTGCCGGTGATGTGCAGATCGGCCGACAGCGTCGATGCTGGCGGTTTTGGCTTTGGAGCGCTGGCCTTGAATTCGCTTTGCGCAGGCGCTGCGGGGGCCGCCGGCGTCATGGCCGGCTTGGTGTCATCTGTCGGTTTCGAGCCGGGCTCGTTTATCTTGCTTTTTGAAAACATTGTTCGCAGCCTTGATGTAGATCATGGGGTTAACAGCTGTTCCGTTCACACGCACTTCGTAGTGCAAATGCGTGCCGGTCGACCGTCCAGTGCTACCCATATCAGCAATATGATCGTCGCGCGAGACCCTTTGACCAACCTTGACGCGAATGTTGGACAGGTGGGCATAGCGGGTTTCGATGCCAAATTCATGCTGGATCTTGACCAGTTTGCCAAAGCCGGACTGCCAGCCGGCATGGGTGACCACGCCATCGGCTGTGGCGAAAATGTCGGTGCCGTGGGCGCCGGCAAAGTCCGATCCGTTGTGCATGCGCCGCCCGCCGGTTTTGGGATCACGCCGGGTGCCAAAGCCGCTGGTGTAACGCACGGCATCTTTTACCGGGCTGGCAAAGGGGGCTTTCTCCGACGCGATGCGGTACATGTTGAGCAGGTCCATCTGGCTGAGCAAACGGTTGGCGCGCAGTTCATCGCGGGTTGGTTCCTCGCCGCGTGTGGAGAAAGAAAGTGGTGTGAGCGGGCCGCCCTGGCCGTTGTAACCACGGCGGATCTCCGAGATAATACGGTCGCTGGACATGCCGGCGCTGCGGAACATTGCATCTAGCGGTGCCACGGAAATGGTCATGGCTTCTTCGAGCTGGCGGAAAATCTGGTCGTTTTGATCCAGCAGCAGAGCCAGTTCCAGCTCGGCCTCTTTGCGGGCCTCGAACGCATGTTTGGCATCTGCCAGGATTTGGTCGCGCTCGGCAGCCGTGCGGGCCAAAGCATTGGCCATAAAACTGACCGGGGCCGGTGCGGTGGTTGTGGCCGCAACTGCGGTTCCATCTTGTTCGGTTTGAGATTTCAGCGTGCTCAGGGCCAGCCGAGCGGCCTCGCGCTGTTTCATCGTGTCGCGCAATGTCGACTGGATGACTTCGATCCCGGTGGCCAGCTCGTGGCGTCCGGTTTCAAGTTCCAGCACTTCGGATTGCATCACCGAGATCTGTGCGAGGGCTGCGTTGAAGCGTTCCTGCGCGGCCAGAGCTTCGGCGGCGCGCGCGTCGCGCTCGATCGACAATGTGTTCAATCGGGTCTGGAAGTTTTCCTGATCGCGCTTTGCCTGTTCGCGGAAATTTCCAGCACCAATGCTGTCCATCAACAGGATTGCTGTTGCCACAATCGCCCAAGCAACAACCAGAGACGCGCCCATGTAGGCGAAAAGTTGCGTGGCAGGCCGCAAGCGGATGAACCGCGTGTCGGTGTCTGATTTCAAAAAGAGTCGGCGCTCGGGGAAATGTCTTTCCAGCAGAGCACGTGTTTTAATAGCCAGATGTGTGCGCACCCGTCATTCCTTGTCCCATCCCACGAAAGGAGCGCCGATTCCCAAGCCGACCCACCTTGACACTTGTGAATAACGTTAGCCCAAGAATTGGGCAAGGCAGCTGTATACAGATCAGATTGGGTTGGCGAAAAAACAGACAATTGGGCAGAAAACCGCCGACCAACGCTTGATTCTGAGCGCTTTTTCCGTGCGTTTCAACCATAGGTAAAGTCCGCTTCGGACGTATTCTCAGGAGGCGTCGGTCTCGCTCAGGGGCCAGTAGAAATCAGGTGGCAATCCTGCCTCGGCGCGTTTTTCGGTGTTGAAGGGCGGCTTTAGCGTGCTGTGAAAATAGCGTTGCACAAGCGCGTGGAACGTTTCTTTTGGATCGACGTTGTCGCGTCCACACAGGAAATTGAACCATTTGGACCCATAAGCCACGTGGGCAACTTCTTCGGAGTATATGGTCTCAAGTGCGGCGACGGCCTGCTTTTGGCCGGCTTTGCGAAACACCTCGATCATCTGCGGCGTGACATCCAGACCGCGCGCTTCCAGCACCATCGGCACCACAGCCAGACGGCCCATGATATCGTCGGCGGTGTCTTGTGCGGCACGCCACATGCCAGCATGGGCCGGCAAGGCGCCGTAGTGGCTGTCTAATGCCTCAAGACAGTCGCACATCAGGTTGAAGTGTTTTGATTCGTCATCGGCGGCCTGGACCCAGTCATCAAAAAAGCCCAGCGGCATCGGGTGTTCGCTGAAACGTGCGATCATGTCCCAGTGCAGATCCACCGCGTTCAGTTCGATGTGAGCCACCGCATGCAGCAGCGCGATTTGCCCGGCAGGCGAGCCGGGACGGCGTCGCGGCACG
Source organism: Sedimentitalea sp. (assembly GCA_045105075.1). GTDB lineage: Bacteria > Pseudomonadota > Alphaproteobacteria > Rhodobacterales > Rhodobacteraceae > JBGCDD01. The sequence goes on along the minus strand of JBGCDD010000125.1, from coordinate 37,988 downwards.
TCGCGCGGGCTCAGCAGTTCGGGCTTTTCAGGGCGGGCGGGACTGTCGGGCGGGGCGGCGCGCCCCACCGGGATCGACCCGGCAGGGCGCGCGGCGCGCCAGGCGGCGGCATGCTGGTGAGAGAGCGCAGTCTTGGCGCGCCCATCAGCGGTGGTGAGCACGTCAACCGCCATTTGCGCCAATGTCAGGGTCACAGCGCGCGGACAGCTTCGAGCACTTTTTCCACATGTCCGGGCACTTTGACCTTGCGCCAGACTTGTGCGATCTTGCCGTCTGCGTCGATCAGATAGGTGGTGCGTTCGATGCCCATATAGGTTTTGCCGTACATGTTTTTTTCTTTCCACACATCGTAGTCTTCGCACATTGTGGTGTTTTCATCCGACAAAAGTGGCGTGGTCAGCGCGTGTTTGGCGACGAATTTGTCGTGGCTTTTGACGCTGTCCTTGGAAATGCCCAGCACTTTTGCGCCGGCGGCCTCAAAGGCGGCCATATCTGCCGAAAAGCCGATGGATTCCTTGGTGCAGCCCGGCGTATCATCGCGCGGATAAAAGAACAAAACGATGGCCTTGCCTTTTAGGTCGGCCAGGCTGACGCTGCCGCCGCCATCGCGGGGCAGGGTGAAATCGGGGGCGGGATCTGATATATCGGGCATCGCAAGCTCCAAAGTGTAAAGTAACCTCACCGCGATCATAGTCCGGCGCGGTGAACATTAAAGTGGTGATGATCAAAGGTGAGCGATCCCGTTGCCTCAAAATCGGAAACCGCCAAGCCGCGGGTGGTGCGCAAACGGCGCAGCTGGCTGCGGGTCGTGGTGTCGCGCGTTGTGGCGGTGCTGGCCGGGTTGGCGGCGATGGCCTGTCTGGGACTGTATGTGCTGATGGGCCAAACGCTGCGGGTGCCTGACTGGCTGCGCGGGCAGATCGAAACCCGCATCGAATCCAATCTGGGCGGTTTGCAGCTTGGCTTTGGCGACATGCGCATTGTGTTGCGGGACGGAGGACGCCCGCGTGTGGCGCTGCGCGATGTGGATCTGAGCGGGCCAAATGGTCAGGTCATTGCCAGTTTGCGCGACGCCGAAGCCAGCCTGGCCCTGCGCCCTTTGCTGCGCGGTCAGGTTCAGCCCAAGCGCATCACATTGCAGGGCGCACTGGCCACCGTGCGGCGCGATCGCAACGGCCAGCTGTCGCTGTTTTTTGGCCAACAACAGGCGCAAATGGGCACCGCCATGAGCCCCGCCGACATGGTGCAGATGATCAACAGCGTGCTGGAGCAGCCCAATCTGGAGGCTTTTGTCGGCGGTGATCTGGCGGCGCTGACGCTGCGTTATGAGGATGTGCGTCAGGGGCGTGCCTGGACGCTGGACGGGGGCAGCTTGCGTCTGACACGCGAGGGTGGCGATCTGCGGATTTCGGGCGGGTTTTCGGTGCTGAGTGGGGCCGACTATGCCAGCTTTGTCGAGGTCAACTACGCCAGCCAGATAGGCGGCCAGGCGGCGGAGTTTGGCGTTTCGGTGCGCGATGTGGATGCGCGCGATCTGGCCGGGCATGCGCTGGCTTTGGGCTGGCTTGAGGTGGTGCGCGCGCCGATCTCCGGGGCGCTGCGCGGGGCAATGCGCGCCGATGGCACGCTGGGGTCGCTGTCGGCGACGTTGCAGATGGCCGCCGGTGCGATCCAGCCCACCGATGGCAGCCGTCCGATCCCGTTTGACGCCGCACGCAGCTATTTCAGCTTTGCGCCCGACACCCAGATGCTGACCCTGGATGAGTTGTCGGTGACCAGCCCTTGGGGCCAGGGAGTGGCTGATGGCCGGGTGCATCTGGGCGCCAAACCCGATGGCACGCTGGGCGATTTGACCGGACAGATCGCGCTGTCGGGGCTCAGCGTTAACCCCGATGGATTCTATGACACGCCGCTGCAAATTGCGTCGGGATTGGCCGATTTCCAACTGAAGCTGAACCCGTTCCGGCTGCGTCTGGGTCAGGTGCACGCGGTTGTGGATGACAGCAACGTGCATCTGTCAGGCACGCTGGGCGCGGACAGGGACGGCTGGTCGCTCGATCTGGACGCGGCGATTGACACAATGCTGCCGGCGCAATTGCTGGCGCTGTGGCCGGACAGTTTTGCCAAGGGCGCGCGCAAATGGCTGGCGCGCAATCTGTCGGGGGGGCGGCTGATGGGGCTGGAACTGGCACTGCGCACCCGGCCCGACACCCGCGCCAACATCCACGCCAGTTTTGATTATGACAACGCCGAGGTGCGGTTTTTGCGCACCATGCCGCCGATCCGCAACGCGGCAGGGCACGCCAGTCTGGTGGATGGGCGTTTTGTGACCACAGCGACCTCGGGGCAGGTGAGCGCCGAACAGGGCGGCGTGGTCAATGTGGCAGGCACCTCGTTTATCATTCCCGATGTGTCGGTCAAAAAGGGCGCGCCAGGCATTGTGCGCCTGATCGGGCAGGGGCCGGTGACGGCGGTGATTTCGTTGTTGAACCGCCCACCGCTGCGCATCCTCAAAGACACGCCGCTGCCGGTTGATCTGGCCGATGGTGAGGCACAGGTCACCGGAACAGTTGCGCTGCCGCTGCGCGCCAAGGTGGGTCTGGACGAGATTGATTTCCACCTGAGCGGTGAGGTGCGCAATGTCAAAAGCACTGCCCTGGTGCCGGGCTTCACGCTGACCACGCCGCGCCTGCAACTGAGTGGGGATCAAACCCAGATCATCCTGTCCGGCGCGGGTCAGATCGCGGATTTGCCGGCGCGCGTGCGCTGGCGCCAACCGCTGGGCAAAGGTGTGCCAAAATCCAGCACGGTCGAGGGCGAGATCGAGCTGTCGCCGCGCGCCATCGACACTTTCAACATCGGTCTGCCGCCGGGCACGGTCAGCGGGACGGGCAAAGCCCAGTTCACCCTGGCGCTGGCACCGGGCGCGCCGCCACAGCTCAACCTGCAATCGGATCTGGCCGGTGTTGGGCTGCGTTTGGCGCCTCTGGGCTGGTCCAAGGCGCGCAGTGCCACCGGCGCGTTGCGCATGAGCGGCACGATTGGCCCCACAACCACGCTGGACCAGCTGAGCCTGCGCGCGCCCGGTCTGTCGGCCAGCGGCCGGGTGACAACGCGCCCGGGCGGCGGGCTTGAGCGGGCCACATTCAGCTCGGTGCGATTGGGTGGCTGGCTTGATGCGCGGGTCGAGCTGGTGGGCCGAGGCAACGCCGCCCCCGAGGTGCGTCTGCTGGGCGGGCGGCTCGATATGCGCGCGGCGGATTTTGCCAGTGGTCCAGGCAGTGGCGCGGGCAGCTCTGGATCCATGCGGGTCGCGCTCGAGAGGTTGCAAATCACCGATTCCATCGCGTTGACGGATTTTCGCGGCGATTTCACTACCAATGGCGGTTTGGGCGGCCTGTTTCAGGGCAAGGTGAATGGCCAGACCCAGGTCAATGGCCGCGTGGTGCCGCAAAATGGACGCAGCGCGTTTCAGATCAGCTCCAAGGACGCAGGTGGCGTGTTTCGCGCGGCAGGCGTGCTCAGCCAGGGCCGGGGTGGTGATTTCGGCCTGACGCTGGTGCCGGTGCAACAGCCGGGGCAATTTGACGGCGTGCTGCGCGTGACCAACACGCGGGTCAAGGATGGGCGCGCCTTTGCCGCGCTGCTTAATTCGATCTCCCTTGTGGGTCTGATTGATGAAATGGCCGGGCAGGGCATCCAGTTTTCCGAAGTTGACGCCAGATTTCGCCTGGCCCCATCGCGCCTGACGCTGTTGTCCGGCTCGGCCATTGGACCGTCGATTGGCGTGTCGATGGATGGCACCTATGATGTCAAAACCGGGCGGCTCAACATGCAAGGGGTGTTGTCGCCGGTGTATTTGTTTAATGCGATTGGTGCGGTTTTGACGCGCAAAGGCGAAGGGTTGGTCGGCTTTAGCTATCGTTTGACCGGTGCCGCGCAGGACCCCAAAGTATCGGTCAATCCGCTGTCGGCGCTGACGCCAGGACTGCTGCGCGAGGTGTTTCGTGCGCCCACCCCAACGGTGGACGGCGTGCCTGCAACCAGACGCCCCGACCCGCCGCGCACAGGCGCAGCCGAGGGGCGCTGAGCCTCTGGCCAAAGCGCAAACAACCCCCTATAGCGCCGCCCATGAACCTCAGTGATTTTGACTTTGATCTGCCCGAAAACCTGATTGCAACGCGCCCCGCCCGCCCGCGCAGTTCGGCGCGCCTACTGGTGTCTGGCGATCACGCGCTGCATGACGCACAGGTCCACGATCTGCCCGGTTGGCTGCGCGCCGGGGATCGATTGGTGCTCAACAACACCAAAGTGATCCCCGCGCGGCTGAGCGGTCAGCGTGCGCGCATCGGACCCGCAGGCGCAACCAGCGCCCGCATCGAGGTGACGCTGCTGGAACCGCGCGCTGACGGCACCTGGTCGGCGCTGATCAAACCGCTGAAAAAGCTGCGCATCGGGGAAACCGTGCAGTTCAGCGCCGATCTGAGCGCGACGTTAACCGGTATTTCGGACGGGCAGGGGCATTTGCAGTTCAACCTTGCGGGCGATGATTTTGACGCCGCGCTCGGCGAAACCGGTGCCATGCCGCTGCCGCCTTATATCGCCGGCAAACGTGCGGCAGATGACCGGGACAAGGACGATTACCAGACCGTTTTTGCGCGCCATGCCGGGGCTGTGGCCGCCCCCACCGCCTCGCTGCATTTTGATGCGCCGTTGCTGGACGCGTTGCGCGCGCGCGGCGTGGATTTCAGCTATGTCACTTTGCATGTGGGCGCGGGCACGTTCCTGCCGGTCAAGGTAGAAGACGTGCGCAGCCATAAAATGCACGCCGAATGGGGCGAAGTGTCGCCCGAGGCTGCGGATCAGATCAAAGCCACCCGAGCCAATGGTGGGCGCATCATCCCGGTGGGCACAACTGCGCTGCGCCGGATCGAAACCGCCGCGCGGGATGGCACGATCCGGCCCTGGCAAGGCGATACCGACATTTTCATTTATCCCGGTTTCCAATTTCAGACCACCGATGCGCTGATGACCAATTTTCATCTGCCGAAATCGACGCTGATGATGCTGGTGGCGGCCTTTGTGGGCATGGAAGCGATGCAACAGATCTACGCACACGCCGTTAACGATAAATACCGCTTCTTTTCCTATGGCGATGCATCGCTGTTGTTCGCGCCATCGCGCTGAGGTCGAAATACGACTCCTGCCATGTCGGATAATGTGCGGACCGGTGCGGTGCGTCGGTTGATATGTGATCGGGTATAACCCGCGAAAGGAATCGCGCCATGCTACAGGTTTTGTCAAGCGCATGGGCGCTGTTGCTGGGAATGGGCCTGCTGATGGTGGGCAACGGTTTGCAGGGCACCCTTTTGGGGGTGCGCGGCGAGATCGAGGGGTTCTCCACGCTCGAGATGTCTTTTGTGATGTCGGCCTATTTCCTCGGCTTTCTCGGTGGCTCGCGCATGGCGCCCGAACTGATCCGCCGCGTGGGACACGTGCGGGTGTTTGCTGCACTCGCTTCGTTCATTTCGGCGGTGATGATCCTGTATCCCTTTGCCGCCCACCCGGCGTTCTGGATTCTGGGCCGTGTCGTCATCGGGTTCTGTTTTTCGGGCGTTTATGTCACCGCTGAAAGCTGGCTGAACAATGCCGCCAGCAATGCCAATCGGGGCAAGGCGCTGTCGCTCTACATGATCGTGCAGATGGTTGGCATCGTTTCGGCGCAGGGGCTTTTGCTGGCCGGTGATCCGGCGGGATACGAATCCTTTGTGATCGCTTCGGTGCTGATTTCCGTGTCTTTTGCGCCGATTTTGCTGTCGATCAGCCCAACGCCGGCCTTTGACACCACCAAACCCATGAGCTTGCGCCAAATCATGAAAATCTCGCCGCTGGGCTGCGTTGGCATGTTCCTTTTGGGCGGTGTCTTTTCGGCCCAATTCGGGATGAGCGCGGTTTATGGCGCGCGCGCCGGGCTGACGTTGACCGAAATTTCGATCTTTGTGGCGTCGTTTTATGTGGGCGCGCTGCTCTTGCAGTATCCGCTGGGCTGGCTGTCGGATCGGATGGACCGGCGTGTTTTGATTCTGATCGTGGCAGGTGTCGGCGGGTGCGGCGCGATTCTGGGCATGATGGTGGGCGATGTGTTTTTGGTGTTGTTGATGGCGGCTTTTGTCGTCGGAGGGCTGACCAATCCGCTCTATTCGCTGTTGATTGCGCACACCAACGATTTCCTCGAGCACGATGATATGGCGGCGGCGTCGGGTGGATTGGTGTTCATCAACGGGCTGGGCGCAATTGCCGGCCCGGTGATCACCGGTTGGTTGATGGGGGATGCGGTTTTTGGCCCGCCCGGGTTCTTTTTGTTCATGGCCGGACTGATGTTCGCGCTGGCTGTTTATGCGCTTTACCGCACCACGCAGCGCCCGACCGTGGCCATCGAAGACACCGGAACCTTTGCGCCGATCCACCCGGGGGCCACGTCGGTTGCTGTTGAATATGCTCAGGAAATCACCATCGAAGCCGAGCTGGAAGAGCAGGATTCGCAAAATGTTGCCTGATCAGATCGCCATTCAATTGAAAAAATGTGTCGCGCCTGTTGTAATTTGTTACTGTCAAAAACAAGTAAAATGAGCGTAAACCCAGTGTGTGGCTGGGGTGTCTAAATACGGAGTGTGACCCATGGTTGGCCCTGATGAAGTACTTAGTTTTTGGTTGGACGACGTGGGCGCTGCCCGCTGGTATGTTCAGGACGACAGCCTTGATGCTGAAATCAAATCGCGGTTTCAGAAGGCATGGGAAGGGGCGTGCGAGGGGCGATACTCGCTGTGGCTCACATATCCGACAGGCGCTCTGGCCTACATTATTCTGACGGATCAGTTCCCCCGGAACATGTTCCGCGGCTCGGACAAGGCGTTTGCAAGCGATCCGGCCGCTTTGGCCGCCGCAAAGGCCTGCGTCGACAAAGGCTGGGACCTCAAAATTGACGAACCGGCGCGCCAGTTCTTTTACCTGCCGATGATGCATTCCGAAAACCTGTGTGATCAGGAACGCTGCGTGCGGTTGCTGCATCAGCGGATGCCGCAAACAGGCGAATCGAATCTGCTGCACGCCCGCGCGCACCGCGAAGTGATCCGCCAATTCGGCCGGTTTCCCTATCGCAATGATGTGCTGTCGCGCAAACCCACCGGGTCCGAGGTCGATTATGTCTCGCGGGGGGGCTATGGCACCACCGTGCGTGAAATCCAACAGGCTGCTGTCTGATCCGGGTTTGGCTGATTCTGGCGCTGTTGCTGACGGCCTGCGCGCCGCGCGCGGTGACTGAGAGCGCCGATATTCTGGTGATCGGAGACTCTGTGTTGGCTTGGAACGGCGCGGCAAAGGCCAGCATTGGCGAGGTTGCCGCGCGTCAAACCAATCAAACCGTGCTGAACCTGTCGGTGCCGGGCGCACGGCTGAGCCATCGCAACCCGGATGCCGCGCGCGATGGCCATGACATACGCGCGCAGTACCGCCCCGGCGCTTGGGGGTGGGTGATCCTGAACGGCGGTGCCAATGATCTGCTCAGCGAATGTGGCTGCCGGCAATGTCGCGACAATTTGAACGGGTTGATTGCGGCGGATGGTCAGTCCGGCGACATGGTTGATCTGGTGCGCCGCGTGCGCGCTGACGGGGCCCGCGTGATCGTGCTGGGCTACTACGACGGCAACGCAAAACCCAATCCTTTCCAGCGCTGTCAGGATGAAACCGACGTGCTGAATGCGCGATTGGCGCAACTGGCACAGCGCACGCCCGGCGTGATTTATGTGGATGCCGGGGACGTGATCGACCCTGATACGCCGGCGCATTGGTTCCTCGACCGGGTGCATCCCTCGCGCCAGGGCTCGGCGCGGATTGGGGCTTTGGTGGCGGCTGCGATGGCGGCGGCGTTCTAAAATCATTGAAGGGCGCGGCCTGATCCGCTAGCCGTTGCGCAGTTTTCCAAATTGCCGGAGCCCGATATGAGCGCGACTTCCCATGATCTGATTGTCATCGGCGCTGGTCCGGGGGGATATGTGGCTGCGATCCGCGCCGCTCAGCTGGGCCTGAACGTGGCCATTGTCGAGCGCGAGCATATGGGCGGCATTTGTCTCAACTGGGGCTGTATTCCGACCAAAGCCATGTTGCGCTCGTCCGAAGTGTTTCATCTGATGCAGCGCGCAGGCGAGTTTGGCCTGAAAGCCGATGGCATCGGCTATGATCTGGACGCTGTGGTCAAACGCTCGCGCGCGGTGGCTGGGCAATTGTCCGGCGGTGTGGCGCATTTGATGAAAAAGAACAAGATCAAGACCTATATGGGCGCGGCGCATGTCCCCAAAGCGGGGCAGGTCACGATCACCACAAAGGCCGGAACTGAAACCTTAACGGCCGCCAACATTGTGCTGGCGACAGGTGCGCGCGCACGCGAGCTGCCGGGGTTAGAGGCCGACGGCGATCTGGTCTGGACCTACAAACACGCGCTGGTGCCGCCGCGCATGCCCAAAAAGCTGCTGGTGATCGGATCCGGCGCTATTGGGATCGAATTTGCCAGTTTTTACAATACGTTGGGCGCGGACACCACCGTCGTCGAAGTGATGGAACGCATCCTGCCGGTGGAAGACGCCGACATCAGCGCGTTTGCCAAAAAACAGTTCACCAAGCAGGGCATGAGCATCCGCGAGAACGCCAAAGTCGCAAAACTGGACCGCAAGAAAGGCCATGTGACGGCGCATATCGAAACCGCAGGCAAGACCGAACAGCTGGATTTTGACACGGTGATCAGCGCCGTTGGCATCGTCGGGAATACCGAAGATTTGGGGCTCGAAGGGCTTGGCGTGAAAATCGACCGCACCCATGTGGTCACCGACGCTTTCGCGCGCACTGGCGTGGCCGGGCTTTATGCCATCGGCGATCTGACCGGCGCGCCCTGGTTGGCGCACAAAGCCAGCCACGAAGGCGTGAAGGTGGCCGAACTGATCGCTGGCGGGGACCCGCATCCGGTGGATCGGGACTCGATTGCCGGTTGCACCTATTGCCAGCCGCAAGTCGCCAGCGTCGGGCTGACCGAAGCGCAGGCCCGCGACAAGGGTCATGACATCAAGGTTGGGCGTTTTCCGTTTATCGGCAACGGCAAAGCCATTGCTTTGGGCGAGGCAGAAGGGCTGATCAAAACCGTATTTGACGCCCAGTCGGGTGCGCTTTTGGGCGCCCACATGATCGGCGCCGAGGTGACCGAGCTGATCCAAGGCTATGTGATCGGCCGCCAGCTTGAAACCACCGAGGCCGAGCTGATGAACACGGTTTTTCCGCATCCAACCCTTTCCGAAATGATGCACGAAAGCGTGCTTGATGCCTTTGATCGCGTGATTCACATGTAACGTGCTGCGACCTTTCCAACACACGATCTGGTGCTGTGGCTGGGGCGAGAATCAAGCGGTTGTTGAAACGGTGCGAATGCATTAAATTACGGCAAATGGGTGTCGTAACGAGGGTTTCTCAATGACAAGATTTATGACCGCTGCGGTTGTCGCAGCCGCAACCACATTGGCCGGGGCTGCTGGCGCTGCTACAATCGTCAACGGCAGCTTTGAGGACAAGGCCGTCGCTGCCAACACGTTCCGGACCTATGATACCTCGTTCAACGAGATGACAGGCTGGACCATCGAAGCCGGCAGCGTTGACGTTGCGGCCGAAAACTTTTGGGAAGCGTCGGATGGCGTGCAAAGCGTCGACTTGATCGGCAACACTGGCCTGACCAGTCCAACCGTGATTTCCCAGACCATCACCGGCCTGGTGATCGGCCAGGAATACAACATTTCCTTCGATTTGGCTGGCAGCCCGGGCAACGTCTACACCATGACAGCCTCGATGGGCATGACCGCGCAAACCTATGATTTTGATGCGACAATGACGTCCTTCGCCAACATGGGCTATGTGACCGAAGTGCTGAACTTCGTTGCCGGCGATGTGACTGGCTTGCTGTCCTTCTCGGCACGCGTCACCAATTGCTGCAAAGGCCCGGTTCTTGACAATGTGCGCATCGCGCCGGTCACCGTGGCGGCCGTGCCGCTGCCTGCGGGCGGCGTTTTGCTGGCCGGTGCGCTGGGTGGCATAATGATCGCGCGACGTCGCCGCAAAGCTTAAGGGCAACCGCCTTCGGGCTTGCAACTGCTCCGGCCCTGTGGTGCTTTGCCTCCGCAGGGCCGTTTTGCATTTGGTCGCTGACAGCAAAGGGCAGCCGTGGCCAGTCTCAACCGCATCATCATGGGCCGTTCCAGCCGCAAAATGATCAACGCGCTGGACCCGGAAACGCTGGATGTGGCCGAGATTTCGGGAAAATGGGGCCGCATGTTCCCGTTTCGCAGCTATCAACAGTTCATTTACCCCGAATATGACATCTGCGACGCGCCGTTTCAGGACGCGGGCAAAGTGATGAAATTCGATCTGATTCTCGCCAATCAAGTGTGGGAGCATTTGGACCGTCCTTATCGTGCCACGCAGAACGTTTACAAAATGTTGAAAAAGGGTGGGCATTTTTGGGTTGCCGTGCCTTTTTTCATCCCCTTTCATGCCGCACCCAACGACTGTTCGCGCTGGTCGGCGCGCGGCTTGCGCAATCTGTTGATCGAAGCGGGTTTTGATTCCGATCACATCCGCTCCAAGCAATGGGGCAACCGCAATGCTGCCTTGCGCAACATGGAAACCGACTGGCCACCGGTGTTCGACAAGTCGCGCGATCCCCTTGAAAATGATCCTGAAATGCCGATCTGTGCCTGGGCTATGGCGCAAAAAACCTGATGGTCAAAACCGCGTTTCCCAGGGTGATTGGGTTGTGGGCCGCCGGGTTGGGCGCAGCCGCACAGTTCGGCAAAATGGCAGTGGGCTTCCCCTATCTGTCCGAAACTTATGGCAGCGGCGTCGCGGTGGGTTTTATCGTTTCGCTGGTCGGTTTGGTCGGCGTGGTTTTTGGGGTTACCGCCGGACTTTTGGTGGCCAGCGTTGGGTTTCGCCGCGCGTTGGTCGGCGCTTTGCTTTTGGGCGCGGTGATGTCTGCCTATCAGGCCAGTCTGCCGCCGATCGGGTTGATGTTGGCCAGCCGCGCGTTGGAAGGTGTGTCGCATTTGGCCATTGTCGTGGCGGCGCCAACATTGATTGCGCAGCTTAGCGCCGCGCGCCATCGCGGGTTGACCCTATCGCTTTGGAGCACGTTTTTTGGCGTCGCATTTGCCGCCCTTGTCTGGCTGGGGGATCCACTGGCGCAGCGTTACGGCATCGGCGCAGTGCTGTTTGCACATGCGACCTACATGGCTGCGATGGCGGTGGTAGTGGCTGTTATGTTGCCGCGTGATCCGCCGGCGCCGCATGTCGCGCTGTCCTTTGGGGGCCTGCTGCGCGATCATGTGACAATCTATCAATCTCCGTTCCTGAATGCGCCCGCCTTGGGCTGGGTTTGCTATGCCGGCGCTTTTGTGGCGATTCTGACGATCATGCCCAGCTTTTTGCCTGAAACCATCCGCGCCAGCGTGATCGGTGCCATGCCGCTGGTTGGGATTGCCTGTTCGATGACACTGGGGGTTTGGTTGCTGCGACGCGGGTCTGCCGTGGCGATCATCCAAACTGGTTTTTTGCTGTCGCTGGTTCTGTCTGGTGTCCTTTGGGTCTGGCCGACCTCTGCGTTGCCTTATCTTGCGTTGGCTTTGGCCTTGGGGTTGGTGCAGGGCGCCAGCTTCGCCGCGATCGCCCAATTGAACCCGGACCCCAGCGCCCAAGCCAAGGCAAACGGAGCTCTGGCCCAAATGGGAAACATCGGCACGACCTGCGGCACACCGCTGTTGGCCGCCCTCGTGGCCGCGTGGCAGATCACCGGTTTTGCCATTTTTGCCGTGGTGCTTTTTTCCGCAGGGGCGGCGTTGCATGCATGGATGGCGCATCGGCGTGCCGCCTGTGGATAAATGTTCCCCCTCCGTTCGCAAATATGGGTTGGAGACTCATAACATCTGACCTATGTCTTATCCGTTAACGGGGGCACCATGGCTGAGCTTAAAAACATCGAAGTGCGCGGCGCGCGCGAGCACAATCTCAAAAGCATCGACGTCGACATTCCGCGCGACCAGCTGGTTGTGATTACGGGTCTGTCCGGATCGGGCAAATCTTCGCTGGCTTTTGATACAATTTACGCAGAAGGGCAGCGGCGCTATGTCGAAAGCCTGTCGGCCTATGCGCGCCAGTTTCTGGACATGATGGAAAAGCCCGACGTCGATCACATCAGTGGCCTGTCCCCGGCGATTTCGATTGAACAGAAAACCACGTCGATAAACCCGCGCTCGACCGTCGGCACCGTCACCGAAATTTACGACTATCTACGCCTGCTTTTTGCCCGTGCAGGCACGCCCTATTCACCCGCCACTGGCAAACCGATCGAAGCCCAACAGGTGCAGGATATGGTTGACCGGATCATGGCCATGGAAGACGGCACGCGCGCCTATCTACTGGCCCCGATCATTCGAGATCGAAAAGGGGAATACCGCAAAGAATTCATAGAGTTGCGCAAGCAAGGTTTTCAACGTGTCAAGGTCGACGGGCAGTTCTATGAACTCGACGAACCGCCCAAACTGGACAAGAAATTTCGCCACGACATCGACGTTGTTGTGGACCGGATTGTGGTGCGTGAGGGGCTCGAAACCCGGCTGGCTGACAGTCTGCGCACGGCCTTTGACCTGGCGGACGGAATCGCCATTCTTGAGACAGCAGTGGACGAGCCGGAACGTTTTACCTTTTCCGAAAATTTTGCCTGTCCTGTCAGCGGTTTCACGATCCCCGAGATTGAACCGCGTCTGTTTTCCTTTAACGCGCCGTTTGGGGCCTGCCCGGAATGCGATGGTCTGGGCATGGAGCTGTTTTTTGACGAACGCCTCGTGGTGCCCGATGCCGCGCTCAAGGTTTATGACGGCGCGCTCGCGCCCTGGCGCAAAGGCAAGTCACCTTATTTCCTGCAAACCATTGAAGCGATTGCCAAACACTATGAGTTTGACAAGAACGCCAAGTGGAAGGATCTGCCCGCGCATGTGCAACAGGTGTTTCTGTATGGTTCCGGAGATGAAGAGATTCCGTTTCGATATGATGAAGGTGGTCGCGTTTATCAGGTGACGCGCGTGTTTGAAGGCGTGATTCCGAACATGGAGCGGCGTTACCGCGAAACCGACAGCAATTGGATCCGCGAAGAATTTGAACGCTATCAGAACAACCGGTCTTGTGGCTCATGCGGCGGATTTCGCCTTCGTGAAGAGGCCTTGGCGGTCAAGATCGCTGATCTTCATGTGGGCCACGTGGTGCAGATGTCGATCCGCGAGGCCTTTGCCTGGTGCGAATCCGTTCCCGAGCGGTTGAGCAAACAGAAAAACGAGATTGCAAAGGCCATTCTAAAAGAGGTGCGTGAGCGTCTTGGTTTTTTGAATAATGTGGGATTAGAGTATCTTACGCTGTCACGTTCAAGTGGTACATTAAGTGGCGGTGAAAGCCAGCGGATCCGTTTGGCCAGCCAGATCGGCTCGGGTCTGACGGGCGTTTTGTATGTGTTGGATGAGCCGAGTATTGGCTTGCATCAACGCGACAATGACCGACTGCTCGAAACGCTGAAAAACCTGCGAGATCAAGGCAATACGGTCATCGTGGTGGAACATGACGAGGAAGCCATTCGCGAAGCGGACTATGTGTTTGACATTGGTCCGGGGGCTGGTCTGCACGGCGGCGAAGTTGTCAGCCATGGCACGCCCGATGTGGTTGCGAACGATCCGAAATCACTGACCGGTCAATACCTGTCTGGCAAACGCGAAATTGCCATTCCGACCTCGCGCAGGAAGGGTAAGAAAAAATCTCTCAAGGTGGTCAAAGCCACTGGAAACAATCTGAAAAATGTCACAGCCGAGTTTCCGTTGGGCAAGTTTGTGTGCGTGACGGGTGTGTCGGGCGGCGGCAAATCAACTCTAACGATTGAGACGCTTTTCAAGACCGCATCGATGCGTTTGAACGGGGCGCGCCAGACGCCTGCGCCGTGCGAAACGATCAAGGGGCTCGAGTTTCTGGATAAGGTGATTGACATTGATCAACGCCCGATCGGGCGGACTCCTCGTTCGAATCCAGCAACTTACACGGGGGCCTTCACGCCGATCCGCGATTGGTTTTCCGGCCTGCCAGAGTCGAAGGCGCGGGGGTATAAGCCTGGACGATTTAGTTTTAACGTTAAGGGTGGGCGTTGCGAGGCCTGTCAGGGCGATGGTGTTATCAAAATCGAGATGCACTTTTTGCCCGATGTGTACGTGACCTGCGAGACCTGCAAAGGTGCGCGCTACAACCGTGAGACTTTGGAAATTCGCTTTAAAGGCAAGAGCATAGCGGACGTTCTTGATATGACAGTCGAGGACGCGCAGACCTTTTTCAAGGCGGTGCCCAGCATTCGTGAAAAGATGGATGCTCTGATGCGGGTCGGGCTTGGCTATATCAAGGTGGGTCAGCAGGCGACCACATTGTCCGGCGGTGAGGCGCAGCGCGTCAAGTTGAGCAAGGAACTGGCCAAACGCTCGACTGGGCGCACTCTGTATATTCTGGACGAGCCCACGACAGGTTTGCACTTTGAAGATGTACGCAAGCTATTGGAAGTGTTGCATGAATTGGTGGAGCAGGGCAATTCAGTGATCGTGATTGAACACAATCTGGATGTCATAAAAACCGCCGATCATATCATCGACATTGGCCCCGAAGGCGGTGATGGCGGTGGTGAGATTGTGGCCACAGGGACGCCTGAAAAGATTGCCGAGGCGGCGCGCAGCCATACCGGACGGTATTTGAAACAAATGCTGGAAGCGCGCAAAGTTGCGGCGGAGTAATAGGTCCGGTTTTTGAAAACTGTACATATTCACCCGCTTGAGGTGAATTTTGTACAGGTTTTTTAAACCTATTTCAGGCAGCTTGGAGCAAGTCGTGCTGGTTGGCCATCATCGCGATCAATAACTGGGCTTCAAACGTTTTCAAAACCGGCCGCGCGGCTGGTCCATAGCCGTAACCCATCGACGATAATTGTGGAAACAAAGTCAGGATTTCAGATTGGGTCGCCGCGTCAAATCCGGACATTGTGGCGGGCCCGGGCAAATAACTTTCGCTGTCCAAACCCTGGGTTTTCACGATCTGGTGCTGATCAAACAAGAGGTGGCAATAGGTGATATCTCGATAGGACGTGTCCAAAGACACACCGGATAAAGGCAGCAGATCTTTTGACTTCACCAGGACTTCGGGCGTCGAAAACAACAACTGACACAATGGTCCTGACAGCAAAATACGGTGCTGTTGCGACACCCGCAGATCCGAGTTCAAACCCAACACACCGGCGCGCAGCAAAACCGGACAGTGGGGTCCACGTGCGTTTACGCGGTTCTGTCCGATCCACCGCAGCGGCAAGGCACCGGCGTCGCGGGTCATGATCAGATCGCCCGGTTGCAGGGTTTCGATCTGGCGGGGGCCATCGTTGGTTTCGATCAATGTGCCGGCGGTGAAACAGGGGATCTGCTCGATCTCGACAATGGCGGTGTCGGTGTTGCCGGCCTGATCCTCGATGGAGTAGTTGAAATAGATCGTCTCGGCATCTGAATCGCCCTCCACGGTGATTGTGCCATCGCCGTTCAGCGTGATCACCTGACCCGTCGCAAGCGTGATGCTTTGCCCGGCGATTACTGCGGTGCCGTTGATATGGGTGATTGTCAGCGTGCCGCCGGTCGAACTGTCATTGTCCAAAACGTCAAGCGTCTTGGTGTCGTTATGGCCCAGGGTAACCTCATCATCCTGGGCGATGATGGTTGATTGTACGGACCCGCCGGCGATCAGAAGGTTGGTGTCATAGCTTGCGTCACCCACATCTGCGACGCCAACTTTCAGCGTGTTCTCCTCGCCTGGCGTCACCGGTGCCACGAATGTGAGGGTGACCGTGAAGCCGTCCATTTCGGTATTGAACTGGTCGCCGGTGTTGTCGTTATAAATGTTCTGCGTGGCGCCGCCGTTGATGTTGCCGATCGAGGCCGAGCCATCGCCGACTGTCACGGTGGCCTGCACGTCATTCACCCAAACGCCAACCACGTCGTTGTAAACCGAGTTGATGAACTCTGGATATTCCTCGGAACTGAGCACGAAATCGAGCGTGATCGTATCACCCAGCGGCGTGAAAGTAACCTCGAGGATCGCAGCGTCGCGGGTGAACGCGCCGGCCAAATCGTCAAAATCGTCGTCGCCGTCAATGCCATCAACAGTGTTGGTCGATGTGCTTCCCGAGATGTTGGTGTTGGTCGTGCCGCTGTCATTGGTGAAGTCTTCGGCGTGTCCGGTCGATAAAATCACACCGCTGTCGCCGGGCGTGGCGTCAGGCGAAATGGTGTCGCCATTGGTGTAGATGCCCGATGACAGCGGATCGCCGGAGTAGGTGGCAGAATTGACCGTGATCCCCGAGCCAAAGATCTCGGCCGCCATCTGCTCGGCAGTGGCGTTGGTCTGGATTGGCAGTTCGGTCGCTAAAGGCATCTGGGCTCCGCGCAGGAGATTGGGAACACCTGCCCACTTTGCATGACCCGCGAGGCGAACAATTCGAGGGAGATTTTAAGGAGATTTGAAGAAAAATTGGGTGATTCGAAGGCGTTGAAGGGTGATTGTTCACCAGCGCGCATCAATTCGAAAAACACCTGGACATTGTTGCGCCAGATGTTGCTAAAGGCGCCCAAAATCAGTGGAATTTCAAGCAGCTTGGGTTTTCAAGAAATGTGTCTAGAATGTGACCAGGATTACATAGCGCATGGTTTCCGTGTGCGATGGTTAAGCCGGAAATAACTATTTGGAGAGATTTGAGATGAGTTTTTTGAAATCGATCGCACTCGGCGGCGCTGTTATGGCCGTTTTGAGCGCGCCCGCCGTTGCTGACACCTTGGACTTCAATGGCCTCGGTCTTGGTGACTCGGCTGCAACTGTGATGATCGGCAATGCCACTTTGACGTCAACAACGCCCGGCGGTTTTGCCGTGCTGGACCCTGGTGCCAACGGGATTTGCTTTTCGAACGCGGCTCAGACCAGCTGTGAAGGCGATGGCATCCTGGCGTTCAATGACATTGTTGAAAACCTGAGCTTTGACGTTTCGGTCTTTGATCCGGGCGACAACGTGACCATCGCAGCGTTCAACGGCGCATCGCAAGTTGGCTTGCTGACGTTCAATACCATGGCTGGCGTTGCGGATTTTACCGCGTCGGGCAACATCACAAGCCTTGTGTTTGATGACAGCTCGACCGGGGCGGGATTCGCCTATCAGAACTTCAGCTTTGACACAGTGGTCGCAGGCGTACCGATCCCGGCGTCGATGCCATTGCTGGCCGGTGGACTGGCGCTTGCGGGCTTTGTGGCACGTCGCAAGAAGCGCAAGGCCTGAGCCTAAGCGACCTGAGAAAAATGAGCCGCTCCAAGGTTTTGGGGCGGCTTCTTCATGTCAGGTGCGGCTGCGTTTTTCAAACCGCGGCAACATCGCGCTAAAGTCACGTCCGGCGCCGTCTTCGTCTTCGACAAACTGCGCATAAAGCGCCTGAGCCAGCGCGCCCATGGGGGTGTCGGCATCGGCGGAAATGGCCGCATGTTGCGACAAACGCAGGTCTTTCAGCATCAGATCGGCGGCAAAACCGGGGGTGTAGTCATTGTCTGCGGGGCTGTTGGGGCCGATGCCGGGCGCGGGGCAATAGGCGTTCATGGTCCAGCTGTAACCCGAGGACGTGCTGACCACATCAAACATTTTCTGCCGGTCCAGCCCAAGTTTGTCGGCCAGCGCGAAGGCTTCGCAGGTGGCGATCATGGTCACACCGAGGATCATGTTGTTGCAGATTTTGGCGGCTTGGCCGGCGCCGGCGTCGCCGCAATGCACGGCCTTTTGGCCCATGATGTCAAACAGGGGCGCGGCTTTGGCAAAAGCGTCCGCGCTGCCTCCGGCCATGAAGGTGAGCGTGCCGGCTGAGGCGCCGCCAATGCCGCCGGACACGGGCGCATCGACGCTGAGAATCTGCTTTGTTTCAGCATCTTGCGCGACCGCGCGGGCGCTTTCGACATCGACAGTGGAGCAATCAATCAGAACCGCGCCGGGGCTCATCACAGGTAGGATCTGGGCGGCGACGGCGCGTAAAATGTCGCCGTTGGGCAGCATGGTGATCACGATGTCGGCGTCGCGGGCGGCGGCTTCGGCGCTGTCGACGGACGCTACTGCATCGACAGTAACGTCGGCCGTGTCAAAGCCCGTCACAGCGTGCCCTGCGGCCGCGAGGTTGGCGGCAATGGGCGCGCCCATATTGCCCAATCCGATAAAGCCGATTTTCATAACGCTCTCCTTTTTGAAATCCAGGGCCGCGTCGCCAAGCGGGCGCAGCATTTTGCTGACCGCGACGGCAGGCACATCGCTTTGGGCAAATTGCCAGTGCGGCGTGCGGTCTTTGTCGATGATCTGGGCGCGGATGCCTTCCAGAAAATCGCCGTGTTCCATGGCGCGGTAAGTGAAACGGTACTCCAGATCGAGCGCTTTTTCCATGCTGAGGGATGGGCCGCGCAGCCGGTGAATGATCTCGACCGTGCAGGCGGCGGACAGCGGCGCGCAGCGGGTCAGCTTTTTCAGCGCGTCGCGGGCGAAATCATTGTCACTGGCGTTTAGCGTGTTGCGGATGTCGGTCAGGGATTCGCCGCCAAAGGTGGCGTTGATCAGGTCGAGTTGCGGCTCGAGCGTGCCTTTGGGCGGGGTTTGCGCCTCGGCTGCGATGATGTCGATGTCGGCGCCGTTTTCCAGCGTTGTGATCAAGGCGGGCCAGGCGTCTTGCGGGATGAAATGGTCGGCAAAACCGGCAAAGATCGCATCAGCCGGACCCATGCGGGTGGCGGTGGTGCCCAGGTATTCGCCTAAGCGCCCCGGTGCCAATGCCAGCATGAGTGAGCCGCCCACATCGGGCACCAACCCGATGCCGCATTCGGGCATCGCGATCTGGCTGGTCTCACCCACGATGCGGTGGCTGCCGTGACAACCGATGCCGACGCCGCCGCCCATGGTGAACCCTTGCAGGAAGGACACCAGAGGTTTGGGATAGTTGAACAATTTGGAGTTCAGGTGGTATTCGTCGGCCCAGAATTTTTGCCCGTAGGCATAGTTCCCAGCGGTGCCTGTGGCGTAGAGTTCGGCGATGTCGCCGCCCGAGCAAAACGCGCGTTCACCGGCGGCGTCGATCACCACACAGTCCACATGGTCGTCATCGCGCCAGCCGTCGATCGCCGCGTCGATGGCCATGCACATCTGATAGGTCATGGCATTCAGTGCGTCGGGACGGTTCAGCGTGATGCGCCCGGCGCGCCCGGTGATGCGGATCTCGATATCGCTCATGCGCGGGCGGCCAGCAGGTGGCGGGCGGTGATGACGCGCATGATCTCGTTGGTGCCTTCAAGGATCTGGTGCACGCGCAGATCGCGGACCAGTTTTTCGATGCCGTAATCTGCGAGGTAGCCATAGCCGCCGTGCAGTTGCAGGCATTGATCGACCACTTTGGAGCCTGCTTCAGTGACGAATTTCTTGGCCATGGCGCAGAATTTCGACGCATCCGGCGCGCCGGTGTCAAGCTTCCAGGCGGCTTGACGCAGGAAAGTGCGCGCGGCTTGCAGTTCGATCTCCATATCGGCGAGGCGGAATTGCAGGCCCTGAAACTGGTCGATGGATTTGCCAAAAGCCTGGCGTTCGCCCATGTAATCCAGCGTCATGTTCAGCGCGGTTTGCGCCGCCCCAAGCGAACAGGCAGAGATGTTGAGACGGCCACCATCCAGCCCCATCATGGCGTATTTGAAGCCGTCGCCCTCAACGCCCACCAGATTACCGGCGGCGACTTTGCAATCATCAAACTGCACTTGCGCGGTGGGTTGGCTGCGCCAGCCCATTTTATCCTCGAGCCCGCCAAAGGACAGCCCCGGCGCGCCGTCTTCGACATAGAGTGTTGATATGCCCTTGGCGCCGTCGTCGCCGGTGCGCACCATGCAGACATAGGCGTCGGAATAGCCGCCGCCCGAGATGAACGCCTTGGTGCCGTTCAGCACATAGCCGTCATTGGTGCGCGTGGCGCGGGTTTTCAGGGCGGCCGCGTCACTGCCCGAGCCGGGTTCGGTCAGGCAATAGGACAGCACGGTTTTCATCGCCAGAACGTCGGGCATCACGCGGGATTTCAGCGCGTCGTCGCCAAAGCTGTCGAGCATTTTGGCGCACATGTTGTGGATCGACAAGAACGCGGCGACCGAGGGGCAGGCCATCGAAAGCGCCTCGAACACCAGGGTGGCATCGAGCCGGCTGAGACCTGCGCCGCCGGAGTCTTCGGGGATGTAGAGCGCACCAAAACCAAGCGCGCCGACCTCGGGCCAGAGGGTTTTGGGGATGGTGCCGTCAGCTTCCCATTGGCGGGCATTGGGGGCGATGGCGTCCTGGCCAAAACCGTGGGCCATGTCGAAAATGGCGGTTTGTTCCTCGGAAAGTGCGAAATCCATAGCGGTCCCCTTCACCGGTCGCGCGTTTATTGAACGTGCGTTTAATTACGACGAAGAGCGCCTCGCGGCAAGGGCGTTGCGCTTGTCGCGTTGTTCGCGAGAGGTTGTCAAACCGGGGGGAATCTTCGAATTGTTTCGTCATTTCTGCGAAAGCAAGAGCAAAACATGGAAAAGGCCGCTCCTTTTTGTGGCCTTTTTGTGTCAAGCTGCGTGCAGTTTGATTAAAGTTGAGTTGATATACTCGCGGTTTCGATCACGTTCGGGTTTTTGATCGATCCGATTAACGGTTATCGAGGTGAATGAAATGCATAAACTAATGATGTCAGCCGTCGCAGTGCTTGGTATGGGGCTGGGCAGTTCTGCGATGGCCTTGACATGCACTGCATCAAGCGGTG
This sequence comes from Sedimentitalea sp., assembly GCA_045105075.1. Taxonomy (GTDB): domain Bacteria; phylum Pseudomonadota; class Alphaproteobacteria; order Rhodobacterales; family Rhodobacteraceae; genus JBGCDD01. Next base: position 17,010 of record JBGCDD010000125.1, on the reverse strand, counting down.
GACCGCAGACAGTTGACTATGAACTGACCCAAGGCGATCCGGATATGGCGCTTGGTGTGACTTGTGTGTCCAATTCCAATGACACCAATACAATCGATGCGGCCTTCAGCCTGTTTGGTGAAACCAACTGGATCCTGGCGGCCAAGAGCGATGGCGGTGGTGATGGCAACATCAGCTATGGCGACACGCCGGTGAATTTTGGAACCGACAGCTGGTCTTTGAACAATCCAAATGGGTATTCTCAGGTCATTATCACACTGAAGCAGGGCAATTCGTTTGCCGCGTTCCTTTTGGACACAAGCGAGGCGCTTTCGGGCTTGTGGTCAACCAGCGGACCTGGCGGATCGCAGCAGGGTTTGTCGCATTCTTCGGTCTATTACCGGGGCGCAGGAACACCTCCGCCGCCGAACATTCCGCTTCCGGCTGGTGGTGTTTTGTTGCTGAGCGGTATGGGGCTTTTGGTCTTGCGACGCCGTATGCGCGGCTAACGCCAGCCACCATTTGAATGAACGGACAAAACGGCTTCCTTCGGGGGGCCGTTTTTCTTTTGCCCGGACGTTGCTTTTAATCCGATTGTGGCGAATCGGTCGCTGTTTTGGTCCCTTTTGGCGGGGAAATTGCAATGGTCTTTGAGAGGGCGAATCACCGAAAGCAGTCGTTGGATTTGGGAATGCTGCGGGTGCATCGGCGGAAAACCGTCATAATTGTTGAACAAACAACGGTTTATTCCTGAGCATATCCAGAATTGTGGTTCAGACGTCAACAATGGGCAAAATTTCAGGACTATGGCGGAATTGAGGCAGGGACTGTTTCCTGTTAGCAACAATTAACCAATAAATTCGGTCCTGGTTTTTTTACACGGGTGCCTGTCGAGCAAGTAAGCGGTGAAGGAAAAAACCATGTTGAAGACGCTTTTTACGGCGGTCTCGATTGGCGTGATGTCAGCCGGAATGGTGGCAGCGAGCACTTTGTATCAAACCATCGACCTGACCGGTCAGCGTATGCAGGCCGACAGTTTGCAAGTTGGCGGTGGCGAAGTTGGCGGTGTTATGGTCGCTGGGTTTACCCATTCAAACGGTGTGCTGGACGGAACCGGCACGGTGATCGGGCACAATCACGGGCTTGGGGTCGATTCAATTGCGGATCGTCAAAGCGGTCGTGATCGCGGCGAAATGATCCTGTTTCAGTTTGCCCGTGAGGTCAAAATCGAGCGGATCCGGTTTTCGTATTTTGACAGCAACGACAAATTCCAGCTGGCGACCTATAACGCGGAGCAGCTGAAAAGCTTTGTGGATGGCGTTAACATTGCCGAGTGGTATTCGACCGACGGCACATTTGACGGATCCAAGCGTGACTATGGCAAGACCCGGTTGACCCAAAACCAGCGGTTGGTGGGCTCGACCATCGGGATTGGCGCGCAGAACTTTGGCTCGCAATTGCGCATTCGCAACCTGCGGGTGTCGTTCCAATCGCCGGCGCCGGCTGCGGTGCCGTTGCCTGCGGGTGGGCTGTTGTTGCTGGGAGGGCTTGGCGCATTTGCGGCCCTGCGGCGCAAAAAGAGCTGAACTTTCTGACGTAGAAATCGAAAAAGGGCGGCCCGGTTCAGGGGCCGCCCTTTTTTTGTTTATTCCATCACGGGGATAGAGAATTCGCCGCCTTCTTTGATGCCGCTGGGCCAACGGGCTGTCACGGTTTTGGTGCGGGTGTAGAATTTGAACGCGTCAGGGCCGTGCTGGTTCAGGTCTCCGAACACGGATTTCTTCCAACCGCCGAAGGTGTGATAGGCCAGCGGCACCGGGATCGGCACGTTGATGCCGACCATGCCGATGTTGATGCGGTTGGCGAAATCGCGTGCGGCGTCGCCGTCACGGGTGAAGATGGCGGTGCCGTTGCCATATTCGTGGTCCATCGCCAGGCCAATCGCCTCTTCGTAGTCTTGCGCACGTACGCAAGTCAGCACCGGGCCAAAGATTTCCTGAGTGTAGATGTCCATGTCTTTGGTGGCGCGGTCAAACAGGTGCGGGCCGACGAAATAGCCGTCTTCATAGCCCTGCAGTTTGAAATCGCGCCCGTCGACGACCAGTTCGGCGCCCTGATCGATGCCGGTTTGCACCAGACGTTCGATGTTGGCCTTGGCGGCGGCGGTGACCACGGGGCCGTAGTCAACCTCGTTGCCGGCAGTGTAGGGGCCGACTTTCAGGCTCTCAATCCGGGGCACCAGCTTTTCGATCAGCCGGTCTGCGGTGTCATCGCCCACGGGCACGGCCACGGAAATCGCCATGCAGCGTTCGCCTGCCGCGCCGTACCCGGCTCCGATCAGCGCGTCGGCGGCCTGATCCATATCGGCGTCGGGCATGATGATCATGTGGTTTTTCGCGCCGCCGAAACACTGCACGCGTTTGCCGTTGGCGCAGCCGGTGGCATAGATGTATTCGGCAATCGGGGTCGAGCCGACAAAGCCGATCGACTGGATCACGTCGTGGTGCAGGATCGCGTCGACCGCTTCCTTGTCACCGTTGACGACCTGCAGGATGCCTTTGGGCAGGCCGGCTTCTTCCATCAGTTCGGCCAGCATCAAAGGCACCGAGGGGTCACGCTCGGACGGTTTCAGGATGAAGGCGTTGCCGCAAGCGATGGCGGGGGCGAACATCCACATCGGGATCATCGCGGGGAAGTTGAACGGGGTGATGCCAGCGGTCACACCAAGGGCCTGGCGCATGGAATACATGTCGATGCCGGGGCCCGCGCTGTCGGTGTATTCGCCTTTCAGCATCTGCGGCGCGCCGATGCAGTATTCGACCACTTCAAGGCCGCGCTGCACGTCACCGGCGGCATCGGGCAGGGTTTTGCCGTGCTCGCGTGACAGGGCTTCGGCCAGTTTGTCCATGTCGCGGTTCAGCAGGTCGACGAATTTCATCAACACGCGGGCGCGGCGCTGGGGGTTGGTGGCGGCCCATGCGGGCTGGGCGGCGGCGGCAAAGGCCACGGCCTGATCCATCTCGGCGCTGTTGGCCAGAGGCACGCGGGCCTGCACTTCGCCAGTGGCGGGGTTCATCACATCGGCGAAACGCCCGGACGTGCCGGCCACGTGGGCGCCGTTGATGTAGTGTGTGAGGTCTTGCATTGTGGTCTCCTCCTGAAGGGTTGGCGGCACGATAGGCTTGCACAAACCCAATGAACAGAGGCAAGATTTCAAAAAGGATTTGCGTTTTTGCAAAGGGGATCGCGGTGCAGTGGGACGATATGAAGGTGTTTCTGGCGGTGGCGCGCGAAGAAAGCCTGTCGGGGGCGGGGCGGGTTTTGCGGATGGATCCGGCCACTGTCGGGCGGCGTGTGGCGCGGTTGGAGCAGGTGTTGGAGGTGGCGCTGTTTGTGAAATCGCCGCAGGGCTATGCGCTGAGCGGGGCGGGCGAGCGGTTGTTGGTGCATTCGGAGGCGGCAGAGCAGGCGATGCGGGCAGGGCGCGAATCCCTCACCGGGCCAGATGAGCGGTTGACCGGGCAGATCCGCATCGGTGCGCCAGATGGCTGTGCCAATTACCTGTTGCCGCAGGTTTGCGCGTCGCTGGTGGCGGCCAACCCGGATCTGGACATTCAGATTGTGGCGCTGCCCCGGGTGGTGAACCTGTCGCGGCGCGAGGCGGATATGGCGATCACCGTCAGCGCGCCCACGGCGGGGCAGCTGCTGGTGCAAAAGATCAGCGATTACCACCTGCATCTGGTGGCCACGCGGGCCTATTTGCAACGCCATGGCGGGGTGCACAGTCTGGATGATCTGCGCGGGCACCGAATGATCGGCTATATTCCCGACATGATTTTTGATGCGGAACTGGATTATTTGGCGGAACTGGGGGTCGAGCGGGTGGCGCTGGCGTCAAATTCGGTGCCGGTTCAGCTGAAGCTGGCCGGGCAGGGGGCGGGGATGTGCGTGGCCCATGATTTTGCGCTGCCCAGCCATTCGGGATTGCGCCGGGTGCTGGTGGATCAGATCAGTCTGGTGCGCAGCTTTTATCTGGTGCGCCATCCCGGTGATCAGCGCAGCGCGCGGCTGTCGCGTTTTGCCGCCGGTCTGAGCGAGGGAATTCGCGCTGAAGTGGCGCGGCTCGAACAGCTGGCTTGACTTGTGGTTGTATTGGCGCGACCCTTTTGGGACGGGCGTGTCGATTGGAGGAGGACCAAAAGATGCTTGTTCACCAAATCCTGAAAGCCAAGGCCAAAGCCGGTGTTTTGAGCGTTGAATCCACGGCTTCGGTTGCAGATGCGGCCAAAGTGCTGGCCGACAACCGGATCGGTTCTGTGGTTGTGTCAGATGACGGAGGTGCCAGCGTGGCTGGTATTTTGTCAGAGCGCGACATTGTGCGCGAAGTGGCGCGCAGTGGACCGGGCTGTCTGAGCCGGCCGGTGTCGGATTACATGACGCGCAAAATCGTCACTTGCACCAGCCAGACCAGCGCGCAGGACGTGCTGACCCAGATGACCGAGGGGCGGTTTCGCCACATGCCGGTGGTCGAGGACGGCAAAATGACCGGGCTGGTCACGCTGGGCGATGTGGTCAAGGCGCAACTGACCGAGTTGTCGATGGAAAAAGAAGCGCTGGAAGGCATGATCATGGGGCACTAGCCCGGGATCTTTGCTGTGTAACCTCTTGCAATTGCGCAAGGAGTTTGATCTGCCTGCAGCGTCTGGCAATGTGAGGAGGCCGTGATGCGTGTTGGCTTGTATCCTGGAACGTTTGATCCCGTGACTTTGGGGCATCTGGACATCATTCGACGGGCGTCGGCGTTGGTGGACAAGCTGGTGATTGGCGTGGCGATCAACCGCGACAAGGGCCCGTTGTTCACGTTGGAAGAGCGCGTGGCGATGATTGAGGCCGATTGTCTGGACTTGGGCAAGGCGACGGACACCGAGATTGTGGTGCATCCGTTTGAGAATCTGCTGATTGACTGCGCGCGGGATGTGGGGGCGCAAATCATTGTGCGCGGCCTGCGGGCTGTGGCGGATTTTGAGTACGAATATCAGATGGTTGGCATGAACCGCGTGTTGGACAACAGCATCGAAACCGTGTTTCTGATGGCCGAGGCCAAACATCAGGCGATTGCCAGCAAACTGGTCAAAGAGATCGCGCGACTGGACGGCGACGTGTCAAGCTTTGTGACGCCGGATGTCTGTGCGGCGCTGATGGCGCGGCTGGGCAAGTAAACCGCATTTTTGTTTCCAAAAGGAGCATGCTGCGCATGCACGCGATGTTTTTGGGCGTGCCCGGTTGCGCCGGGGCGTGTCAGGCAGCGGCGAGGGGTGGGTATTGCCAGCGGGTCAGCGCCAGATTGCGATCCATTCGATCAGCTCATAGAACTTTTTGCCCAGGAAGATGAGGTGCTCGGTTCCGTAGAGGAGCACGTCGATCAGCACCAGAACGATCAGGATCGAGCCAAGCCAGATGGCGATCTTGTTGGTCATCGACGGCCCTTTGAACAGATTACCCGGTCAGCTATGCCTGACCGGGCTTTGGTTCACAAGAGGGCGCTTTGGGCCTAGCTGTTGAGTCGGCCCATCGCCACGGCGACGTCGGCCATGCGCACCGAAAAGCCCCATTCGTTATCGTACCAGGCCAGCACGCGCACCATACGGCCATCGACCACGCGGGTTTGGTCGGGGGCGAAGATGCTGCTTTCTTCGGTGTGATTGAAATCCACCGAGACTTTGGGTTCGGGGTCGTAGGCCATGACGTGACCGATTTGGCCGGCGACCGCATCGGCGACGGCTTGGTTGACCTCGTCACGGGTGACGTCGCGCTTGGCGCGGAAGGTCAGATCGACCGCCGACACGTTTGGGGTGGGCACGCGGATGGCAGAGCCGTCAAGGCGGCCCTTGAGGTTTGGCAGCACTTCGCCGAGCGCTTTGGCGGCCCCTGTGGAGGTCGGGATCATCGCCATCGCGGCGGCGCGGGCGCGGTAAAGATCGGAGTGGCGACGGTCCAGCGTGGGCTGGTCGCCGGTGTAGCTGTGGATCGTGGTCATGATGCCATGTTCGATGCCGATCGCCTCGTCGAGCACTTTGGCCAGGGGGGCCAGGCAGTTGGTGGTGCACGACCCGTTTGACACCATGGTGTCGGATTTGGTCAGCGTGGCATCGTTGACGCCGAACACGATGGTCTTTTGCACGTTCTTGGCGGGCGCCGAGATCAGCACCGATTTGGCGCCTTGTTCGAGGTGGACCTTGGCCTTTTCGCCGTCGTTGAAGTTGCCGGTGCATTCCAGCACCACGTCGCAGCCGGACCAGTCGAGTTCTTTGGGGTCATAGGTCGAGAACATCTCGATCTCGCCGCGGCCCAGATCAAGGGTGCGTTCGCCGACGCGGATGTCGTTGCCAAAACGGCCGTGCACCGAGTCGTAGCGCATCAGGTGGGCAGCGCTTTCAATCGGGCCTGTGGCGTTGGCCTTGAGCACCCGGATATCGTTGCGCCCGCTGGCGGCGATGTGGGACAAGGTGCAACGGCCGATGCGGCCAAATCCGTTGATACCGACTGTGATGGTCATGGCGCGCTACTCCGAAAACTGGGATACTGTGAGGCTCATATAGCTATGTGTGCGCGGCATCTAAAGAAGAAAGTCGCATTTTATGAATGTGTTAGCGCAAACTGTGGCCGGTTGCGCTAACGCTTGCCCTGCGGCGTGGATACGGTAGGGTCGCGTCACGAACATTGTTGCGAGAGGGTGTGAAATGAGTGGCTTGCTGGCGTTGCTGGATGATGTTGCGGGAATTGCCAAAGTGGCGGCGGCTTCGGTCGATGATATTGCCGCGCAGGCGTTAAAGTCGGGGGCCAAGGCGGCAGGGGCAGTCATTGATGACGCTGCTGTGACGCCGAAATATGTGCAAGGCTTTGAGGCCAGCCGCGAGTTGCCGATCATCTGGCGCATTGCCAAGGGATCGTTCAAGAACAAGCTGTTGTTCTTGTTGCCGGCGGGGTTGTTGCTGTCGAGTTTTGCGCCGTGGTTGATTGCGCCCTTGTTGATGCTGGGCGGGGCGTATTTGTGTTTTGAGGGGGCGGAAAAGGTTTACCATCTGTTTGTGCCCCATGACACCCATCACATCACGCCCGAGGATGTGCCGGGCGATGACGCGCATCTTGAGGAGCAAAAGGCCGCCGGCGCGATCAAGACCGATTTCATTCTGTCGGCTGAGATCATGACCATCGCGCTGGCCGAAATTCCAGAAAGCAACATCTGGTTTGAAGCGGCGACACTGGCGATGGTGGCGATTGGCATCACGATTGCGGTTTATGGCAGTGTGGCGTTGATCGTGAAGGCCGATGATGTGGGGCTGTTGATGGCCGACAAAGGCCGTTTGGCGCCGACCCGCGCCTTTGGGCGGTTGATCGTGCGCGCCATGCCGGGCTTCTTGAAGTGGCTCACCATTGTCGGCACGGCTGCGATGTTGTGGGTGGGCGGATCGATCATCGTGCATGGGTTGGAGCAGATGGGCTTTGGCTGGCTTGAGCATGTGATCCACGATATTTCTGCGGCGATTGGTCAATCGGTGCCGTCGGCGTCGGGATTTGTGGAGTGGTTTTCCAAGGCCACCATGGACGGGATCTTTGGCATCGTTGTGGGCCTGGCCATTATGCCAGTGGCGCAAAAGGTGATCACGCCGGTGTGGCAGCGCATCTTTGGCAAGACAGAAGCGGCGGGTCACTGAGACCCGCCATTCGCGCTTGGCGGTGTGGCTAAATTTGTTGTTACTCTGCGCCTGTAGTGCCCTTTTTTCGCCCCTAACTCCGGCTATTTCTGACGTCGTCGTGTGACGAGTAATGAAGTGTTAAGGGGTTTGGGCAATGAAACAGCGTCCATTTAAGAAACTGATCAAACATGCGCGCCGGCTTTATGGGTTTGTGGCGATTTCGTTTGGGTTTTGCGTTGGGATTGTGGGTATTTTCCTGGTGAACGAAGCCCAAACCCGGGCGGCGCTGAGCGGGTTTGAGGAACCACCGTGGTGGCATTTGGCCTGGGTTTTGATGCTGGGCTTTGGCATTTGGCGTTATGGGTTGCGCCCGGCCAAGGCGATTGCGCGGGTCCGGGGATGGGACGAAACCCGCCATTTGCTGGTCCGGATTTTTGGGCTGGTTTGGCCATTTGGCTTGGCGTTGGGCGCGGTCTTGGTGCTGTTTTCGTTTGGCTCGTCCCTGTTGGTCAAAGCGGTGACGTTTTTGGCGATGGTCTACGTGTGGGATTGGCTGTTGGCGCGCTCGCGGCCCAAATTGCATGCGTTCCTAAGCTAGTCACGGTGATGCCATATTGCCGGGATATGCGGCGCGCATGGACAAGACAGATCAGGTTTTCACAGCGCTGGAGCGGTTGCGCACCCTGAGTGTGGCCGTGATCGGCTTTGCACTGACTGCGATCATTGTGTGGACGTTTTTGCCGTTTTTCTCTGACGATCCCGGGGCTGGCGTGACGCCGGAGCCGGAGCACAGCCCGAAATGGATTGCGCTGTGGAAGATGATCATGACGGGGCTTGCGTGTTGGGCTGTGTATCGATTCGTGTGGCGACCGATTGTGACGCTGTGCCATTTTTGTGGGCCGCAAAGCCTGGGCCGGGCTTTGCCCGTGCTGGCGAGGATAAGCGCGCCTTATGGTGCGCTTTTGGCACTGATTATGGTGCTGGGCACCGTAGCCTTGCACCAGATTCTGGACTTGGTTCTGGTGGCTGCGCTGGTGTTTGGTGTGGATTGGGTGAAGACCCGCACCAAAGATCAGGTGCAGGCCTTGGCCGAAGATACGATCAGTCGCGCTTGAGCAGCGCTTTGACCTTGGCCACTGTGGCCTCGGGTGTGATGCCAAATTCGGAAAACAGCGTTTCTGCCGGGGCCGAGGCGCCAAAGCCGTGCATGCCAACAAAGCCTGATTTCTCACGCCGGCCGCGTTCGCCAAACAACCACCGGTCCCAGCCGAAACGAATGCCAGCCTCGATTGCGACGCGCACAGGGCCTGCGGGCAGGACGCGCTTGCGGTAGGCTTCGTCCTGGTCCTCAAACAGCTCCCAGCAAGGCATCGACACAACGCGGGTGCCAATGCCGTCGGCCTGCAAAAGATCGCGCGCAGCCATGGCCAGCGACACCTCGGACCCGGTGGCCAGCAAGATCGCCTCGCGTTTGCCCTCGGCATCGGCCAGCACGTAACCGCCCTGCGCCGACAGGTTCTTGTTGGTGTGTTTGGTGCGCACAGTCGGCAGGCCCTGACGGGTCAGCGACAAAACCGAGGGCGTTTCCTTGGTGCTGAGCGCCAGTTCCCAGCATTCGGCAGTTTCGACCGTGTCAGCGGGACGGAACACCCAAGTGTTGGGCGTGGCGCGCGAAATCGCCAGATGTTCAATCGGTTGGTGCGTCGGGCCGTCTTCGCCCAGACCGATGCTGTCATGGGTCATCACAAAAACTGTCGGCACTTTCATCAACGCCGCCAGCCGCATGGCGGGGCGAGCGTAGTCGGTGAAACACATGAACGTGCCGCCATAGGGGCGGATGCCGCCGTGCAGCACCATGCCGTTCATCACCGCCGCCATGCCATGTTCGCGGATGCCGTAGTGAATATAGCGCCCCTTGCGGTTGTCGGGCAAAAACACGCCGAGATCGCCGGTCTTGGTGTTGTTCGATCCGGTCAGATCGGCCGAGCCGCCGACAGTTTCCCCAAGCACCGGATTGACCACCTCAAGCACCAGTTCCGAGCTTTTGCGGGTGGCAGCTTTGGGCGCGGTTTCCGAGGTTTGCTTTTTCAGCGCGCGGATCACAGCGCCCAGTTTTTTGGGCACCTCCAGCGCATAGGCGCGGTTGAATTCGCCTTGTTTGCGCTCGGACAAGGATTGAAAGCGCAGCTCCCAATCGGCACGCACCGGAGCGCCGCGCGCGCCAATGGCGTCCCACTGCGCTTTGATGTCGGCGGGCACCACAAACGGGCCGGTGGTCCAACCATAGGCGGCTTTGGCAGCGGCCATTTGGTCAGGGTCGGTCAAAGCACCGTGCCCTTTCGATGTGTCCTGCGCCGCGTGCCCCAGAGCGATGTGGGTCTTACAGGCCAACATGCTGGGTTTTTTGGACTTTTTGGCCTGGGTGATCGCGGCATCAATGGCGTCGGGGTCGTGGCCGTCCAGTTCGATCACTTGCCAGCCCGAGGCTTTGAAGCGCATCATCTGGTCGGTGCGATCCGCAATATCGACGGTGCCGTCGATGGTGATGTTGTTGTTGTCCCACAGCACAATCAGTTTGCCCAGCTCATGGCGCCCGGCCAGGCTGATTGCTTCTTGGCTGACACCTTCCATCAGGCACCCATCGCCGGCGATCACATAAGTATAGTGGTCCACAACCTTTTTGCCGTAATGTGCGCGCTGAATTTCCTCGGCCATGGCAAAGCCAACGGCGTTCGAAATGCCCTGACCCAAGGGGCCGGTGGTGGTTTCGATCCCGCTGGCATGGCCATATTCCGGGTGCCCGGCGGTGCGCGCGCCCCATTGGCGGAAATTCTTGATCTCATCCAGGGTCATGTCGGCGTAACCGGTCAGATGCAGCAGCGAATAGAGCAGCATCGAGCCGTGGCCCGCCGACAGAATGAACCGGTCGCGGTCTGGCCAGTTTGGCGCACTGGAGTCGAATTTCAGGTGGTGTTCAAACAGCACGGTGGCCACATCCGCCATGCCCATCGGCATGCCGGAATGACCCGAATTGGCGGCGTGCACGGCATCAAGTGTCAGCGCGCGAATGGCGGCGGCCTTGGCCCAGTGATCGGGGTGAGCGGTGCTGAGAGCAGTCAGATCCACGGGGGTATCCTTCAAGATTGGTGCTGTTTTGGTGCTGAATACCAGTCGCAAGCCAAAGATCAAGCGATAGCGCGAACACGACGCGAAACCACGTCAGCTGTGCGCTGCAAGGCGCTGAATTCTAAGGGGAGGCATTTTGGTTTGGCTTTGGGTAAACTAGGCCCGAAGCAGGCCGACCATGATTCGCAGGCACACGCGAACTGGTCGGGCACAGTATCAGGCAGGCGCGCCGACCCGGCGTGGTCCTTCCAAAAAGGTGAGGCGTATGAGCGATATAGAAGAGCTGCAAAGCCGGATCACGGCAGCAATGGAACAGATCGGCGCCAATGTGGCGGTTTTGGCGGACCGCCCGTCCGGGCCCGACCCCGAAATGGTGACCGCCCTTGAAGAAGAAAAGCTGGCCAACGCGCAGCTTGAAGAACGCCTGCGTGCGCTCAAGGCGCGCCACGGCGACGAACTGGTGGCTTTGCGCGCAGAGTTGGACCGCGACGACGAGATCGCTTCGATGAAAGCCGAGCTTGAGTCGCAAAACACCGCGATGGGCAGGTTGGATATGGACGTTCAACGGCTGCGCCAGTCCAATGATCAGCTGCGTGTCAGCAATGCGGCGCTGCGCGAAGCCAATGAGGCCGGCGTGGGCGAGCCGCATCTGATCAACAAAGCCATGCTGGCGGAACTGGAAGCCCTGCGTGCAGCGCGTGCGACAGATGCGGCCGAAGCGAGCGCCGTGTTGGCCAAACTGGAGCCGCTGCTTGCTGCCGCCCAAGCCGAGGAGGCGTCGTGATGCCAGAAGTGACCATTCATATCGGCGGCCGTGGATTTGACGTGTCGTGCCAGGAAGGCGAAGAGAGCTATCTGCACTCGGCCGCCAAAATGCTGGATGATGAGGCGCAGGTGTTGTCCGATCAGATCGGGCGCATGCCAGAGGCGCGGATGTTGCTGATGGCGGGCCTGCTGCTTGCGGATAAAACCGCGGCCGTAGAAGACAAGATCAAAGAGGTCGAAGCTCGCCTGGCCGAACGCGAGGCGGAATTGGAACAGGTGCGCGCGGCTCCCGGGCCTGCACCGGAACGGGTCGAAGTGCCTGTCGTGCCAGCCGCTGTCACCGAAACGTTGGCTGAACTGGCAGCGCGCGCTGAAGCGCTTGCCAGTGAAGTGGCCGAGCGGGTCGCAAAGTAAGGCAATCCACTTGAGCGCCCACCTTTGGGCGACGCCTGTTTATGGCGTTTGCATGGATGGACAGGTTCGCTCAAAAATTGTGAAAATTGCGTGGTTGGCATTGTCTTGGGGCTTTGCCCCAAACCCCAGAGTTTACTTCGAAAGATGAAGAGCGAGCCGTTTTTGCCTTCATCTTTCAAGATAAACTCCGGGGGAGCCGTCGCTTGCGGCGGCGGGGGCAGAGCCCCTATTTTGGTTTGGGACGTGTCCCTTTGAGATAGGGAGTCTCAAACCTGTCGTAAAACGAACGAAGTAGGCAAAAGTGCGCCAGATCTTTAGAGATTTCCTATCGCATGAAACGTGCCGTGAGCAATTGTCCAATGTCCGTTTGGGTTGCCAGCACCGCCGCTGCAGATGCCAGCGCCCGACAATGTGGTTTCGACTACAACCTGGACCGGCGTTTTCCTTTCGTGTTGAGGTAGACGGCGAAGGTAGGGTTGGACGAAGCGACATTCTTTTAGTGCGGTATGAAAATTGGTATGGGTTGGCGCCACGCCCTTCACAGGGATTTGGGATGTCAAATTCACAAGAACAATCTGGACGAAGTGGAAATTCACGCGCATGAAACGCGCAGCATTTACAAGGTGATTACGGTTGGCCGTTTCACGCTCAAGACTATGGTCTGTAGATGTGTTCGGCCTTTCGGAACCCATCCTTTGAAAACCCGAATTTGGGGACTGCGACGTTTTCGCAGTGACAAAAGAGTGAGACATCCAAGCTCAGCAAAAGGTGCTTAAAAACGGCGCGTAGGTTGGGAATTTGCGCAAGGCATGGTGAGACTTAGCGGGCAGGCGTTTCAGATCTTGCAATTGGCTTGATGCCGGCCGAAATGGAAATTCAGATTTCCATCATTTGGCTTGGTCAGACAGTCTGCAGCTTAGTCCGAAGGCGGGTTACCCATTTGAAAGTCCTCCACGGCGAATTTTGATTGGATCTACCCCTTTGGTTGGTCCAATTTTTGCGTTTTGGATGGTCTATTCTGCCGCATTGGTGAGATGTTCTAAATCGGCGACCATTTCGTCTCGCATGATGAATTTTTGGGGTTTGCCGGTGACTGTCATGGGCAGTTCGGATTTCAATCGGACATGGGTTGGCGTCTTGTAATGCGCGATGTTGGTGCGGCAAAACGCGCGCACCTCGTCTTCGGTGAGTGTGGCCCCGGCCTGGGGCACGATCCAGGCGCAAACGATTTCGCCCAAGCGATCATCGGGAATGCCAAAGACTTGGGCTTGTGCGATGGCGGGGTGCGTAAACAGGAAATCTTCGACCTCGCGCGGGTAAATGTTTTCGCCGCCGCGACACACCATATCTTTGACCCGGCCTGTGATGTCGCAATAGCCCTCGGCGTCGACATGGCCCAGATCGCCTGTGTGCATCCAGCCTTCGGGATCGATGCTTTGGTCGGTTTTTTCGGCGTCATCCCAATAGCCTTGCATGACGGAATAGCCGCGTGTGGCCAGCTCGCCCTGTGTGCCGACCGGGACTGTGGCGCCAGAGTCGTCGATGATTTTGACTTCCACGTGCGGGTGGATGCGCCCCACCGAGCTGACGCGTTTGTCGAGCGGATCATCGACATTGGACTGGAACGACACCGGGCTGGTTTCGGTCATGCCGTAGGCGATTCTGACCTCGGTCATGTTCATTTGGGCCTGCACCTGTTTCATCACTTCAATCGGGCAGGGGGCGCCGGCCATGATGCCGGTGCGCAGCGCGGACAGATCGTAGGATTCAAAATCGTCCAGCGCGAGTTCGGCGACAAACATTGTCGGCACGCCGTAGAGTGCGGTGCAGCGTTCGTCGGCTGTGGCTTTCAGGGTTTGAGCGGGGTCAAAACCTTCGCCCGGCACCACCATGGTCGCGCCTTTGCCGACGCAGCCCAAGGTGCCCATGACCATGCCAAAGCAGTGATAAAACGGCACCGGGATGCACAAACGATCAGCTTGGGTGAAATTCATCGCGGCGGTGACGAAGTGGCCGTTGTTGACGATGTTGGTGTGGGTCAGGCAGGCGCCTTTGGGCGCGCCGGTGGTGCCTGAGGTGAATTGGATGTTGATCGGCTCGTCCGGGGTGAGCGTGGCGGTGATCTGATCCAGCGCGTTTGTGTCAACCGGGTCACCGGCGGCGCACAGGGCATCGAACGCGGTGGTGCCGGCGGGCGGATTTGCACCCATCACAACCACGTGACGCAAATGGGGAAGCTTGGCGGCGCGCAGCTGGCCGGGCGGCGACGTGGCCAGTTCCGGAGCCAATGTGTTGAGCATGTCGACATAGGCGGAGGTTTTAAAGGCCTGCGCGGTGATCAGCACCGAACAGGACACTTTGTTCAACGCGTATTCCAATTCGCTCAGCCGGTAGGCGGGGTTGATGCAAACCAGAATGGCGCCGATGCGGGCCGTGGCGAATTGGGTCAGCAGCCATTCGATGCGGTTGGGCGACCAGATGCCAACGCGGTCGCCTTTGGCCACACCGGTGCGCAGCAAGCCACTGGCCAGCCGGTCGACCTGATGGGCAAGCTCGCCATAGCTCCAGCGGATGTTTTGGTCAGGGAACACGGCCGCTTCGTGGTCGGGCAAGCGCGCAGCGGTCTCTGCCAGCAATTGCGGGATTGTGTGGGGCAGCAAGGGCACAGCTGTGTCGCCGACAACATGGGACAGGCCATTGCGGGGGGTGCGGTCGTGCGTCATGTGTCCTCCGGTCGCGAAATGCGGAACTTGGAGGTCAGTTTAAAACGGATTGGCGCCGGGGCACAAATCCTACTTTGGGCGGGGGCCAGACAGGTTGTGGACGCGACCCTATAGGGGCCGCGCCGGGCGTTCAGCCGTTAGCTTCGCGGATTTTTGCGGCAGCGTCTTTGTCATAGGTGACGCTGTTGTTGTCAAACAACGTGTCGAGTTCGCCCGACAAGGTCATTTCGGTGATGATGTCGCAGCCGCCGACAAATTCGCCTTTGACGTAAAGCTGGGGCACGGTTGGCCAGTCGGAGAAATCCTTGATGCCCTGGCGCAGGCTGTCATCGGCCAGCACGTTCACATCGGCGAAATCGACGCCCATGTAGTTCAGCACGCCGGCAACGCGGCTGGAAAAGCCACACTGGGGCATTTCCTTGGTGCCTTTCATGTAAAGCACAACGTCATTTGCGGTGATGGTTTCGGTGATCTGTGTGGCTGTGTCTGTCATGATCTGTTCCTTGGTCGTGAGAAGAAGAACGCGCTGGTGTGTCCGAGAGCTGATGTTGCCCGCCGCACAAGGGCACAAAGAGAGCGAGTTGGAATGCGCTCAGTCGGGGGCTTTTGTGGTCAGCCCGAGGGCGTGGAGTTCGCCGGTGTCGATTTTGGCTTTGACGGCGGCGTTGACCGCGCGTTGTTGTTGCACCCGGCTTTGGCCGCGAAAGCTTTCGTCGATCACTTCGGCCGAGAAATGCTGACCGTCATCGCCCTGAACGGTGATGGCAGCATTCGGGAATGCGACGCGGATCAGGGTTTCGATGTCATGGGCGGTGATGGGCATGGCGGCTCACTGTGATTTGGGCTTGGGATAAGATGTAGGACGATGCGGGCGCCTGTGCAAGAGAGCTGGCGTGATCCGGCGGCGCGGGCTGCGCCCGCATTCTGTTTGTTTGTCTGGCGCGTGTTGCAGATGGGCGGTGTCAGGCCAGGGCGGCGGCAAAGCTGGTGTGGTAGGTTTCGCAGAGTTCGGCCAACGGCGCACCGGAATTGCCGAACCACACATGATCGCCAGTGAAGCGGCCCACTGAGGCGATGGGCACGCCGGCGCGACCGGCCTCGAGCATCAGCGCTTCGGCTTGGTCAAAGTTGCAGGCCACCAGGTAGCGCGCCTGATCTTCGCCAAAAAGCTGATCGGTCGGGGCATCGTCAAGTTGAATGCCGACACCGGCGTGATTTGCCAGTTCGAACGCGGCCAGCGCGAGACCGCCATCGGACAGATCGGTGCAGGCTTTGATCAGCTCTCGGTTGGCGCGGATGAAGTCGCCGTTGCGTTTTTCGGCGTCAAGGTCAACCGCGGGGGCGTCGCCATCGGTGCGGTTGAACACCTCGGCCAGCAGCGCGGATTGGCCCAGATGGCCAGTGGTGTCGCCGATCACAAGGGCGGCGTGGCCGTCGCGCACATCGCAGCCAATGATCTGGTCGCCATGCTCGATCAGCCCCACAGCGCCGATGGTGGGCGTGGGCAGGATCCCGGCGCCATCGGTTTCGTTGTAGAGCGAGACATTGCCGGACACGATGGGCATATCCAGCGCAGTACACGCGGCGCCGATGCCTTTGATGGCACCGACAAACTGGCCCATGATCTCGGGCTTTTCGGGATTGCCGAAGTTGAGATTGTCGGTGCTGGCCAAGGGTTTGGCACCCACTGCTGTGAGGTTGCGGTAAGCTTCGGCCACAGCTTGGGCGCCGCCGGATTCGGGATTTGCCAGAACATAGCGTGGCGTCACATCCGAGGTGAAGGCGAGCACTTTGTCAGTGCCGTGAACCCGGATCAGCCCGGCGCCAAGGCCCGGTGTGCGCACGGTGTCGGCCATGACCATGGTGTCGTATTGTTCATAAACCCAGGCTTTTGAGGCGTAGTTGGGCGAGGCCAGCAGGGCGCGCAAACCGTCGATTGGATCGATGCCGGGCACATCGCCCAGCGGGTCAGCGGGCGGGGTTGGCACGTGCGGGCGGTCATATTCGGGGGCATTGCCGGACAGCGCCTTGAGCGGCAGATCGGCTTTGATTTCGCCGTTCAGCATCACCAGGAACCGGTCTTCGGGCAGGGTTTCTCCAACGATGGCAAAGTCGAGATCCCATTTGTCGAACACGGCCTTGGCCTCGGCTTCCAGCTCGGGGCGCAGCACCATCAGCATGCGCTCCTGAGATTCGCTGAGCATCATTTCGTAGGCGGTCATGTTGGGTTCGCGCACAGGCACGTTTTCCAGATCAAGCCGCACGCCCAGATTGCCCTTGTCGCCCATTTCCACGGCCGAACAGGT
>JBGCDD010000124.1:0-6492 GCA_045105075.1 Sedimentitalea sp. | reverse complement strand
CTATAGCGGCGTCGCGGTCGCCGTCATACACACCCGCCCATCCGGTCCACGCACCCAAAAATCACTGCCGTTTGCGCAAAATTCAGCCGTTTCCGTGTGCACCAACGGCGAGCGGGCGCGGAACGCAAACCCCGTCAGCGGCCCCATCAGATCGCAGGCCATCAGCATCAGATATTGCGCCAAAAGCGGGCCGTGCACGACCAGCCCCGCGTAGCCTTCAACCTCGCGGGCATAGTCCAGATCATAGTGAATGCGATGTCCGTTGAACGTCAGCGCGGAATAGCGAAACAGCTGCGTGGCATCAAATTGACGGTCGATACAGTGAGTTTCGTCGCGTCTGGCCGGTGTGATTTGCACCGCTGGCGCGTCGGGCTTGGGATCTTCGCGATAGACCAGATCCTGCCATTCACAAACCGCAAGCGCGCCGTTCTGCGAGATTTCATGGCGCAGCGTGACAAAGCCCAACGGGCCGGTGCGCCCGGTTTTGCGGGTGACCGTTTCGACCACGCTGCGCCGCTGTGCCAGCTGCCCCGCCCGCAGCGGCGCGCGAAACGCCAGACGTCCACCCGCCCACATGCGCCGTGGCAAGCCCAGATCCGGGATCAGCCCACCGCCCACACGCGGATGCCCGTCGCGGCCCAACTCTTGCGCGCGCTGTGGCGCCCAGAAATAGATCTGGTGGAAAAACGGCGCCAAAGCCTGACCCGGCGCGGCGGTATCAGACAGGTCCAACAGCACCTGCAAGGCGGCCATACGCGCGGGATCAAGCACATCGCTCAGGGTTTCGCTGGTCTGGGTAGGATCGCTCATGCCAAAGTGTTAAAACGCTTCTTGTGCAAGGACAATTGCCAATGTCACCCAAACTCAGCGCTCTGGATCATCTGGTATTAACGGTGCGTGATCTCGACCGCACGGTGGCGTTTTACACGTCTGTTTTGGGCATGGAGGTCGAACGGTTTCATCCCGCGGACGGCTCAACCCGATATGCGCTGCGCTTTGGGTGCCAAAAGATCAACCTGCATGTGGCCGGACATGAATTCGAGCCTAAGGCCCGCAATCCAGCCCCCGGATCGGGCGATTTGTGTTTTCTGAGCCAAACCGCCTTGCAAGATTGGCAAAGCCATTTGGCCGCGAAAGGCATCGCAATAGAAGAAGGCCCCGTCGCGCGCACGGGCGCAACCGGGCCGATCCTGTCGCTTTATGTCCGCGATCCGGACGGGACCCTGATCGAAATCAGTGTGGCCAACGATTAACGCGCGATTTCGGTGCGCAAGCGTGCCATCAGGTCGGTCAAGGTGGTGACGTAAAGCTCGCCTGTCAGATGTCCGTTGTCGTCGAACTGCTCACTTGAGGCGGCCAGATGCACTTCGGGGCCTTGCAATATGCGCGGCTGAAAGCTGACCAAAAAGGCGCGCAATACCGATTGCGCCCGCTCGCCGCCCGCGCGCCCGGCCGAGGCCGACATCACCACCGTGGGTTTGTCGCGCATCGCCTGCCCCGGCACCCGGCTGATCCAGTCGAGCGCGTTTTTCAGCACCCCGGACGGGCCTTTGTTGTATTCCGGTGTCGAAATCAGAATGCCGTCGGCCTGCGTGATCTGCGCGACCACAGCTTTGACCGCGTCCGGCACACCGGTGGCGGCCTCGTCGTCGCCGTCATAAAGCGGGAAGTTCAGATCACCCTCTACATAGGTGCAGGGCCCGTACAAACGGGCAGCCTCGCGCAGCAATTTACGGTTGGTGGCGTCTGCCCGGAGCGATCCGGACAGACCAAGAAGCGTTGGGTTGGTCATGGCACTGGCCTTTGATAATATCGTCGACACCATCTTAGGTCATCTCGGGGCCGTGACCAGACCCGTTCGGTGGCTTTAGGCGTTGGGCACAACCACAATTTCAACGCGCCGGTTTTGTGCGCGCCCTTCTGGCGTCAGGTTCGAGGCCAAAGGCTGCGCTTCGCCGCGCCCGGTGGTCAGCAGACGGTCAAAGGTCACGCCATCGGCCTGCAACACATCCGCCACAGAACTGGCACGGCGCTGGGACAGGGCCAGATTGTAATCCGCCTCGCCTTCGCTGTCGGTGTGGCCGACAACCTGCACGCGCGAATTGGGATAGTCCTGCAAATTGCGCGCGACAGTGTTCAGGTCCGTGCGCAATCCGGCGCGCACCGCGGAACTGTCGGTGTCAAAGGTGATGTCCTGAGGCAGAGAGACCACCAGTTGCTCGCCAGTGTTGGTGACGGTGATGTCCTCGTTGCCCAGCTGCGCGCGCAAGGCGGCGGCCTGTTTGTCCAGATGGTTGCCCACCAGTCCGCCCGCAACCGCGCCAACGGCGGCGGCAGTGGCCACGTTCTTGGTGTCGCCGCCGGTGACGGCTGTGACGCCCGCGCCGATCACGCCGCCCAGCAGCGCGCCGTTGAACGTGTTCTTGTTGACGCCGTCGCCTGTCAGGCTGGCCGGATCGGTACACGCGGACAGAGCCACAAGGCCACTGAACGCAATTGCTGCGGTGAGTTTGTTTGTCATTACTGATACCTGCTCATTTTTAACGCCCCTTTGCGGGGACTATTGACATAAGCATAGCACAGAAAAGCGCATCTGTCTCAAGCGATTATGAGCGCGTGTTGGGCAAGTTCCTGCCGATCAGGCCTCGGCGCGGGCCGCTTCATAGGCCAGCATGGCGCGTTTGACCGGCAGCCCCCAGTGATACCCGCCCAAGCCCCCGGACTTGCGCAAAGCGCGGTGACAAGGGATCAGCCAGCTGACCGGATTGCGCCCCACCGCCGTGCCCACAGCGCGCACCGCGCGGGGGTTGCCAATGGCCTGAGCGATTTCGGAATAGGTGGTGACGTTGCCCGATGGAATGCTCAGCAAAGCCTCCCACACCTTGATCTGAAACGGCGCGCCGATCAAAAACAACGGTGCTGTGGACAGCTCACCGCTTTGCGCGCCAAACGCGGCCAGCACCCAAGGGCGCAGGGCTGTGACGTCTTCGACAAAGCTGGCTTTGGGCCAGCGGCTGATCAAATCTTGCATCGTTTCTTCGGCGGTGGTTTCGGCAGCAAACCCGATGCCGCAGATGCCCTTTTCGGTGCCCATCACAAGGGCTGGGCCAAACGGGCTTTCGAACCAGCCCCAAAAGATGGTCAAACCGGCGCCGCTGCGGGCAAATTCGCCCGGGCTCATCGCTTCCCAACGCACGAACAGGTCGTGAAGGCGCCCGCTGCCTGACAATCCGGCCTCAAGCGCGGCATCCAGTGTGGTGAACTTTTCGCGCAGCAACGCCTTGGCGTGGCCCAGCGTCAGGTACTGTTGATACCGTTTCGGCGACACCCCGACCCAGGCCGAAAACAGGCGCTGAAAATGCGCCGGACTCATGTCCATCTCGCGCGCCATCTGCTCCAGGGTCAGCGCGTCACCGCCTTGGTCAATCAGATCAATGGCCCGGCGCATAACGCCGTAATGGTAGCCCTGTTCGGGCGATTGCATGGTCATGGCCGCACTCCGTGGATGATGTTGGATTAAGCTAACCGGCTTTTGGCCCTGCTTCGACCCGGTTCTTGCGCAAGCCATCCCTTGCCCCGAACGGATTTGACGGGCATAGCAAACAGCATGGCAAAACAACTCGATTACCAGACCATCCGCGAGATTTTCACCCGCTTTCAAGAGGCCGACCCCGCCCCCAAAGGCGAGTTGGATCATGTGAACGTGTACACGCTTGTGGTGGCCGTCGCGCTGAGTGCTCAGGCCACGGATGCGGGTGTGAACAAGGCAACCAAAGCGCTGTTTCAGGTCGCTGACACGCCGCAAAAGATGCTGGATCTGGGGTTGGACGCGCTGACCGAGCATATCAAGACCATCGGGCTGTTTCGCCAGAAGGCCAAGAACGTCATGAAGCTCAGCCAAATTCTGGTCGATGATTACGACGGCATCGTGCCCAACTCGCGCGCGGCTTTGCAATCGCTGCCCGGCGTTGGGCGCAAGACGGCCAATGTGGTGCTGAACATGTGGTGGCAATTCCCGGCGCAGGCGGTCGACACGCATATTTTCCGCTTTGGCAACCGCTCGGGCGTGGCGCCTGGCAAAACCGTCGAGGCCGTCGAACGCGCTATCGAAGACCACATTCCGGCCGATTTACAACTGCACGCGCATCACTGGATGATCCTGCACGGGCGCTATCACTGCAAAGCGCGCAAGCCGATGTGTGGCACCTGTTTGATCAAAGATCTCTGCAAATTCGAGGAAAAGACGACATGAAAACCTATGACCTGGTTGGGATCGGCAATGCCGTTGTGGATGTGATCAGCCAATCCGACGACAGTTTCCTGGACCATATGGGCATCGAAAAAGGCATCATGCAGCTGGTCGAACGCGACCGTGCCGAGGTGCTTTACGCCGCGATGAACGACCGCTTGCAAACGCCGGGTGGCTCGGTCGCCAACACCATCGCAGGGGCCGGCGCTTTGGGGCTGGACACCGCGTTCATCGGGCGGGTCAACGACGACGCACTGGGACAGTTCTATGCCAGCGCAATGACCGATCACGGCATTGATTTCGTCAACGCGCCGGTTGCGGGCGGCGAGGTGCCAACCTCACGCTCGATGATCTTTGTGTCGCCCGATGGCGAGCGGTCGATGAACACCTATTTGGGCATTTCCACTGGTCTGACATCGGTGGATGTGCCCGAAACCGTGTCGAGCAATGCCAAGCTGATGTTCCTTGAGGGGTATTTGTTCGACCACGACGCGGGCAAATCCGCTTTCCGCGAGGCCGCGCGCGCCACACGGGCGGGCGGCGGCAAGGTTGGTATCGCGATCTCCGATCCGTTCTGCGTCGAACGCCACCGCGCCGATTTTCTGGCGCTAATCGAACATGATCTGGATTACGTGATTGGCAACGAGGCCGAGATCAAATCGCTGTTTGAAACCGACGATCTGAACGACGCTTTGGCCCGCACGGCGGCTTTGTGCCCGCTGGTGGTGTGCACCCGTTCAGGCGACGGCGTGTCGGTGATCAGTGACGGCGCGCGCGTGGACGTGCCCGTGGAAAAGGTCACGCCGGTCGATGCCACAGGCGCGGGCGATCAGTTCGCCGCAGGCTTTCTGTTTGGCCTGTCACAAGGCAAAAACATGCAGACCGCTGCGCGCATCGGCTGTGCCTGCGCCGCCGAAGTGATCAGCCATATCGGCCCCCGCCCCGAGTCCGACATGCGCGCGCAGCTGACGCAAATGGGCCTGATCTGACGTGCTGGCGAACGGCACATTTGACATCCCTCCCGGCAAAGGCGCGGTGATCACAACCTATCTGGAAATGACCACCAAGCCGCCTGCCCGCCCGGCCGTGCTGCCCGAGGGCGTGACAATAGCCTCCCTGCCCGAGCCGGATTTTGACAGCTACCGCGCGTTGTTTTTGCGCGTCGGCGGGATGCCATCGCTGTGGGCCTCGCGGTTGGAATTGTCAGAACCCGAGCTGATGGCCATTCTGCGCCACCGCGATGTGCACAATTATACATTGATGCAAGACGACACGCCGCAAGCCATGCTTGAGCTGGATTTCAGCTTGACCGGCGCTTGCGAGATCACCTTTTTCGGCGTCGCCCCGCATCTGACCGGAACCACCGCCGCGCGCTGTTTGATGACCGAGGCGATCACCCAGGCTTGGGCAAGACCCATCGCCAAGCTGCATCTGCACACCTGCACCCATGACCATCCGGCGGCGTTGGCGTTTTATCAGCGCAGTGGTTTTGAGCCGGTGCGTCAAAGTGTTGATGTCTTTGACGATCCCCGCATCAGTGGGGTGCTGCCACGCGACGCGGTCCCGCGCGTGCCGATTTTTGAGTGACGATCAGCGCCGCGTCGGCGGGCACAGCCCACCATTGAAACAGGTGCGCATCTGACGCAGCACTTTTGGGACCGGCTTGGCAAAGGCAAATCCACCACAGGGATTCACGCTCAGCTGGTAGCCATTGTCGCTTTGGGCCAGAAACGCCAGATAAGTCTGCCCCGACTGGGCCGAAGCACACCAGGGGCCGTAACAGTCGACCTCGAGCGTGATGTTTTGCGCAAACGGCTGGGTGAATCCCCCACGCGCCAGAGCCTTGCCCGCAAAACGCGCCGGAATCCTTGTGTTGCGCGGCGCGTGCTGGTGGGTGGGGTCGGCTTTGGGCAGTTTCTTTTCATCAAAGCGCAGCGTCCCGGTGACCACCACATAGCGCTCGGGCGCATCCCGCGCCTCGATATAGGCATCGCGCGGTCCAAAGTGCAGACAAGACAGCGCCCAAACCGGCTGCGCGCAGATCAGCGTCAGCAGGATCACAACAGCGCGCATCACAAATGGTCCTTGAACGCGGCCAAAACCTGTTCGTAGACGGCGCGTTTGAACGGCACGATGTTGTCGACCAAATCGTCTACGACTTGCCAGCGCCAGTGCGAAAATTCCGGGTGTTTGGTGGCGATGTTGACCTGATCATCCGTGCCGTTGAACCGCACCAGCAGCCA
>JBGCDD010000123.1:0-7395 GCA_045105075.1 Sedimentitalea sp. | reverse complement strand
TTGGGTCATTTCGGGCGCCTCGGCACATGCGGCGGTTGCGTGATCACAGCGCGGCACAAAGGGGCAGCCCGGTTGCAACGACAGCAGCGACGGTGTGGTGCCCGGAATTTGGGTCAGCGGCGTGCCCGGTTTAGCCATCGCCGGCAGCGAGGCGATGAGGCCAGCGGTATAGGGGTGGCGCGGATCGCGCAGCAGTGTGGCGGTGGGGCCCTGTTCAACGATACGGCCCGCATACATCACCGCCAGTTTGCTGGCCAGGCTTGAGACCACCGCCAGATCATGGCTGATCCAGACCATCGCCGTGCCCATTTCGGCCGCAAGCTGGCGCATCTGAAACAGGATTTGCGCCTGAATAGAGACATCAAGCGCGGTGGTCGGCTCATCCGCGACAATCACAGCTGGGCGGTGCAACAGCGCGATGGCAATGGCAACGCGCTGGCGCATGCCACCGGAAAACTCGTGTGGATACCCGCGCAGTCGGGCGGCGGCGGACGGGATGCCAACCTGGGTCAACAGATCGACGGCGCGCGCGTCGGCAGCTTTTTTGCCAATCCGTTCATGCGCATTCAGGGCCATACGCATCTGTTGGCCGATGGTCAGCATCGGGTTGAGCGTGGCAATCGGATCCTGGAAGATCATCGAAATCTCGTGACCACGACGCGCGCGCAGGGCGCTTTCCGACAGGGTTGTCAGCTCGGTTCCGTTCAGCTTGATCGACCCTTTGACAATGCGCCCGGGCGCATCCACCAGCCCCAGCAGCGAAAAGCCAGTCACAGTTTTGCCCGACCCGCTTTCACCGACCAGCCCCATAATCTCGCCCCTGGCCAGATCAAATGACACACCGTCCACCGCTTTGACAACACCGGCGCGGGTGAAGAAATGGGTGGTCAGATCTTTGACGCTGAGAACAGGATCGCTCATTTGCGCAGCCTTGGGTTGAACTGATCGCGCACCTGATCGCCGACCAGATTGATCGCCACAATCAGCACAATCAAGGCGATGCCGGGATAGACGGAAATCCAGTAGCGCCCGCTCATCATATAGGGAAAACCGTTGGAAATCAGCATGCCCAGTGACGGTTCGGTGACCGGCAGACCCAAGCCAAGAAAACTGAGCGTCGCCTCAAGCGAAATCGAATTGGCGATCTGCACCGTGGCCACAACGATCAGCGGCGGCGTGCAATTGGGCAACAGATGGCGCATCACCACCAGCCGCGCGCTGAGCGGAATGGCCAGCGCGGCCTCGATGTAATCTTTGCCACGTTCGGCCTTGGCCGCGCCATAGGCCGTGCGCGCAAAATAGGCGTACTGCGCGGCCACCAGCGCGCCGATCAGCTGTGCCTTGCCCTGCCCCAACAGCGCGACAATCACCAGCGCCAGCAAGATCGCCGGAAACGACAGTTGCAAGTCAACCAAACGCATGATCAGCGCCTCGACACGACCGCCAAGATAGGCTGCAAGAATCCCCAAAGTCGTGCCAATGGTCAGCGACACAAAGCCCGCCGCCAACCCGATCTGCAGTGAAATGCGCAGCCCATAAAAGATCGCTGACAGCAAATCGCGGCCCTGCGGATCGGTGCCCAGCACATGGGTGTATCCGCCAGAGCCGACAAACCCGGGCGGCCTGCGGCTGTCCATCAGCGACAGATTGGCCAGATCATAGGGGTTTTGCGGCGACACCAGCGAGGCAAAAACCGCAAGCAGGATCATCACGACCACCACCGCCAGCGCGACAACCGCCACCTTGTTTTCGCGAAACTCGGCCCAAAACCGGCGCAGCGGCGTGCTGGTATTGCTCATGCCGTTGCCCCTTGGCGCAGACGCGGATCGATGATCGCAAAGACCAGATCGATCACAAAATTGATGGTGACAAACAAGAAGGCCACAAGGATCAGATAGGCCACCATCACCGGGCGATCCAGCACACCAATGCTGTCGATGATCAGTTTGCCAACACCGGGCCAAGAGAAAATCGTCTCGGTCACCACGGCGAAGGCCAGCGTTGAACCCAGTTCGAGGCCAAAGACGGTGATGATCGGGATCGAGATCAGTTTCAGCAGATGGCGGCGCAGAATCGTCCCCTCGGACAGGCCGGCGGCGCGGGCGAATTTGATGGTATCAGTCAGCATGATCTCGCGCGTACCAGCGCGCGCCAGACGGATCATCATCGCCAATTTGAACAGCGCCAGATTAACCGCAGGCAACACGATATGCGACAAGCCATTCAGCGTCGGGAACGACCAAGCCACGCCCCAAATTTCGACCGTGTCACCACGCCCCCCGGCGGGCAGCCAGCCCAGATTGACCGCAAAGAACAGAATTAGGATCAGTCCGACCCAGAACGACGGCACCGAAAACCCCAGCACAGAAATCGCCATAATCGTCTTGGAAATCCAGCTGTCCGGTCGGTAGCCTGCGTAAATGCCAAGGCTGACGCCCAAAACCGTGGCGGAGATCACTGAAATCAGCACCAGTTCCAGCGTGGCGGGCAAGCGGCCGCCAATCAGTTCCAGCACTGGAATGTTATAGACAAACGACCGGCCAAGATCGCCTTGCAACAGGTTGGTCATAAAGATGAAGTATTGCTCGTACAGCGGACGGTCCAGACCCAGCCGGCGAATGGCTTCGGCGCGGATCTCTTGTGTGGCTTCGGGCGGGATCACGATGTCGATCGGGTTGCCGATGGCGTAGACGCCACAAAACACGATGACCGACATCACCGCCATCACCACGACGGCCTGAAGAAAGCGTTGGATGATGAAACCGAGCATCAGCGCCCCCTCAGGCAAGTCAAAGGCCGGGCGACGAAATGGTCGCCAGGCCTCATGTCATGTCGCAAGTTCAGGAAGCGGGAGAGATGAAGAACGCCAGTGTGTCTTCGTCAAAGAGCGGCGCGAATTCCAGCATGCCCGCCTTTGCGCCCCAAACCGTCTGCAGCTGCACCAGTGAGATATAGGCCTTGTCCGCCATCACCTTTTCCATCGCCTGTTCATAGGTCGCGCGACGCTCGTCAGGGTCCATCATCCGGGCGCCGGTTTGCAGCAGCATGTCCACATCGTCGTTCTTGTATTCGATGCGGTTGTAGGCGCCCAGTTTGACTTCGGGGTTGTTGGAATGGGCCAAGCCGCCCAGCGTATACGACGCCTCGCCGGTCAAGGTGCCCCAGCCGTTCATGAACATGGAATATTCCAGCCGGGCCTGAGCCGGGAAATACACCGTTTTCGAGATCGCGTTGACGTTGGTTTTGATCCCCACTTGCGTCAGCATCTGACCCAAACCCTGGCAAATCGCGCCGTCACCGGGCAGGCGGTCGGCGGTGCAATAGAGATCAACCTCGAACCCGTCAGCATACCCCGCCTCAGCCAAAAGCGCTTTGGCCTTAGCCGGATCATAGGCCGGCATCGCGATGCCTTCGCTAGAGCCGAAAAAGCCCGGAGGCATCATCTGGTTGGCCGGTTTGCCCAGCCCTTCGAGCACAATATCGACCATGGTTTGGCGATCAATCGCGTGGTCAACGGCCTGACGCACCTTGAGATCCCGGAACGGGTTTTCGTCCAGATCAGAGCCGTCAATCGCGCGCACCAGCGGCGTGTCTTCGCGCTGATCCAGTTGCAGGTTCATGATATAGACACTGTCGCCCTTGATCGCATCAATCGCCGAATCCCGCTCGAGCGCCAGATAATCGACCGACGACACATAGTTGATCACATCAACCTGTCCCGCTTTCAACGCCGCCAAACGCGAGCTGTCGTTGGGGATTTCCTTGCGGATCACGGTTTCCCACGCGCCCATGCCGCGCCAATAATCGTCGTTGCGCGCCAACACCAGATCGCCCTTCGGCTCCCAGCTGACGAACTTGTAAGGGCCGGTGCCGATGGTGGCCGCGCCCGAATTGAAGCCGCCAGCAGCAGTTTCCGGTGTCGAGTAATCCGCCGCGGCCTCGGACGAGACAATGAACAAGCGGATGAAATCATTGGGCAGCGTCGCCGCCTGCCCATCGGTGTGAATGTGAACCGTATGATCATCGACAATATCAACACCCGCCACACGGCGCACATAAATCGCGGTGGTGGTCGGGCCGGTCACAACGGGGATCCGCTCGATCGAGAATTTCACATCCTCGGCGTCAAAATCGGATCCGTCGTGAAATTTCACGCCCTGACGCAGCTTGAACTCCCAGGTGTCTTCATCCACCGGCGCCCAGCTTTCCGCCAGTCCGGCTTCAATCTGCAGATCGGTGCCGGACCAGACCAGCGTGTCAAAAATATGCTTGGCGGCTTCCGCGTGGGGGCCAAGCGCCGAGAAATGCGGATCCATGGATTCAGGTCCACCGCGCACACCCATTGTCAGCGTGTCCGCCGAGGCAGCCCCCGCCGCAGTCAGGCCCAGCGTCACCGCCAGAGGCATTAGAAACTTCCGGTACGTCATGATTTTACCTTCCCGTTGATGGAGGAGACAGCAACCCTCATCGGTTCGTTCTCATTCCTTTGCAGTCCCATTTGGAACTTGCAAATTCACAATGTGGCGAGATATTATCCCAGTCAAGTTCATTTTGGAACTCATCCCTGTCGACCAAAGGATCGTTCGGAATATGTCAGATCCGCAGATAACGATTGCCCAAGACTTCAGCATTCCCGACAAGAACCAGGCGCCGGACATGCTGACCGCCAAGCTTTGGGACAACCCCTGCCCGTTCACGTTTCGGATCAACTATCTGGCGTTGCTCTATAATGGCCCGCTTTATACCTGGGTGCAGGACAGTTACGGGCTCAAGCGGCCGGAATATGTGGTGCTCTATTCACTGGCGCTGGCCGATGGTGGCAGCGCGCGGGACATTTCACGCACGTCGGGGTTTCCCAAAAACACACTCAGCCGGGCGATCAAACGGCTTGAGCTGATGGGTCTGATCGATGCGCGCGCCAAAGCGCCCGGTGGGGGGCGCAAACAGGCGCTGCATCTGTCACAAAAGGGCTGGGCGTTGTTCAATGAAACCCGCCCCGCTTTTGAAGCGCAGGAAAAACGCATGCTCAAGGCGCTGTCGGATGGCGAACGCCAGATGCTGTTTGAATTGATGTCCAAAGTTGTGATGGGGGCCGAGGACTGGGCCGATGAAATGCCAACCGATGCCATGATCCAGGCGACAACACGCGGTAAAGGGAAGACGCAATGAAGATAGCCAACATGAACTGGCAAGACGTCGAGGCCGCAGCCGCACGTGATCCGCGCTGCATTCTGCCCATAGGCTCGACCGAGCAGCATGCGCAACTGTCGCTGTGCGTCGATATGATCCTGGCCGAAAAGGTCGCCGTGGACGCTGCCGAACCGCTGGACATACCGGTGTTCCCGGTCATGCCCTACGGTCTTGCGCCCTATTTCACTGCCTATCCCGGCACCATTTCCCTGCAAGTTGAAACGCTGATGGCGGTGTTGCGCGATGTTGTGGCCTCGGTGCGCCGCTCCGGGTTTCGCCAGATCCTGATCGTCAACGGCCATGGTGGCAACAACCCGGTCGGCGCTTTGGCCCAAGAGCTGATGGTCGACCACCCGGATTGCTCGATCAAATTTCACAATTGGTGGAATGCGCCGGCAACCTGGGCCAAAATCCAATCGATCGACACTTCGGGATCGCATGCCAACTGGATGGAGAATTTTCCCTGGACCCGGCTGGCCCATGTCACCGCGCCAGAGGGCGAAAAACCCAGTGTGGATATGGCGATGATGAAGGCCTGCCCGCCCAATCAGGTGCGTCAGATTTTGGGCGATGGGTCGTTTGGTGGCCCATGGCAGCGACCCGACGCCGAGATGCAAGCCATCTGGGATGTGGGTGTGGCCGAAACCCGCGCCGCGCTGATTGGGCCGTGGGCCGCGCTGCAAGATGGCTGAACCGGTTCTGATCTGGGGCGCCGGCGCCATCGGCGGGATCCTGGGCGCTTATTGGGCGCGCGCTGGCATCGACGTGTTGATGGTGGATATCGTCGCCGATCACGCCACCGCTTGCGCCACCACCGGTTTGACAATCGAAGGACCGGTCGAGGAATTTACGCAGGTTGTGCCCTGCGTCACACCAGATCAGCTGAGCGGGCGCTACAGTCGCATCGTTCTGGCGGTGAAAGCGCAGGCAACGCGCACCGCGCTCGCCCAGTTAGAGCCACATCTTGCGCCGGACGGGTTCGTGTTGTCAGCGCAGAACGGGCTGAACGAACGCGACATTGCGCGCCACGTTGGGCCCGACAGGACCATGGGCGCTTTTGTGAATTACGGTGCCGATTGGATCGAACCGGGGCGCATTCTGTTCGGCAATCGCGGCGCGGTTGTGGTTGGCGAGATTGACGGCTCCAGCCGCGCGCGCACCCGCGAGATGTTTGAATTGCTGCAGATCTTTGAGCCAAATGCGGTTCTGACGCCCGACATCTGGGCTTATCTCTGGGGCAAGATGGGCTATGGCGCGATGCTTTTTGCCACCGCTTTGACCCGCGACAGCATGACCGCAAACTTTGCTGATCCCAAACGCGGTCCCGCTCTGATGGGTTTGGCGCGCGAAGTGATGCAGACCGCAGTGGCCGAAGGGGTCGACCCCAAGCCGTTCAACGGTTTTGAACCTGCCGCCTTTATGCCCGGCGCCAGCGACGCCGCCGCCTTGCAAAGCTTGGCGGACCTGGCTGAGTTCAATTCAAAAACCGCCAAAACCCACACTGGCATTTACCGCGATCTGGCGGTGCGCAAACGCAAGACCGAAGTGGATCCGCAGGTGGGCGCCGTCGCTGAAATTGCCGCCAGTCATGGCATTGACGCGCCGCTTTTGAACCGCCTCGTTGCGCTGATCCACGACATCGAAGAGGGGCGGCGCGATATGTCCAGCGACACGTTTCACGAATTGACCAAGGTGCTGGCGTGACCCGGCGCACGGCTTTGGTGACCGGGGTTGTGGGCGGCATCGGTGCCGCAATTGCGGCCCGTTTGGCGGGCGATGGCGCACAGGTTGTCGTGACGGATTTGCCCGGTGAGGCCTTGCAGAACGCCTCCGAAAATCTTGGCTTGCCAGCAATCGCCGCCGATCTGGGTGATCCCGACGCGGTGCAAGAAATGGTCGCGCAGCTGCGCACAAATCACGGCGCGCCTGATATTCTGGTCAATGCAGCAGGTGGCGTTCGGGGCCAGACTGGCACGCCGCTGGAAGACGTGGACCCCGCCGCCTGGCGGGCCATCTTTGCCATCAATGTCGATGCCACGCGTTATCTGACCCAAGCGCTGGTTGGGGGAATGAAAACAAAGGGTTATGGTCGGAGTGTAGCCATCAGCTCGGGCGCGGGCCTGCGCCCCAGCCTGTCAGGACTCCACGCTTATACGGCCGCAAAACACGCGTTGGTGGGGCTGACAAACCAACTGAGCCTCGAGC
>JBGCDD010000122.1:0-2760 GCA_045105075.1 Sedimentitalea sp. | reverse complement strand
TGAACGCAAGGGGGAGCGCACGGTTTTGCTTATTACCAAAGGTCTGCGTGATCTTTTGCGGATTGGTTATCAGAACCGACCTGACCTGTTTGCGCTGAACATCAAGCTGCCGGAGCTTCTCTATGAAGACGTTATCGAAGTCGATGAACGCGTGGCGGCTGACGGCACGATCATCAATCCTCTGGATACGACCAAAGCCCAAGAAGCCCTGTCGTGGGCCCATGGGGAAGGGTACCGCTCTGTCGCGATCGCCTTGATGCATGGCTACAAATTCACCAATCACGAAAAACGGTTAGGCGATATGGCCCGCCAATCCGGGTTCACTCAGGTGTCGCTCAGCCATGAGGCGAGCCCCCTGATTAAACTGGTATCACGCGGAGATACGGCGGTGGTGGATGCCTATCTGTCCCCGATCCTGCGCCGTTATATTGATCAGGTCGCATCAGCCCTGAACGCTGGCAAAGGCGGCTGTGACAGTCTGATGTTCATGCAATCAAACGGGGGTCTGACAGACGCCGGACGCTTCCAAGGCAAAGACGCGATCCTGTCCGGCCCTGCTGGTGGCGTTGTCGGCATGGTGCGCACGGCGGCTGATTTGGGGTTTGATCGTTTGGTCGGGTTTGACATGGGGGGCACGTCCACCGATGTCTGCCACTACGCAGGTGACTTTGAACGCTCGTTCGAAACAGAAGTCGCCGGTGTACGGATGCGCGCGCCGATGATGTCCATCCACACCGTTGCCGCGGGCGGCGGGTCGATCCTGTCCTATCGCGATGGGCGGATGCAAGTGGGACCTGAAAGTGCCGGTGCCAACCCCGGCCCGGCCGCCTACCGCCGTGGCGGGCCTTTGACGGTGACAGATTGCAACGTCTTGCTTGGAAAATTGCAACCCAGTCAGTTCCCATCGGTTTTCGGCCCCAATGCCGATCAGCCTTTGGATGCAGATGTGGTGCGCGCCAAATTTAATGATCTGAAGGCCGAAATTGGCACCGGCAAAACCGTCGAGGAAATCGCTGAAGGCTTCCTGCGGATCGCCGTGGAAAACATGGCCAATGCGATTAAGCAGATCAGTGTTCAGCGCGGCTATGATGTCACCAAATACACGATGAACTGCTTTGGCGGCGCAGGTGGACAGCATGCATGCCTTGTGGCCGATACGCTTGGGATGGAAAGCATCTTTATCCATCCTTTCGCGGGCGTTTTGTCTGCATTTGGCATGGGACTGGCCGATGTGCGATCCATTCACGAACACCAGTTTGCGGGATCGATCGACGACACAGGCGCGGCGCAAACCGCACTGGCGCAATTGGTTGGAGCCGCAGAACAGGACGTCCGAGCGCAGGGCATCTCTGATGCGGACATCACCACCATCGTCTCGGCCCACATCCGCACAGATGGCGCGCATCAGACATTGGACGTGCCGTTCGGCACGGCGGAACAGATGACGGCCAGTTTCAACGCGGCCCACAAAACCCGCTTTGGGTTCGTGCCCGAGAATGCAGACCTTATTATCGACCTGCTCACAGCGGAGGCTGTGGGCGCCACCGGCGAAGCCGTGACTTTGCCCGACACGATCAACGCCGGCGCAGACGCCCAAACGGCACAGATGTATTCCGGTGGCGCGTGGTCCGATGTTCCCCTCGTCAACCGCACGACCATGGCTGTCGGCGACACAGTGTTTGGCCCTGCGATTTTGACGGAACCCACCGGCACCAACATCATCGAAGCCGGATGGCAGGCCGAATGTGTCAAAGGCGGCAACCTAGTGCTGCGCCGCATTGTGCCGCTTGAACGGGCCGAGGCCATTGGTACATCCGTCGATCCAGTGATGCTTGAGGTTTTCAACAACCTTTATATGTCCATCGCCGAACAGATGGGGGCAACGCTGGCCAACACGGCCTATTCGGTAAACATCAAAGAGCGGCTCGATTTTTCCTGTGCCATTTTTGACCA
Source organism: Sedimentitalea sp. (assembly GCA_045105075.1). GTDB lineage: Bacteria > Pseudomonadota > Alphaproteobacteria > Rhodobacterales > Rhodobacteraceae > JBGCDD01. The sequence goes on along the minus strand of JBGCDD010000122.1, from coordinate 807 downwards.
CAATGGTGATCTGGTCGCCAACGCACCCCATGTGCCTGTCCATCTTGGGTCAATGTCCGGCTCCGTGCGCTCAATCCTGTCCCAGAACGCGGGTAAAATTCGCCCCGGTGATGTGTTTATGATGAACAATCCGTTCAATGGCGGCACGCATTTGCCCGATGTCACGGTGATCACACCTGTCTTTGACGACGCTGGCGAAAACATCATCTACACCGTCGCATCCCGCGGGCATCACGCGGATATCGGCGGCACCACGCCGGGTTCGGCCCCACCCGACAGCCGCCACATCGACGAAGAAGGTGTATTAATTGACAACTTCCTGCTTGTGAAACAGGGCGTGCTACAGGACCAACAAACGCGGGACCTGTTGTCATCCGCCAAGTACCCTTGCCGCAACCTAGATCAAAACATGGCCGATTTGTCCGCCCAAATCGCCGCCAACGCGACGGGCGAGCGCGAGTTGCAAAAGATCACCCGCCAGTTCGGCCTTGATGTGGTGCATGCCTACATGGGCCATGTTCAGGACAACGCCGAAGAAAGCGTGCGCCGCGTTTTGGATGTGCTGCATGATTGCGCCTTCTCTTATCCGCTGGACCGTGGGGCCCGGATCAGCGTGAAGATCGCGGTCGACAAAGCCACCCGTTCAGCTGAAATCGATTTCACAGGTACTTCGCCGCAAGACGAGTTCAACTACAACGCTCCGCTGTCGATCTGCCGCGCGGTCGTTCTGTATGTCTTTCGAACCTTGGTCGGTTCGAACATCCCGATGAATGAAGGCTGCATGAAGCCCCTGCGCCTGACGGTGCC